>JBDRRK010000001.1:0-37438 GCA_043825775.1 archaeon
TTTAGAAATTCTAGAGAAAAAATGTAATAAAATTGTTTTGATAAGGGGCAATCATGATAGTATTTTAGGCCCTATTGCCAAGAATAAAAATTTGAGTCTGAGAGATTTCTATAAAGTAGGAGATGTTTTGTTTTGTCATGGAAATAAAATTGTTAAAGAGAACTGTAAAGTTATTGTTATAGGCCATGAGCATCCAGCTGTTGGTTTGAAAGAGGATAATAGAGTTGAAACTTTTAAGTGTTTTTTGAAAGGTAAGTTTGAAGGAAAAATACTAATTGTTATGCCCTCTTTTAATTTTGTTACTATTGGTTCTGATTTGTTGAAAGAAGAAGTGTTGAGTCCATATCTAGATCAAGATTTGCGAAGATTTGAAGTGTTTATTGTTTCTGACAAGGTTTATGACTTTGGTAGGTTGGAAGATTTAAATTAGAAAAGAATAAATATAACAAAACATGAGTTATATACAATGGTTATAAGTTTCTTAAAAAAGAGGACGCATTTCACTAAGATTGGGCAATTAGGAATAGTATTTTTAATAGTTGCTTTAGCATTATCTTTTGTTGACACAGTTTGGGCTGTTTATATATATGAATTTGTTAAAAAAGATGTATGGGTTGGGCTTATATCTAGTCTGTTTACTGCTGTATCATTAATTAGTTATATTTATCTAATTCCATGGATAGAAAAAAGTAATAATATAAAAACATATAAAATATCTTTAACATTAATAGCCCTGTGTTATTTCTTGTTTATTTTTATAAGAAGTTTATGGTTGATTATTGTATTAGGTATAATATTAAGTGTACTATCTGTATTAAGGGTTGATAGTTATGGGATGGTTGTAAGAAATTCTTCAAAAAAAGAGGAATTGTCTGCAAATGAAGGATTTATATATACACTAATGAATATTGGATGGTTAATTGGTCCACTTATAGCAGGATTTCTTGCAGATAAATGGGGAATTCCTATAATCTTCTTCCTTTCTGGAATTTTTATGTTGTTGAGTTTAGTTTTGTTAATATTAATGAGAATAAGAAGTAAGGATAAAAAGATAAAAGAAGTCGATGGAAATTTTATTTTAAATCTTAGAGACTTTTTTAAGAAAAAAGAGCTGGTAAAAACCTATATAATAAGTGGGAGCACTAGTATTTGGTGGGCACTTATTTTCATTTATATACCAGTTCATATGATTGAGACTGGATTGAGGTTTAAAGAGATTGCATTTTTCCTTTTTGCAGTAATAGTTCCTTTAATCTTATTTGAATATTACTTTTCTAAAAAAGCAAATAAAATAGGATTTAAGAGACTGTTTATAATCGGACATATAATAATGGGTTTATGTTTAGTAGTTTCTTTTTTCATGCCTAATATTCTTTTTATACTAATTGTATTGATTTGTGGAAGTCTTGGAATTGCAATGGTTGAAGCTACTACTGAGGCTTATTTTTTCTTAATAGCACCAAAGAAAAAAACAGAAAAATATTATAGTATATATAACACAACACTTGATGTTTTTTCAATTATGGGTAAACTTTTAATTGCTGGATTTTTGTTAATATTACCATTTAAATATGCCTTTCTTTTGCTTGCTGTAATCTTTGCTATGTTTGTTATAATGGCTTGCTCCTTAAAAGAAGATTTTAGAGTAACAAATTTAAACACCAAATAAATTCAGTTTTCTATGTTTTATCATGTTATTACAAGTACTGAATGTAATCTAGAGTGTAAATATTGTGTTAGAGATGAATTTACTGAAATTGATAATAGTATTGATTACTGTTTACCTCCTAAGATTAGTTATGATATTGAAAAGTTGAAAGATTTTGTAACTGAAGAGGATTATGTTACTTTTTATGGTGGAGAGCCTTTGTTGGATATTGAAGTGATAAAGAAAATAATGGATTCTGTTTCTTGTAAGGGTTTTATGACACAAACTAATGGTTTATTGTTGCAAGGATTAGGTGATTATGTTTCTAAATTTCACACCATATTAGTTTCAATTGATGGTGATGAGGAAATTACTGATAGGAATAGAGGCAATGGTGTGTATAAAAGAGTGATGGAAAAGGTTGAATGGTTAAAGAAAAGGTTTAATGGTGAGTTGATTGCTCGTATGACCATTTCTAAAGGTTCGAATGTTTATGAACAGGTTTTATTTTTATCAGAACATTTTGATATTATTCATTGGCAGTTAGATGCTATGTTCTTTGAGGAAAGAGATGAATGGTTAGGAAAATATAATGAAGAGATTGATAAATTAGTTGATGAGTGGGTTTCAAGAATGAAAGAAGGTAAAGTTGAAAAGTGGTATCCTTTTATGGTTGTGATGGATTCAATTCTTAAAGGAGAAAAGAGTAAATTAAGATGTGGTTCTGGTTATGCAAATTATACAATTGCAACTAATGGTAAAATTACTGCTTGTCCAATTATGTGTGGTTTCAAGGAATTTTATTGTGGTGACTTGGATTCTACTTCTTTAAAAGAATTGTATGTTAAAGAACCTTGTACAAGTTGTGATATACTTGATTTGTGTGGTGGAAGATGTTTGTATTCTAATATTACTAAACTTTGGAATTCTGAGGATTATAAAGAGTTATGTGGAACTGTTAGATTCTTGATTAAAAAATTACAAAGTAAGGAAGAGGAGATTAGAGTATTTATCGACGATAAAATTATTTCTTTAGATGATTTTAAACACTTAAAGTTTAATGGTGTTGAAGTTATTCCTTAAGAAATTTATCAACTTGTTTTTTTGCTAATTCTCTTTTCTTTTGATGCTGTTCTAAAAATTTAGTTAATTTTTCAATTAAAATTGCTTTCAGCTCTCCAGAAAGTAATTTTCCGGATTTATAATCATTATAGATTTGTTTTAGTTTCTTATCATCCTCTTCAATATAGGTTAACCATTGGTAAGATATATCTACATCTGGGTTTCCACCTTTTTTTCTATGCTCTTCTAATGTTTTCTGTCCTCCAGAGAGAGCATATTTGTTAATTCTCTTTTTAATCTCATTTGGAGAATCTGTTAAGAAAATAGCAGAGGAAGGATCTGATGATGAAAGTTTTCCACCTTTTAATCCAGGCATTAGTTTATGGAATGTTGCTGAAGGTGGAATTAATTTCATTCTATTTGCAATATCTCTTGTTAATGAAATATGAGGCAATTGGTCAACTCCCACAGGAACTATAACTGGTTTTGGTCCATCTAATTGAGGAGATAATATATCTGCAACTTGTGTGAATGTGGAAACCATTTTTTCAGGACTTATGTCTCCATAGATAGATTTCAGTTCATTGTATGTTGTTTTTTTAGAAACAAACTTACTTAGATTGTTGTATTCGGATGATCCATTACTTTGAAAATAAAATTTTGTTTTTGCTGGTTTTAGTCCAAGTGCTATGTAATTAATTAAGTATTCTTCAATTGCTGTTTTTCTTGCATCTTCTAAGGAGATGCCTCTTGTTAAATATGATTCAATGTCTGCTACTGCAATATAACATTCAGCTCCAAGCTTTTGAAAGTAGATTATTTCATCTGCAACCATCTTGTGGCCGAAGTGGAATTTTCCTGATGGCATTAATCCTGTCATCATTGCCCAGGGTTTTTTGTTTTTTATTGCTGAAGCTATGTTTCCAAAGTCTTTATGACCAAAGATAATGCCCCTATCAAAAAAAGGATGTTTTTCTGGGATTTTTTTAGTATCTAATTTTTCTATTCCAAATTTCTTCATTAATTTATTATAGTCTTTTACTTCAAAACTTTCCCAAGGATTTAATTCCATATCTTGTTTATAGGATGAATAGTTATTAAATATTTCGGTATCTCCAAGATTAAACTATCTCAAAGTAAACTCAATCAATCCGAAAATCTTCCGGAAAAAACCAAGAAAGGTTTATTAAAAATAATATTCAATAAACAATTATGGTTATTCACTGTGTAAAATGTGGAATTCTTATTCTAACTGACTCCAAGAAGAGAGATTTGGATCATGAATACAATGGATTCCAATGGTGGATGCAATTTGGAGTAGATAACAATATTTTATCACAACACAAAAGAGCAAAAGGACACTATTACAAAAAAATTCAATACAAAAATTACCCTCTTGTAATTCCTAAGAATCAAATCAGATATAGGAAGAAATCAACTAAACTAACACCTTTTTGGATTAAGATTAGTGTAAGAAAAAGAAAGGGAATAGGAGTTTGGTTGCCAATAAAACCACACAAACCTTTATTTGATTTCAAATATATTAAAGATAGTTTGCTAGTAAAAAATCATAAAGGTAATTATGAATTAAGATTAATATTTGATGTTCCTCAATTAAAAATAATCCCAAGAAACATCCTTGCAATAGACCTAGGAGAGAAAGTAATTGCAACTGTCTGTGACAGTTTAGGTAGGATAGCCTTTCTTGGCAAGGGAATAAGAGGGATAAGAAGACATTATGCTTAGTTGAGAAAAAGATTAGGAAGAAAAAAATTATTAAAGAAAATAAAAGCAATTGGACAAAAGGAGAGGAATAAGGTTAATAATTTACTGCATGAAATAAGTAAAGAAATTGTTAAATGGGCTGAAAAAACCAAATCAATTATTGTATTAGGTAATCTAAAAGGAATTAGGAAAAGTGCAAAAGGAAAGGTTCTAAGGAGATTAATCAATTCATTTCCTTTTTATAAACTAACTAAAATGATTCAATACAAAGCATTACAAAAAGGATTACAAGTTTTTAGAGTTAAAGAATATAATACAAGCAAATTATGTCACAATTGTGGGAATATGGGTAAAAGAATAAATCAAGCATCATTTTCCTGTAGTCATTGTGATTTGCAGTATAATGCTGACCTCAATGCAGCAAGAAACATATTAAACAGGGCTAGAGAGCAAGGTTTTCTAGTCAGGGCTATGGCTTGTGCCCAGAAAATCACCCCAAGTGATTAATGTAAACAACTTTTGTAAGGTTAAAAGAAATGTTTGCAAAGTCGGTAGAAAGGTTTTTAAATTTGGGCTAATTTAGGAGGAATATGGCTAAAATTGAGGATAAAAAGTGGAATAAGGAGTTTGAACCAGAGATTTTCAATAAATGGAAAAAGGATGGAGCTTACAAGTTTAATAAGAATAGTAAAAAGCCCATTTATTCTATAGATACACCTCCCCCATATGTTAATACTCCAGTCCATATTGGACAAGTTACTACTTATGCTATTATGGATATGTTTGCTAGATTCAAGAGAATGACTGGACATGAAGTTCTATTTCCTCTAGGGTTAGACAGGAATGGTTTGCCGATTGAGATGTCTGCTGAAAAACAGTTTAAAGTTCATTTGACTGATGTTCCAAGGGAAAAAGCTATTGAGTATTGTAAGAAAATATTAGAGAATGCTACAATGGAATCTACTAATTCTTTTTTAAGATGTGGAATAAGTTTTAATTCGTGGGAATTGGGAAAAGAGCCAGGTAATGTTTATCAAACTGATTCTGAAGATTATAGATCATTAACACAAGATACTTTTATTGATATGTGGAAAGCTGGGTTGATTTATGAAGATGAAAGGATTAATAATTGGTGTCCTGGTTGTCAAACCACTCTAGCTGATGCTGAAATTGAATACAAAGATATAAATTCAAATTTTAATGATGTTATTTTCAAATGTAAAGAAACTAATGAAGATTTAATTATTGGTACTACAAGACCTGAGTTGATTTGTACTTGTGGTATGGTTATTTTCAATCCAGAAGATGATAGATATAAACATCTGGAAGGAAAAACTGCAGTTAGTCCTTTATTTGAAAAAGAAATTCCAATTAAGTCTCATACTTTTGCTGATATGGAAAAAGGAACGGGTTTGGTAATGATGTGTTCTGCAGGAGATTTATCAGATATTCAATTTTTTAGAGAACAAAGTTTAGATCCAGTTATTGCAATTAGTAAAAATGGAACTATGAATGAGAATGCTGGATTTTTGAAAGGTTTGAAGGTTAGAGAGGCTAGAGAAAAGATTGTTGCAAAATTAAAAGAAAAAGATTTGTTAGTAAAACAAGTTAAAATTAGTCATAGAACTCCTATTTGTGAAAGAAGTAAGGATGAAATTGAATTTATTTCTATGAAGGAGTTTTATGTAAAGCAAGTTCATTATAAGAAAAAATTACAAGAGTTAGCTCATAAGGTTAATTTTTATGCTCCTAAGTCAAGACAGATTTGGTTGGATTGGATTGATGCAATTTCAATAGACTGGCCAATTTCAAGACGAAGATTTTATGCTACTGAAATTCCTTTATGGTATTGTAAGAAATGTAATGAAGTAGTATTACCAGAAAAAGGTAAGTATCATCAACCTTGGAAAGATAAGGCTCCTGTTAAAAAATGCAAATGTGGTTCTGATAAGTTTGTTGGTGAGGAAAGGGTTTTTGATACTTGGTTTGATTCATCAATAACACCTTTGTATGTTTTAAAATATTCAAGAGATGAAGAATTTTTTGAAAAAGCAAAACCTTGTACTTTAAGACCTCAGGGTAAAGAGATTGTTAGAACTTGGTTAAATTATACAATGTTAAAATGTTATTTATTGACTAAAGAAAGTATTTTCCAAGATGTTTGGATAAACTATCATATCGTCGATGAAAAAGGACATAAGATGAGTAAATCTGTGGGGAATATTATTGATCCTAAGGAAGTTTTGGAAAAGTTTGGTTCAGAACCATTTAGATTGTGGGCAGCTGTTGAGGGTAATTTAGATAGTACTGATTTTAGATGTTCATTTGAAAGGATTGAAGGTGCTGGAAAGACATTAGTTAAGTTGTGGAATGTAGCAAGATTTATTTCTAATTTTCCAAGTCCTAAAGGTAATTATGTTTTGAATCATTTAGATAAAATGATGATTAATGAAGTAAATGAATTAATTGAATACACAAAAGAAAGATACGAAAAATATGATTTTCATAACCCTGCAATAAAAATAAGAAATTTTGTTTGGGAGTTATTCTCTTCACATTATTTAGAGTTAGTTAAGAATAGAGCATATAATGAAGAAGGAAAATGGGAAGAAGATGAGCAACATGGTGCTTTGTATACTTTGAATTATTGTTTGGATGTAGTTTTGAGATTATTATCTCCTATAATTCCAATGTTTACTTACAAAGTTTATTATTTAAGATACCAAATGGATATACATGAAGAAAAGTTCCCATCAACTATAGAAAATTTAGAGCTTCCTTTTTCTAAAGATGATGTTATGGAAATGAACAAAATAATTTGGAAGTTTAAAAAAGATAAAAATATTAGTTTGAAAGAAGATATTTCTAAAGCTATTATCAATGAAAATTTAAAAACAATTGAGAAAGATATTGTTAATACTCACAAATTTAAAGAGATTAGTTATGGGAAAAAAGTAGAGTTGATAGTATGACAAAACTTTTAAATTTGTATTATTGAGGTAATAATATGGCTTTATCGCTAAAAGAAAAACAACGAGTAAAAAGGTTTGTAAGGAAGTTGGAAAAGATTAGAGGCAGACATACTGAGTTAGTTACTGTTTATATCCCTCAAGGTTATGATATTATCAAAATTATTAATCATTTAGCTCAAGAGCAAGGAACTGCTTCTAATATTAAAGATAAGACAACCCAAAAACATGTTATTGATTCTTTAGAGAAGATTATTAGACATTTGAGATTATTTAAAAGAACTCCTGATTTAGGTTTAGCTGTTTTTGCAGGAAATGTTTCTGATAAGGAGGGAAGAGTAGATATTCAAGTGTATTCTATTGAACCTCCAGTTCCATTAAATATGCGATTATATCGATGTGATCAAACTTTTGTTTTAGATGCTCTTAGAGAAATGATGGATACAAAAGAGATGTATGGTTTGATTGTTATGGATAGAAGAGAGGCTGATATTGGTTTATTAAAAGGAAATCAAATATTAAGTGTTCATTCTATGCATTCTGCTGTTCCTGGTAAGACTAGAGCTGGAGGGCAGTGTTTAGATCCAGAGACAATTGTTAACTTGGCTGATGGCCAAACAATTCCAATAGATGATATAGAAGTTGGTGATGAAGTTGAGAGTTTTGATTTTAAACAGAAAAAATGTATTCCTTCAAAAGTTTTAGACAGATGGGAAGTTAAAAAAGATAAAGTTTACAAGATTACAGTTGAGGAAGAAATTATTGCTTCTGGTGATCATTTGTTTTTTATGGTGGATGAGACAACAAAGGCTGCAGAAGAATTACAAGTGGGAATGATTGTTTTGAATTGTAATGGCCAGGGTATTGTGATAACAAAGATAGATGTTGTTGAAAAGGAAGTAATGTTAATTGATATTAAAGTTGAGAATGAGAACTTTATTGCTGATGGTGTTGTTGTTCATAATTCTGCTCAAAGATTTGCAAGAATTAGAGAAGAAGCTGCAAAAGAATTCTACAATAGGATTAATGAGGCTGCTCAAAAAGAGTTTTTAGGTAGAAAAGAGTTAAAAGGAATATTAGTGGGGGGTTCTGGTCCTAGTAAAAATGATTTTCTTGAAAGAGGCTATTTGAATGAGGAATTAAAAAGAAAGGTTATTGTTGTTCAAGACATTGCATATGGAGGAGATTTTGGTTTAAAAGAATTGGTTGAGAAATCAAAAGATAATTTAGCTAAAGAGAGCATTACTGAAGAAAAAGAGGTTATGCAAAACTTTTTGAAACTGCTAGCCACTGAACCAGATAAGGTTGCTTATGGTGAACAGGAAGTGAATAAAGCTTTAGATTATGGTGCTGTAGAAATATTACTTGTTTCTGAAACATTAGAAGAAGCAAAACTAGATGAATATGAAGATAAAGCTGATGAAACTGGTGTTGATCTCAGAGTTATAAGTACTGATACAACAGAGGGAGAGCAGTTAAGAGACTTAGGGAAGGTTGCAGCCATTTTGAGATTTGCATTGAGTTAGTTTATAAATCAAATCACAAGGTTTTTAAATAAATTCTCTTTTAATTAATTAAATGCAAGATATCAAGAATAAGATTGAAGCTGTACTCTTTATTACTGGGAAATTAATGGATGCTGAAGAGATAGCTGAATTTGCAGGGATTGGTAGCAAGGGTATTGTAAAGGATGCTATTAAAGAATTGCAGGAAGATTATTCTAAAAGAGAAAGTGGTTTGGATGTTTATGAAGAGAATGGAAAATATAAATTAAACTTGAGAAAGGCATATGGACATTTATCTATGAAATTAGCTTCTGGTTGTGAAATGGATCCTCCTACTCAGGCTACACTAGCTGTATTAGCATATAAACAACCTGCATTTCAGGCTGAGATTATTAAGATGAGGGGAAATAAAGCCTATGATCATATTTCTGCATTAAAAGAATTGGAACTTATTACTTCTGAAAAGAGTGGAAGAACAAGAATATTAAAACTAACCCCTAAATTCTTTGAGTACTTTGATTTATTGGAAAGCGAGATGAAAGAGAAATTTAATGAAATTGGAGAAAAGTACAAAATTGAAGAAACTGAAGAGGAGAAGGTAGAAGCTAGTTCTGATGATGAGGATGAAAGTCCTGAGAATGAGGAAGAATGAAGATAAAAAAAGAGATTGTTGTAATTTCTATAATTTTTCTATTAAGCTTTGCATTTAATTTATACTTTTCAATGCAGATTGGACATTTTAGCAGTGATGATGCTTATTTTAATTTGAGACATACTGAATTTATTTCTGAAAATATGCAACCAATTGTTTATGATATTCAGAGTTATGGTGGAAATTATATCCTTGATACACATATTTGGCATTATATTTTAGCAGTAGTAAATAACCTATTTGGTTTTTTAGTCGCATTCAAGATAGTTCCTGCTTTGTTAGCTTCTTTGGTTGTTGTTTTTGGATATTTGATTGCTAGAGAGATAACGAAGAATGATATGGCTAGTTATTTTGGTGCTTTAATCTTTGCATTTATTCCAAATTTTATTAATTTAACATTAAACCAAATTTCAATCTATTCTGTTTTTGTTCCTTTGATGTTGTTATTTATCTATTCACTATTAAAAATAAAAGAGAGGATTGGATTATTTTTGATTACTTCATTTTTAATAACTATATTAGACCCTATGAATTTTTTATTTTTCCTTGCTTTGATAATATTTGCTATTTTGATGGCTGTTGATGATATACAAATGCAAAATGAAACCAAAAATGGAATATTATTTTATGTTTTGCTTATGATTTTATTCAATCTTATCCTATTCAAAAATATTTATCTTGAGCAAGGGCTATTGGCAGTTTGGCAGAATGTTCCTCCACAATTATATTATGATTATTTTAGAAGCATAAATATTATTGGGTTAATAGCTAATATTGGTATAATACCTATTATTTTAGGAGTTGGAGGATTTGTTCTTGGATTTTTAGGAGAGAAAAAAAGAGATATTTATCTGTTGAGTTCAATTATTATTTCATGTGGTATATTACTATTGTTGAAATTGATTTCATTTGATTTGGGTATGATGTTGCTGGCTGTTATGCTGTCAATAACTTCAGTATTAACTATTGACAAATTTATTAATTATATTAAAATAACTAAGTTTGCTAGATTTAAAACATTAATAATTGGGGCTGTAATGGTTATTGCCATTATCAGTTTGATAATTCCAGCTACTGTTTATGCAAGAGACACAATTGAAAATGGTGTTTCTTATGAAGAAATAGAAGCATTAGAGTGGATTAGGGATAATACCCCTACTGGAAGTTCTGTTGTAGGCAATGTTTATGAAGGGAATTTAATCAGTTCTATCGCACAAAGAATAAATGTTATTGATACTCAATTTATACTAGCTGAAAATAGATATGTTGATATAAGCAACTTATTCCAAACTGAATCTTTAGTTAAAGCACAAAGAACTTTAGCAAAGTATAATGCAGATTATATTTATTTTTCAGATAAGACAAAACATCTTTATGGCATTGATAGATTAAAATATGTAAATGAAGAAATTTGTTTTGATGAGGTTTTTAGTAATGAAGAAGCAACTGTTTACGAAGTGGTATGTTAAGTATTTAATATTACTTGCATGCATAGGGATTTTATTAGTTGTACCTATGTTAAGACCTTCTTATATGGGCTTTGTTGGTGAAGAATCATATTTAAATTTAAGATTGGCTGAAGACCCTGGTGTTTATGATAGATATAGCTTTGGAGGAACTTTTGCAGCTTATGAATGGGGAACTCCTTTAGTATTGAGTATTGCTCCAGGATTAATGATTGAAGTTCTACCTCTTGTTTTGGGAGTTTTGAGTTTCATATTGTTATGGCTGATAATAAAAAAATTAGAGGATGATCCCAAAATACAGAAATTAACAATGGTGTTATTTTTGTTGTCTCCTACTTTTATTTATTTGTTTAGTTTTGGAAATAGCTTGTTTATTCCTACTTTTTTGTGTATACTAGCTTTTTTCTTGTTTATGCAAAAAAAGTTTTCATGGTTATCTATTCCTATTGTTCTAATATTGCCTATGTTTAATATCATTTTATTAGCTTCACTAATCTTATGTATGTTCTTCTATGCATTTTATCAGGATAAGAATAAGAAAAAGTTGTTTATTGTTTTGCTGATTGTTGCCCTATTAGCTAGTGTATTTTATTATGGTAATATCCTCTATAATGCAGGTTTCCCAGAAAGAATTAGCCAGGGTGAAACCAATTGGTATGATATTTTTCAAAAAGTTATTTATGATTTTGGTAGTAGTTATGGGATTGGAATATTTTTATTAGCTTTGTCAATTACAGGAATGTTGTTCCTATGGAAAAAGAAGTATACTAACCTGTTTGTATTCTTTTCATTGGGTTCATTAATAATATTTTCATTATTTAGAATTGAAGCTTTAATCTTCTTGAATATTTTCCTTTGTGTTTTAGGTGCTTTTGGGATAAGATCATTTTTAGAGAAGAAAAAGAATAGTGTTATTACTTATATTTTAATTATTATGGTTTGTGGCATTGTTTTTTCTGGAATTTCTCAATTAAATTATTTGACTGATGCTGAACCTACAAGAGGAGAGGTTGAGGCAATGGAATATCTGCAAACAAGAGATGAAGGAGCTGTATTCTCAGATTATACAAATGGGGTTTGGATTGCATATGGTGGGCATAAGAATTTTGTAGATAGTAATTATCTTTTTGTAGATGATGCTCCTGAAAGATTTGAGATTATGGAAGAATTGTATTATAATAGAAATTTAGATGAAGTTAATGCAATATTTGATGAATATGATATTAAATATGTGTGGATTGATGAACAAATGAGAGAGGATATTTGGGAGTATGATAGTCAAGGTTTATTATTCATATTACAGAATACAAGAGATTTTATAAAACTCTATGATAAAGATGGAGTAGAAATATGGGTTAGGGAGGATCTTGATGCATGATATTAAGTACATTTGATATTGTAGTATTTTCAATTTACTTTGTTTTACTATTTCTATCTATATTTTGGTTGACTGTACTTTATTCTGTTAAAGATGATATTAAACCTCAATTGAGAAAGATTTTACCTAGTTTTACAGCTATTGTTCCTGCATATAATGAAGAAAAGACTATTTTAAGAACTTTGCAGTCTTTGGTTGCATTAGATTATCCTAAAGATAAAAAACAAATTGTTGTTGTTAATGATGGTTCTAAAGATGGAACTAGAGAAATTGTTGAAAGATTTATTAAAGAACACCCTAATGAGGATATTACACTTTTGAATCAAATTAATCAGGGCAAAGGCACAGCTATGAACACAGGGTTGTCAGTTGCAAAAGGAGAGTTTTTTGCTTGTTTGGATGCAGATTCAACTGTTGCATCAAATGCAATAAAACAAATGCTTCCTTATTTTGAAGATAGTAATGTTGCTGCTGTTTGTCCTTTACTAAAAATTGAAAATCCTACTTCTGTTATTGAAAAGGTTCAATGGTATGAATATGTTGTTAATATGTTTTACAAATATTTGAATGCAAAAATAAATTGTATTCATGTTACTCCTGGTCCTTTTAGTGTTTATAGAACCCAATTAATTAAAGATTTGGGTGGATATGATACCACTACAATTACAGAGGATTTAGAGATTGCAATTAGATTGCAAAAATATCAGTATAAGATTATGCAAACTTTTGATGCTACAGTGTATACAAAAGGTCCAAGAAGTTGGAAAAAGTTGTTTAAACAAAGGGTGAGATGGTACAAGGGGAGTGTTGATAACTCAATTAATTATAGGGAATTAATGTTTAATAAAAAGTATGGTGATTTTGGATTTATTAGGATGCCAACAATAATTTTATCTGGAATTTTAACTATAATAATAACTTTATTCTTGTTGAAAGAGATTATTGTTAAATTATTTAGAGATTTAATGTGGATGATTGGTATTAAATTTGACATACTTACTTTGATTAAGAATTTTACATGGGATTTTAGTGTATTATCTCTTCCATTTTCAAAGTTATTTATTGCAGGTTTTCTAATATTCCTAGGTTTATTTATTATGTTCTATTCCTATAGAGTTATTGGTGAAAAGATTACAAATCATGGAAGAACTTTTGTCTCTTTAATTGTGTATTTGTTTATGTACTCTTTGTTTTTATCGACTATCTGGCTTTATATTGCATTTATTTTTATAAGTCGTAAACAAGCAAAATGGTAAATAAGAAATGGATATTATTATTGATATTATTTGTGATAGTTGGGATTAGGTTGCAATACATGGATATTAATTCTGAAAATTATTATTGGGATGAAGTTGTTTATCTGGATCTGGCTAAAAATATTAATAATGGAGCTTATAGCTCTGATATTGGTGAAGAGTTTAGAGCTCCTTTGTTTCCTTTTGTATTGTCTTTATTTGGTTATGCTCATTTGTTAAACTTTTTGTTAGTTATTTTTGGGATGATATTAGTATACTTTTTGGGTAAAGAAATATATAATGATAGTGTTGGATTGATATCAGCAATTATTTTAGGCTGTGTGCAGTTATATTTCTTTTATAGTTTTAAGGTTTTATCAGAACCATTAACAATCATATTTTTAGTTGGTGCTATGTTGTTTATGTATAAAGATAGGTTTTATTTTGCTTCCATATTATTAGGTTTGGCTGTTTTGACAAGATATATTGCTGGAGTTTTTGCAGTTGCTTTCTTTTTATACCTTTTATATAAGAAAAAGTGGAAAGAATTAATTGTTTCTGGTTTAATATTTGCTTTAATGTTGACTCCATTGTTTATTTTGGGTTGGATTAATTATGGAAATCCTTTTGGAATGTTAATAGAGAATTTCTTTGGACAGATACATCCCCATGGAGGATTTTTCTATTATTTTATTCATATCTATACTATTCTTGGATGGTTTATTCCTGTTATGTTTGTTTATGGAATGTTTTCTAAAGAGAATAAGAAGCCATTGTATTTCTTTATTTTGTTATATTTTATTGTATTGATGATTATCTCAACTAAGTATGAAAGATTTTTCATTTTAATATTTCCTTTTATTGCTATCATTGCAGCTAATGGAGTTTATATGTTGCAGAAAAAGTATAAGCTAGGATTGTTGTTCTTAGCCATATGGGTTATTGTTAGTTTGGTTGTAGGAGTTGTGCATATTGGAATGGATAGAGATAATACAACCCTTTTGATCCATACTGCTCAAGAATTAGATTTAGATGGAAAGGTTGTTGCTACATCCCCTGTATATTTCTCCTATTTTGGGGATATGGATGTTTATTTTGTTCCTGAACATGAAGACTATGATGTTTCTGATGCAAAATACTATATTTTTGATAGTTATCATGCAAGAAATGATAGTGTCTACAATTATTACACAAATTATATAAAAGAAGAAGGAAAAGTTATCTATAATCAAACTGAAGGAAGCAGATGGGTGATTGTCTATGAGAAAGATTAGCTGGAAATTATATGTATTTTCTTTGGTAGTTACTATAATGATATTTGTTTTTGGATTAAGTATTGGTTTGGTTATTGAAAAGGAAAGATTGCAGGCTGTTGAAGAGATAAATTTAGAACAAAGTATTCAAATGAAAAGTTTGCAATTACAGCAGTTCTATTTAGAATCAGGTAGTGTTAATTGTGAAGCAATGAATGAATTATTTGATGTAAATATGCAAGGTCTTTTTGATTCTATGAATAGGGTTATTGAGTATAATAAAAAAGCTTTGATAGATAGTAGTCTTTTTGAGTACCAGTTAAGAGATTATTTCTTAACAGAAATCCAGTTCCTGTTATTTTCAGATGAATTGGATAAACAATGTGGGATGGATTCTGTAACTGTAATATATTTTTATGATGAGAACGAACAAGATGTTCAAGGAGAAGTGTTGGATTATTTGAAGAAGATCTTTGAAGAAAGAATGTTAGTATTTTCCTTTGATTCTAATTTTAAAGAAGAACCGATGATTGATGTTTTGATGACAAGTTATGATGTTACTACTTTTCCAACTGTTATTGTTAATGGAAAGAAATTTGAAAATGGTGTTGGTTCAGATGAATTAAAAGATTATATTTGTTCTGAGTTTAAAGATAAACCAGTTGAATGTATAATTGAGCAAAATATTTAAAGATTGGAATGATTTGTTAAAATATGAAAAAGTTTTTATTGGTATTTTTGGTAATATTTTTAGTGGGTTGTACTAACCCTATTGTTAATAACAATGTTATAACCTCTAACTTATATGAAGGAGATGGATATACTATTGAATCCCCTGAAGGTTGGATTACTGCTCCTGGAGGAAATGTTGTTGTTTTTATGAATACTGAAAAACAATTAGTGCAAATTGTTGTTGATGTTCAAGATGCTGATTCATTAGCTAATTTTTGGGATAATGAGCTTGATAGATTAGAAAGATCTGAAATTTTACTTGGCACTAATACTTTGCAAGATGTGATGACAACTGTTAATGGTTATGATGCTGTTGTTATTGATTATGAATATGGAAGCAATATCAAGGCTCAAGAAACTGCAATATATAAGAGTGGAAAAGTTTTTATCATTACTTACCAAACTGAAGAGGATTATTTTAATGATTATAAAACTGATTTTGAAGATTCATTAGCTACCTTTAGGTTAAGCTAGTGCTGTTACTATTGTTGTTATGATTGTACAATACCAGCTGTTGAATAAAATTAATGCTAGAATTAATAGTGCTGAGGGAATAAAGCATATTACATTCACCCACATCTTACTACTTACTTGTTTTATAAAAGCATCATAGCCAATAGATATTGGTAAACTTATGAATGGAACTGCTCCTACTACTACTCCAAAGACAAATACTCCTGGGACTGAAAGAATTCTTACAATAATATTTGCTTTTGATGTTAAATTCATTAATACAAAAAGTAAACCAATCATTACATAAAATAAAATTGCTCCTGCTGCAAATAACAAGCCTATACCTGTTACAGCTGTTGCTGCTCCAGCAGGTAAAAAAACATCTGCTATTAAATCTAAAAATGCAGCTAAAACCCCCAATACAAAAGGAATTTTTCTTAATAATAAAGCTATTAAAATAATACTTAGAGTCCAACCCCAATGTACTACAAGAAAAACTAATGCTTTTGCGATTATAGTTGTAGTATCTGCTACACACATAGATAGAGCCATAACATTTCCAAAGATTTAAATATTAATAAACTTATTTATTTTATTATGAAAAGAGGGATTAGAGAGGATATTCTAAACTTTAATAGAAGGGGAATGGCTGATGAAGGAAGTAGTTCAGAAAAAGGAAATAAGGATTCTATAAAAACCTTATTTTGGGTTGTTGCAATCATTTTAGTTATATCACTTTTATTTATGGGATATATGTATTCACAAACTGATAAGGGGAAGAGAGATTGGATTGAAGCAAAAACCATTTTTGGACAATATAATCCAATATCTTGGTATCTAGAGTTTATTGGAGAATCACAAACATTTGATTATTGGGATACTGAAACTAATAGGAGTAGTACAAAAAAAGGTATTGAATTAGTTGACTTTTATTCTATAAGTGGAAATAGGGTTCCATCTGGAACTACATTACAATTAAAGTATGATTTGGCCTATTATGAAATTGAAAAAGAGGGAGTTGAAGCTGAAGTTTATTGTTCATTGACTGATACAAAAGATGAAGGCATTTTTATTCAAGGAGATATAATACCAGAGGCTTCAACAATATTAAAGAAAGGTTCAAGTTTAAGATGTCAGATTAATGAAGAGGATACTACTGAATTAAATGGAGAGTATATTGTTTCTGGAGGTTTAGAATTTCCATTTGAAACAGAAGATGTTAATTTGAAGGTTTACTTTACTAGTGGAGAAGTATTTGATGAGTTGGTTGATGAAGAGGTAGATTTCTTTGATAAGTTTGGTATCGATGAGAATTTACCAATCAGAGCTGTGTATAATGGTGAGCCATTAAGAATTGCAATTGGTGTGGGTGGTGAAGGTGAAGAAGAGCAGCCAGTTGTAATAAGAAGTGATGAATATGCTTCTTATCCTTTAATTGGAATACATTTAGAGAATGAATGGGATGGAAGGATTGTTGAGATTGAAGATATTATATTAACATTGCCCCAAGGAGTAACAATAAATCAAGAGATAACAAAGAATCCAAATTATTTGTGTCCTTTTACTCAGTCTGGAACAACCAAAGATGGAAATCAATATAGATTTGATGATAATTTGAAAGAGCAGGTATTCCAATCATTTGATGAGGGCTTAATTGAAACTAGTATTTACAAATATGATCTTGTTGGTGATGAAAAGAACTTTGAGTGTTGGTTGGGTGTAGATGAAAGCTTTATAGGTAATTCATTATATAAAACAGGTTATTATAGAATAGATGCTAAATATATTTATCAATTAGCAGAAGAATCTGATGTTATAACAATAAAACAAATTGGAGCTGAAGAATGAAAAAGTGGATTTTATTATTTTTAGTAATTTTCTTAGTTGGTTGTGATATGAGTTCTTTTAATGATACAAATGAAGAGGTTGTTGGATGTCCAATTAGTTTTGAATGTGAAAGTGGTAATAGTGGAGTTGAGATGACAATTTTAAGTCCTAATGAAGATGTAAAAGGTGGAGATTTATATGTTGAAGGACAGAGTTTTGTTCCAGCAGTAAATGTTCAAGATTTAGGGCAGAGTGATGCTGAAGGTGAAATTTGTGTTACTGGTTTGGATACTGAGTTTTCTGGTTTTTCTGGTTGTGATTGTGAAGATTATTATATTGTGGTTTCAGAAGATGATGAATATTATGAAAATGATCAAATAGTTGATTTTACTCCAGGATATAAAGTTCCACAAGATAAAAGTGGAGAGTATGTTAGTACTTTTGTTAATAGATATATGTATAGTACCTATGGAATTGTTGATGTTTGTATAAAACAGATTAGTACAACAAGAGAATCAAAGGGAAGTTGTGAAGGAACTCAAGATAATATATTAGATGTTTCATCAAGTGGCCCATTAAAGATAAAAACTGTTAGTCAAAGATTGAGTAGATTAGGGAGTGATGCTGTTTCATTAACATTAACATATGAATTAGAAGAGACAGGAAAAGGAAATGTTGTTAATGAAAATGCGTTTATGAGTGGAAGTTGTTTTTATACTTCTGATGAAGGTAAAAAGGTTAAGGTTTCATTTAATCTTTTTGATGAAGAATATAGTTGTGGGTTTGTTGAAATGGAAGATGGTAAAGGTGAAGGAAGTTGTTTGATTGAGGATATTTCAGTTGTTGGTGGGAGTGAAGAATATTTGTTCCAAGATGAAAAAGAACAGAAAGCATATCTAATTACAGAATATGTTTGGGAAGAAACTGAGAGTGTTATGTTTAGAGTTGAATAGAAAGGTTAATAAATATAGATTATTATAATACTATAAAGGAGGGCTTGAGATGAAGTTAAAAAAATATATTACTTTTGCAGTTTTAGTTAGTTTTCTTTTTATAATGGGTTGTACTGGAACAACTACAACTAGTACTGGAGCATATTATAATTGCTTTGCTAGTGATAATTCAATGATTGATGCTTATTTTGATGAATATGCACCTTTTAGTTCTGCAGCTAATACATATCAACCTGGAGAAGAGATTGATGTTGATGTTGTTTTGGTGAATAAAATGCCAGAAGATATTGATGCTGGTGATGTAAAGGTTAAATTAAAAGGGGATGCAATTCTAGATAATATTTTTACTGGAGCTAAAACAGTTACTAGTCCTAAACTATATTCAATTGATAAAGATACTTGTTTAACATCAGAAGAACAGGTTGAATTAGGTCCATTGAAATATAAACAGGATATTAGCACTACAGTTACAAAGGAGATTGCTGGTTTGTATTGTTATGCAATGCCAGTTGAAGTAAAAGCTTACTTGTTTTATACTGAATTAGAAGAGGAGTTAGGAGTTAATTTACCTAGTGGTTCAAATCCTCCATCTGCAGTAAGAATTACTCAAATTGATCAAGATCCAGTTAGTGTTTCTGGAGATGGTAAGAGTGCTGAGTTGAGATTTAAATTGACAATTGAAAATACAGGAACAGGAACAATAATTCCTTCATTAGCTGATTGTTTCACTTACATCGAACCAGGGGAAAGAGAAGACTTGAAAGTTACTGTTACAGGTGCTTACAAGAATATTGAATGTGATGAGGATGTAAGACTGAATAGGGACACTCAAGATGATACAATTACTTGTATTGTTACAGGAGTTGATCCTACTAATCTTGGACCTCTAGCAAGTGAGATAACAATAACACTTTATGACTTTGCTTATGAAGATGTTATAGATAGTGTTAACATTTGGATTGAGCCTTAACCCAAACTCTTTCAGAGTTTGATCAGAGGAGAGCCGGCATAAAGCCGACTGTTTTTTATTTTTAGAGGTTAAAAAATGAAAAAGAAAGAGGATGATTTAAAAAAAATATTGACTTATATTGGAGTTGCTTTAGTTATTGGTTTATTTCTTGGAAGTTCTATAACTGGTATGGCTACTAAAGGAGGATTTTTTTCTAATTGGTTTGGTGGAGCAGATTCTGGAACTGGGGATGAAGATGGGATTATAATTGGTGGTCAAGGGAGTGACTATAACCCTAATGAGGAACATGCAGTAATGTCTAAAGTTTCTGAAATTAGTTCTTCTGCAGGTGTTACTTGGGTTCCTGATGGAGATAGTTTAATTGAAGTAGAATCTGCTAACAATTTGTATAGTTATACATCACAAAATATAGAGCAAATGAGCGTTGAAGATATGAAAGCGATTATAATTATACAATCTGCTCAGATTAAACAGTTGTCTAATCAAAATGAAGAATTAAAAGAGCAGATTGATATTCTTAATAATGAAATATTTGATACTGGGGCTTGAGGTTAATTATTTTATTCTTTCAAACAAATATTTAGTTTTTAATGTAGTTAATTTTATTAATACTATGTTTATTTTCTAACTAATGAGCATAGTTGAACAAGTAAGGAATTATGTTGAAGAAGAATGTAAAAAACCAACAAGTAGATATGGTTATGAACCTTTTAATTTTCATTTTGCAAGTGTTGTAAGGTATGCTGAACAGCTTTCTGATGAATTAGGTGGGGATAAAGAAGTTATTCAACTTGCAGGTTGGTTGCATGATATTGGTTCAATATTATATGGAAGAGAAGAACACCACATTACTGGAGCTAGAGTAGCTGGAGAAAAATTAAAATCATTAGAATATCCTCCAGATCGAATTGAAATGGTTAAAAATTGTATTTTAAATCATAGAGGTTCTCAAGATAATGATAGGAATAACCTTGAAGAACGAATAATTGCTGATGCAGATGCTATGAGTAATTTTGATAATCTTCCAGGTTTGTTTAAAGCTGCTTTTGTTTATGAAGGAAAAAGCCAAGGAGAAGGAAGAGACTCTGTAAGGAATAAATTAGAAAGAAAGTGGAATAAACTACATTTTGAGAGTTCCAGAAGAATTATTAAACCTAAATATGAAGCTATAAAGGTACTTTTAGAATAATTATTCCTTTGAACAAACAAATATTTATAAATGGTCATTATATTGGTTAATATATGAATTTGAAATATGATGAGATTCTAGAGAAGATTGAGAAGACAAAGGGTATTTCTAGAGCTGAGATTGAAGAGAAGATTAAAGAGAAGCTGAAACAACTTTCTGACTTGATTTCTAAAGAGGGTGCTGCACACATTATTGCAAATGAATTTGGAGTTAAGTTATATGAAGTTGGAATTAAACATGCTAAAGTTAATCAATTAAATCCAATGTTAAAGGGAGTTGAGTTGGTAGCTAAAGTAATTCAAATTTATGAGATCAGGGAATTTAAGGTTGCAGCAAGAGAGGGTAGGGTTGTAAATATTTTAGTTGGGGATGAGACTGGTTCTTGCAGATTATGTTTATGGGATGAGCATCAAATTAAAGAAGTTGCGGATGGTAAAATTAAGGAAGGAGATATTGTAAAAGTTTCTAATGGTTATGTAAAGGAGAATAATAGAGGTTATATGGAATTACATTTAGGGAATCAAAGTTCATGGGAAATAAATCCTAAAGATATAAAGATTGAGGTTAAAAGTTTTACTGATCATGAAAGGAAAGATATTAAAGATCTAAAAGAAAATGATAATGTTTCTATTGTTGGTACTTTAGTTCAAGTTTTTGAGCCAAGGTTTTATGATGCATGCCCTGAATGTGGTAAAAAAGTAGAGTATAGGGATGATAGTTTTTATTGTGGCCAGCATGGTAAGGTAGAGAGTAAAGCTCAAGGTGTTTTGAATATTGTTTTTGATGATGGTACTGATAATATTAGAGTTGTTTTCTTTAGAGACAATGTTGGTAAGATACTAGGGGTTGAGGATGTTTCTGTTTTGAAAGAGGACTCTAGTAAGTTTCAAGAAATACAAAGGAATTTGGCTGGAAAACAATTAGAAATTTCTGGAAGGGTTACTAAAAATGATTTCTTTAATAGATTAGAAGTAGTTGGTAATACTGTTAAAGAAGCAAATCCCAAGGCTTTAGCTATGGAATTGAAGGAAAAGTAAATAAATAATGTGTTCTTAGTTATTTATATGAAGAAATATATATTTGCAGCTTTGGATTTTATTTTTGATGTGGATGAAAAACCTTATTTTTTGGAGGCTAATTCAGTTCCTGCTGGAGTTATGGAGTTGCAGGAAGTTTCTGTTAGAAGACCAATAAAATCATTAGCTAATTATATGAAAAAATATGGTCCTAATCAATGTTTTGTTGGACCATTAAAAAAACCTTGGATCTATAAAGAATTGAAAAAGGATTTGCCTGAACTAAAATATTGTTATAAGGAGAGTAATAGGCATAGTAAGATTTATCTTACTGATAGTAAAGGGGATAAATTTGAGCCAAGCTGCATTTATAGGCATGGCAGTTTAATTGGTAGATATTTTGAAGGTAAAATTCCTGTGATAAATCCTAGAACTGTTGTTCATTTAACATCAGACAAAGATTTGACGTATAAAACTGTAAAAAAAGTAAAAGTTAATATTCCTAAATATTTTGTTGTTGATAATCAAAAAGAGTTGAATAAAGTTTTAGAGAAAAATAATTTTGATTTTATTTTGAAACCAGTTTCTGGTTCTATGGGAAGAAATATCCATTTTTCAAAGGTTAAAATTAAAGAAAGGATGCTTTTTCAACAGAGGATAAGACCGAAGAAGATTAATAATAAGTTTTGGGATGTTCGTGTTTTTGTAGTTGATGGTAAATATTCAGATGGTATTATGAGAGTTTGTAAAAGCCCAATTACAAATCTGAGTCTTGATGGCAAGGCATATAAGTTGCCTAAACGATTGGAGAATAAATTAAGAAGTGTTTCTGAGAGTATTGTTAGAGCTATAGACAAAAAAGCTTAATAATGATTAATGTTCTATTATATTATATGATGTTTAAAACTCATTTGGTGATTGGAGTATTGTTAGGTTTGGTATTAGTTAGTTTGTTAAATCCAGTTTATCCTGTATTGTTCTTTGGTGTTTTAGTTTTAGCTTCTTTGTTGCCAGATATTGATACTCCAAAAAGTAAAGTTGGAAAGAAGGTTGGAATAGTTTCAAATATTCTTAATGTTACTTTAGGACATAGAGGGTTGATGCATTCAATATATCTTCCTGCTGTTGTTGCTATTTTTGGAGTGTTGTTTGGTTTTCCTTTGATTGGATATGCTTTTGCAATTGGATATATGATACATTTAATTGCTGATATGTTTACTAAAGATGGAATTCATTTATTCTATCCTGTGTTGAACATTAGAGGTTTTATTACAACTGGAAGTATTTGGGAGAGTTTTATATTCTTTATTTGTTGTGGATTGGTTATCTTGAAGGTTTTGAGTTATTTAAAGTAAATATTATTTTTCATAGATGTTATCATGGTGATCAAAGTCTAAGAATATAATTGTATTATCTTTAATTTGGAAGGTGAGAACAAAATGTCCAAGATGTGCTCTTCTTATTCCTTTTAATTCATTTTTAAGAGGTTTGTAATGTTCTGGATTTTGTATTATTTCATCAATTTTATTTAATATTTTATCATATGCTAATCTATTTCTTTTTGCTAGTTTTTTTAATATTTTTTCTAATTTTGATTCTATTATATATCTATACATTAGGATTCTAATCTTTTTCTAAGCTCTTCAATATTTTTGAATTCGATAAATTCTCCATGTTTGCTTAATCTCTCTATTTTTCTTAGATAAGATTCTTTTAGTTTGGGTTCTTCTTCTATCTGAGCTTGCATGAATATCTGTACTTGCTTGCTCATACTGAATCCATTTTCCTTGCAATATTTTGAAAACTTCTTGTAGGTTTTTTCTTCCACATTGAATGTTTTGAGTACCATTTGTTTTACCTCCTGTTAAATAAGGTTATTTAATGTTATTTAAGTTTTTCTAAAGTAAATTTTGGATGTATTCTAAAGCTTGTTCTAGATAAGGACGAGTTTGTTCTGCAAAGGGTAATATTTGTTCTCTATACTGATAAGTTGTAGTTCCTAAGGCCAAAAACAAACCCCATTTAGAGTAGTTTATTGCTTGTCTCTTAATAGATGGCTCATATTGTTTTGTTCCTCTTTCCCTTACTATCTTGGCCATTGGAGCGTTAATATGGTGTTTGGGGACTGTAAACCTAGATTTGTGGTATAATTGTCTTAATTTATGATGATTTACTAGCTCTACTCCATATTTCTTGGCATCAAGATAACATCTTCGCTCAAAATCAGATGTAGTTACCATTATTCGTTCTAAGGGCTGGAATGTTTTACAAACCCCTACAAACTTCATAAAATCAGCATAGGACACTAAATCAGCTTGGTTTTTACATTCAACAAAAGAAGGAAAGAGTCCATATTGTACATCAATTTGAGCTCTGTAGTTTCCTTTCTTTTTGCTGATGTTTCTTTTTACTCTTTTTTTTCCCAGATCTTTTAATAGATGTTCTACGAAGATTTCTAAGGTGTCGCCTTTTTTCTTCATAAGTGTTATATGGAATGAGTTTTAAAAAGAGTTTACGAGAAAAGTTCGGAAGAATTACGGATTAGTCCCTTAAACGCTCCGAAAGGTTTATAAATGTCCTTAAATATAGGACAATTGGTCATAAAAATGGGACAAGACATATTAAACATATTTTTTGAAAATCCAACAGAGGAGTTTCATATTAGGGGTATTGCCAAAGAGCTAAATATCCCCAAAACAACAGTAGGCTATCATATTAACCATCTCTTAAAAGAAAGTTTAATAATAAAAAACACAAAGGGGGTATTTACAAGTTTTAGGGCTAATGAATCTAGTGAAGTGTATAGGTTTTACAAAAGAGAGGAATTCTTGAAAAAATTAATGGAGAATAATTTATTGGATTATCTTGAAAAAGAATTTAATCCTAAATGTATTATTTTATTTGGTTCTTTTGCTAAGGCAGAATATGATAAAAAAAGTGATATTGATCTTTTTATACAAGCTAAAGAATCAAAGTATAATCTAGAAAAGTATGAAAAAATATTAAAACATAAAATAAATCTTTTTTTTGAACCTAATTTAAAGAGTTTATCACAAGAATTGTTAAATAATATTGTTAATGGTATAAAGTTAAGGGGTTTTATAAGGCTATGAAAGAAATAATGAATTGGAACATTTGTTTGCAGGAGCATATCAAGAAAGTTGAACCAGACAAAGAAAAGATTAAATCAATACAAAAGATGTGTGATATAAGACTAAGGGTTACAAAAAGTATTAAACTTGATGAAGAGACTGCTTCAATAGTTGCAACAGATTATTATGAGGTAATTAAAGAATTATTAGTTGCATTATTATTAAAAAATGGTTTAAAATCAGATAATCATGAATGTTTAATCTCTTTTTTTAAACATACCTTCCCCCAATATGAATATGAATCTTCTACAATCCATAAATTAAAAGATGTAAGAAATAGGATTTCTTATGATGGAATATTTGTGAAGAAGGATTATATTAGTACAAATAAATTAGAATTTGAACATATTATAGAATTATTAACTAAACTATTAAAGAGATAAATTTAATGTTCTAATGAGAGGTAGGGAATTGATTTTTTAAGAGCTCCGAAAGGTTTATAAACTTTAGTTGATATATATAAACTATAATGGATATGTATAAACTTAAGTTTACACGACTACAGAATGAAATCTTGAGATTCCTTTTTATTAAATCAGGAAGCTTTACTCAGAGAAAAATTGCAATTTCTTTGGGTGTTTCTATGACAGCTATTTCAAAAGCCTTGAAAGGTTTAGTTAAAGAGAAAATGATCTTAGTTGAAAAGGATAAGGAAAGTAAAAGATTATCTATAAAGCTGAATGATAGTCCTAGAGTGTTGGAGCTGAAACGTGTAGAGAACTTAAGGATGGTTTATGAATCTGGTTTGAGTGATTTTTTATTAGAAAAATTTCCTGGTTGTGCTATAATCTTATTTGGTAGTTATTCATATGGTAGTGATAATGAGAACTCTGATATTGATATTGCTATAATAGACTCTAAAGAGAAAAATGTTGATTTAGATAAGTATGTGAAATTGTTAGAGAGAGAGATAAATTTGAATTTTTATAAAGATATCCAGAATATTTCCGAGAATTTGAGGTTTAATATCTTAAATGGCATTGTTCTTAATGGTTCTTTATGAGGAGATTTGAGGATTTTTTGAATACGGATATTGTTGTTAAAACACATATTGATTTACGAAGAGCAAAGAATCTTGTAGAGGAGGCAAAGAGAAGAAAGGATTTTTTTAAAAGAAATTGAAGATAAGATAGAAATAACTGACAAAAATGCAAATTATTTTATAGAAAATTGTTATGATATTATTCTAGAGCTTATTAGAGCCAAACTTCTTCTTAATGGATTGAAGACATTTTCACATGAAGCTGAAGTAGCTTATTTAAGAAATCTTGGTTTTTCTGAGAAAAAAATTGAATTTATGAATCAATTAAGGTATTTTAGGAATGGAATTAAGTACTATGGAAAAGAATTTGATAAAGAATATGCTCAAAAAGTCATTATATTTCTAGATAAAGCTTATGCAAAATTGAATCTTTAGCCTTGTATTTGCTCTATTCCTCTCCAGCCTCTGCTTTTACTTCATAATATACTTGTTCAATTAAATCCATTGCCTTATCTTTTTCTGTCATTATTGTTTCTTCGTAAGAAACTTCATATTCTTTTACTTTAACTTCATCATAATGAGTATATCCATTTTCATCTAATGCCATGTGAGTATATTCATGAACTATTGTTCCTCCATTATCCTGTACCATATTATAAAAATCTTTTATTACACTTTTTATTGCATCTCTTTCTTCTTCATATGTTTTATCTGTGTTTCTTATTTTATCCTTTATAGATTCAGTATTAAGTATATAATCTTCATCTAAACTAAAATATTCTCTTGCATTTCTTGCTTCATCATATGAATGTGATATTTTTAGAACGTCTTGGTACCCATTATCTAATATAACTGCATTTTCCATAAATATTACCATTTCATCATCTGTTCTTTTATTGATTGTAATTTCCTGTCTAAAATTATAAGCATATATACCTGCACTTGCATTAGGGTAAAATGCATCTCCACATAAAGTATATCTTTCTTTTACTAATTCAGATATATCTTTTGCATCTAATTCAGGATTCTCTATTATTTCTTCTATATTTTGATTAAATTCATCCATATTTGGATTTAACCCATAATCAACTACATCATCTATAGTATTTTGTATATCCTCCCTACATTCACCAACTTCATTAAAGTATAATCTCCAAGCACATCCTGTTTGTAATGTTAGGTATGCTGTTGTTAGTAAGGTTAATATTTTTTTAATCATATTACTACTTTTTAATTAACTTATTTATATAATTACTCAAATCTAAGAATTAATGTATTGGTAAGATATTTGAATAATTTGGTAGAAAGGGGGCTTTGAGTCCATTAAAAGAAAAATAATAAAAAAAGAAAAAAAGATGTTTATCTTCGCACGATTAAGATCAATGCTAGGATAACAATCAATACTGCTAAGATTCCGAATCCTAGTTTCAATGCTGTTGAAAAGTCTTTTGATTCTTCTTCAGTTGCATCTGAAACTGTAACTGTAACTTCACCAGCATCTTCTTGAGCGCCATTAACGTTCAAAACAGCTGTTTCTGAAACAGTTGAGTAACCATTGTTATATGTAACAGTTACTTCAAGGTCGTAAGCACCAGTCAAAGCTTCATTATCAACTTTGAAGTTTAGACTTACATCGCCTGATTCTTCTTCATCTTCGTTATCGATTTCATTGTTGGTTAATTCGTCCAAGTAAGTAGCTACTTCAATGCCAAGATCTTCACTTGAAATTTGTACTCTCAAGTCTTCTTCTTTCTTGTCACCCATGTTCTCTAATCTTACTGTAACTGATGTATAATCACCAGCTTCGGTTGAATTGTCTACAATTACATCTTGGATTCTTACATCATGTCGAGTTTTGCTAACCATAATGGTTGCTTCTTCTCTGATGTAGTCATCGTCGTCATACATTTCTAAGTACAATGTGTACTCATCTTCAGCATTCATATCGTCTGGAAGTTGTAAGTTTAGTACTTTTCTATACCAAACACCATCTTCAACATCAAACATTTCTGAAGCTGTATGAGTGTAATCATATTCATAACCACCAATCCATACTTTTAAGTTTACGTCAGTTGTGTTGCCTGTTCCATAAAAATATACGGTTACAGGTACGTTGTCGCCTCTTTCAACGTAGATTGTTCCATTGTCTGCATTAATATCTGCAACTGCGAAATAATCAAAATCATAGTTTGAACTTTCAGCCGCCAATACTGGTGTAGCTACGAAACAAAGCGCCAACATTAATATTGTTATTAATTTTTTCATTTTAGTTTTTGCCTCCTATATAAGAGCATAATTTGTTACTATTTGAAAATAGGAACTCCTTTATAAAGGTTTTGATTTTGTTATTACTCTAGAATGGTATTAAAGCCTAATATGGCTAAATTTTACTGATTTAAGCCTTTTTGAAGGGTTTTATTCCCTTTTCCTTCATTATATATAATAGACCTAGAATTAGGGTAATTAAGATTAGATAGAACCATACATTTAGCTCTGTAATTCCACCTGTAATTTGGTACATTGTCTTATTTGCACCTAGGAAAAGGCCTAGGAAGATGTCTATGGCTATGCTGAATGCTACTGAAAATGCTACTGTTTCTAATAACTCTTGATCGTTGAATATTAGTTTTGTAAGTAAAAATCCAGGGATGAACAGCCCAAAAGATAAGCCTAAAATTGCATGGATTATATTCCATAAGATGTCTATAATCATTCTTCTTCCTCCACCCAGAAGTGTATTTCTTGGTTGTTTGTTTCTACTATAATTTTAGCTGATTCAAAGGAGTCTTCTAATATTAAGGTATATGGGATAGTTGCTGTCTGATTATGTTCAAGAGATATTGAATCTTGAAATAAAGTTTCTGTTTTTTGTAATTTCTCAGATTTGTAGTAATCAATTGATATTTTATAATTGTAAGAAGTTTGTTCATTTTCTAGATTATGTATTGAAAATTGAAATGTATATTCCTTTTCTAATTGTATTTGATTAGGAAGATTTTGGTGATCTTCAAAGTAAAGCTCTGTAAACTCTTCAGTTGTTTTTGTAGTAAATATTAATGTTAAGATGATTATAATTGCTATAGCTGATATTACCATTAAGGCATTATATACTTTATCGTCTTCCATTTGTTTTTTTGAATTGTTTTACCTTATAAATGTTGTGGTTACTGCAGAGTAGTAATAATAGAAAGGTTTATAAATGACTAAAAATCGAAAATAAACTATGAAAATCGCCATTTTAGCCTCAGAATTCTATCCTCAAGTAGGAGGAGTAGGTACATATGCAGTAAAGTTGGTAAAGGGCTTGGTAAAAGACAAAAATTTTGAAGTCCATGTCATTACTCCTGCAAAAAATTTACCTAATAAAAAATATGATCCAAATGAAGTTAAAAAACTATTTGACAATAAAATTACCTTACATAATATTTCTGAAGCAAATGATACTTTTGTTTATAATCATTTTTTTCAAATGGCAGTATTGAAAAAATTACCCCCACTGCAAAAAAAATATAATTTTGATATAGTCCATGTAACTAATTTAGTACATATGCCAGATATCTATTTAAAAATTAAAGGATTTAAAATACCTCATGTTTTGACTGCTCACACTATTATTAGGGGTCAATTAAAGGGAACATTGAAATCTGAAAAAAATATTTTTAAAATGAGTAGATCTGAAATTGGAAGTTTATTGCTTTATCCTTATATTTCTTTATTAGAATGGATTTATGTTAAAAAAACAAAAGAATTAATTTTAACCTCCTATTATAATAAAAAGTATTTTAAAAATAATTATAATTACCAAAAAAATTCTTATGTAACTCATACTGGTATGGATATTGAAGATTTTACTTCCAAGTCAAATATTGAAAAAATTAAAGAAATAGAGCCCATTAAAAAACCAATTATTACGTTTATTGGAAGATTGATATCCCAAAAGGGAATTAATGTTTTGATTGATGCTGTAAAGCCTTTGAAGGGTGAATATCATTTAGTATTTGCTGGAAGTGGAGCAGAAGATACAGTTATTGAAAAATTGAAAAAAAACAATATAACAGACTATACTTTTACTGGTTTTATAAACCACAAAAAATTAGCATATTTACTTTCAAAAACTTCAATATATGCATTACCTAGTTTTTATGAAGATTTTCCTAATACTATATTAGAGTCTATGTGTTTTAAGGTTCCTATTGTTGCTTCTAGAATTAATGGTATTCCTGAAATGATTAAAGATAATAAAGAAGGTTTCTTATTTGATGCTGGGGATGTTAAACAATTGACTAAATATTTACAAATATTGCTTGATGATCCTAAGAAAAGAAAGAAGATGGGTTTGGCTGCTTTTAATAGAGTCAATAAAGAATTTCATATCAATAAAATGGTTAAAGACACAAAAAATATTTATAGGAGAATAATTAGATGAAAAATGAATATAAACTAAAACCCTTAAAACAAAAGTTTTGGGATATATTTATGTTTCCTTATCATTATAAATTAAATAAGATTTTACTAAATGAATCTAAAGATTATGATTTAAAAGACAAAATAATCTTAGAGATTGGTTCTGGAATAAAATCATATAAGCATAATTTTAAGAAAGCTAAAGTTATTACTACTGATTTGATTAAGTTGCCAAATATTGATGAAGTTGCAGATATTATGAATTTGAAGTATGTAGACAATTCTTTTGATTTTATTATCTGTAATAATGTTTTTGAACATTTATCTGATCCTAATAAAGCTGCAAATGAAATATATAGAGTTCTTAAACAAAACGGAGAAGTTTTTATTGTAACTCCTTTTTTATTTCCCTTGCATGATGAACCTTTTGATTTCTTTAGATATACTTCTGAAGGTTTAAAAATAATATTTAATATGTTTAAATCTCAAAAAATAAAGAGTATAAAATATTTACCTTTTTTTAATAAGTTTGTTTTATATTATATAGGAGTATTTAGAAAATGAAGATACTTCTTACTACCTCTTTTTATCCCCCTTATCATATTGGTGGGGCTTGTACACATGTTAAGTATTTAGCTGAATGTTTAGTTCAAGAAGGACATGATGTTCATGTTCTTACCTCCTTAGATTCTTATTATTTTAAAAGGGAAAGGGTTGTTAAAATTGTTGAAGATAATGGAGTTAAAATTCATTGGATGAAATCTCCATTAGATATTTTTGAGCCAATCTTAAATTACTCGTTTCAAACAATGCCACATACTTACAATTATTTCAAGAAATTAATTAAAAAAGAAAATTTTGATATTGTCCATCATCATAATATCTCTTTATTAGGCCCAAAAATATTAAAGAAAATAGGAGATTATAAGAATATTTATACAGCTCATGATTATTGGTTAATTTGTCCTAAATATGATTTATTAAAAAATGGAAAAGTTTGTTTAAGTAGAAAAAATTGTATTTTATGTTGCTTAAAACACAAAAAACCATTTCCATTAATGGATATAAATAAGTATATTAAAGATTTAGACTATATCATATCCCCAAGTGAATATTTGGCTGAAAAATTAAAAACTCTTGGAAAAGTAAAAAATAATATTAAAGTAATTAACAATTTTGTTCCAAATTATTCTAAAAATCTAAATTCTTCTGGATATAAAGATTATTTTCTATTTGTAGGTCAATTAGAAACTCTTAAAGGAATTATCCCATTAATCAGTTTATTTAAAAAGATTGATAAAAAAATAGTTGTTGCTGGTGTAGGGAGTTTAGAAAAGGAGATTATATCAATTTCTAAAAAGTATAAAAATATAATTTATTTAGGTTTTTTAGATAAAAATAATATTTATGGTCTAATGAAAAATGCTAATGCTCTTATTTTACCCTCACAATGGCCAGAAAATAACTCTATGGTTATTATAGAAAGTTATATGTTGGATACCCCTGCTATTGCTAGTAACCTGGGAGGAAATCCAGAATTAATAGAAATGCTTGATAAAGATTTATGTTTTCAATGGAATGATTTTAATCAATTAAAGAAAATAATCATGAATTTTGATAAAAAGAAGTATAAAAATATTCCTAAGTTAGACTTTCAAAAATATTATAAAAAATATAAGGTGTTAATAAAATGAAATTTGTTATTATTAATGAAACTCTTAAAAAACCATATGATGAAGGTATGAAAAATTATGTAGTTTCTTTAATTAGGGAATTTAAGAAAAAATCTAAGGTTCTAGCTTTTACTAATCAACAATTTGAAGATAAAGAATTAAATTTAATTTCTGTTAATATGAATAAATTTTTCTTAAATTTTTCTTTATTTAAAAAAATTAAGAAATTTAATCCAGATTCTATTATTTACATCCCTTATTCTTCAATAACTTTTTTTGCATTTTTGAGAGCAAAATTTCTTAGTTTATTTACTAACAAAAAATTGATTATTATTTCTTTACAAAGAAGGAAATATGGATTTTTAGAAAAAATAATTTTACCTTTTCTTAAACCCAATTTAGTAATTACCTCATCTGAAGAAACATATCATTTTTTAAATAATTTGGGTTTTAATATTAATTTAAGTGCAATTGGAATTGATACTGATAGATTTTATGCAGTATCAAAAAACAAAAAAAATTTACTAAGAAAAAAATGGAACTTACTCCCAAATAAAAAAATATTTTTACATATAGGTCATCTTAAGAAAAAAAGGAATATACAATCTCTTTTTCAAGTTTTAGAAAATAAGAATAATTTATTGATTATAGTTGCTAGTACGACATATAAAAAAGAGATGAATTTAAAAACTAAAGCAAATTTAATTATTTTAGATAAATACATTCCTAATATAGAAGAACTCTATCAATTATCTGATTATTACTTATTTTTAGCTCAAAAATTTGATTCTGCTATCGATGTGCCTTTATCTGTATTAGAAGCATTATCTTGTAATATTAATGTAATCACCACTAATTTTGGAGGATTAAATTGGATGTTAAAAGAAAAATTTCATGGTTTAATAAAGGTAAATTCTGATTCAAATATCTTAACTCATATTACTAAAATAAATCCCAAAAATAAAATTGAATCTAGAGAAAAAGTAAAGAAATATGACTCTAAAATTGTTTTTAAAAGTATACTTGAGGAGATCCAAAAATGAAAGGAGATTTAATTGGTTTAACTGGATTGGATGGTTCTGGAAAAACAACACAAGTTCATAAATTAGCAGAAAAATTACCCAAATATAAAATAGTTTGGGCTAGATATAAACCTTTTTTATTAGCTATTCCAATAAAATTTTTTAATAAATCCACATTAAAAAATAAAAAAGTTACTGATGAAGTTTATAATAAATTTACAAAAAGAAAAAGAAATATCTTTAAAAATAAATTTTATAGAAAACTATATTTTACACTTAGTTTTATTGATTATTATTCTCAAATCTTTTTTAAAGTAAATTTACCAATTTTTTTTGGTAAAAATATAATTTTAGATAGATATTTTTATGATTATTTTATAGATCTTAGCCTTAATTTTGGATTGGCAGATGAAGAAATAAAGCAACTATTCAAAAAACCATTCTTAAAACTATTCAAAAAACCAAGAATTATGTTTTTATTGGATATTGCACCAAAAGAATCATTACAAAGAGAGGATGATCCAAATGTCCCTAATATTAACTATCTAGAAGAAAGAAGGAACAAATATCTATTAATTGCAAAAATAAATAATATAAATATTTTGGATGGAAAAGATAGTATTGAAAAAGTAAATGAAAAAATAATAAGGGGATTACTATGAAAAAAAAATTATTGCTTATTGGTATTGATGGTATGTCTCCCATTTTGGTAGAAAAATGGAAGAAAATATTACCAAATATGTCTAAATTAAACTTATATTATTCAAACTCTGTGTTTCCTCCAGATTCTATCCCTGCTTGGATCTCTATATTCACTGGAAAAAACCCTGCAGAACATGGAGTTATAGAGTCTATAGATTATTTAGATATACAAAAAAAAGAATTTGAATTAGATCATGATACTTATAGAGGAAAAACTTTTTGGGATAAATTATCACAAAAAGGGAAAAAAGTTTGTGTTATAAATCCTTTCTTAGCTTACCCTCCTTGGAAAGTTAATGGTGTGATGATTTCTGGGCAAGTTTTTGTTGATGGGAATAGTAAATCTTTTCCAGAAAAATTTCTAGAAAAATATCCTTCTCCTGCATTAGGGGGAATTGAGGATTTTCCTAAAGATACCACCTTAAAGGAATTTATTTATAAAACTAAAGAAGATTCTTTAACTTTAAAGGATTATGGTATAAGATTATTAAAAAAACAAGATTGGGATTTATATTTTATAACTTTTTTAACCTTAGATAGAATACAACACTTTCTTTGGAGGTATATGGACAAAGAAGATAGGGATTATCCAGGAGATAATGAATTTTATGATGAAATAAAGAAAATGTATATATTATTTGATGAAATAATTGGAGAGTATATGATAAATGTGGAAAAAGATACTAAAATAATGATTTTTAGTGATCATGGTCATGGTAGAAGATGTCAAAAGTGTTTCAATGTAAATGAATTGTTAAGGCAAAATGGTTATTTAAAAACAAATAGTAATTCTAAATTTTCTCCATATAAGTTTATTGAAAAAAGTAAAAATAAAACTTTAGAATTAATGCATAAATATAATCTTACAGATTGGATTATAAAAATTTCAAAATTTATTCCAAATAAAAAATCACTGCAAAAGTCTACTTATCTTATTGATAAAGATAACTCTCTAGTTTATGCTTCTGATTTTGCAGGAACTAATCCTTTTGGGGGGATTATAATCAATAGAAAGAAGATTAAAGAAGAAGGATTAGATTATAAAAATATAGAAAATGAGATTATTAAACTTTTGAGTTCATTTGAAATTGATGGAAAAAATATTGTTACTTGGATCAAACCCAAGAAAGAAATTATGGAAGGAAAATTTATAGGTAAATTGCCAGATTTATTAGTTCAATTAGATGAAGATTATGGATTTAATTGGACATTATTTAATAATGTTGTTTCAGTAAACCCAACTCATAAAAAGATTTCAGGTGGACATAAACAAGAAGGAATTTTATTAACCAATCTAAAAATTGATAAAGGGATAGGAATTGATAAATACTACCAACTTATTTTAGATTATTTTGATGAGAAAAAAAATTTAATAAGCTTGCAAAAAAATATGAGAGTAAATGAAAAATGAAAAATAGATATGATGGAATAAAAAGTTATGTATCTTGGTCATTAAATAAGAGTAATCTAAAAAATAGCTCTTCAGGAGGTATTTTCTTTGAAGTAGCAAAAAAAATTATTGAAGAGGGAGGTTATGTTTCTGGTTGTGTTATGATTAATAATAAACCTTACCATATTATTACCAATAATCTAAAAAAATTAAAAGAAATGAGAGGTTCAAAATATGTTCAGAGTAATATGGATTTATTTTATAAAGAATTAATAAATATTGATTATTCAAAACAGTTATTATTTGTTGGAACCCCTTGTCAAACTATTATTGTTAAAAGAGTGTATAAAAAACTAAAGGGAAATACAAAAAATTTATTTATTATAACTCTATTTTGTCATGGTGTTCCATCATATAAATTATTAGAAGAATATTTAAAAACATTTAAAAGAAAAGTGAAAAATATCAATTTTAGAGATAAGACTAAGAGTTGGAAAAAATTTGGGGTTAGAATAATCTTTGATGACGATTCTCAGTTATTCCAAGTATATAAAAAAAATAAGTATATGCAAACTTATTTATCAAATATTGCATTAAATGAAAATTGTTATAACTGCAGTTTTATAAAATTACCAACTAATGGAGACTTAATGCTTGGTGATTTTTGGGGAATTCCGGATTCTAAAATGAATATCTTTGGAACCTCTGCCATTTTAACAAATACCCCTAAAGGAGATAAATTGATTAAAGAGTTACATAAAAAACATCTAATTCATTTAAAAGATATTGATATTAATCTTATACTCAAGGGTAATCCCAAATTAATTGATGGGATTATTGAAAGACCATTGGGAAGGGAAAAATTTATATTAGAACTTGAAAAATATAGTTTCAATAGGGCTTATTATAAGATATTAATCCCTTATTTATTTAAAAGAAAGATTATGCTTTGGTTTTTAAGGATTGGGAGGTTACTATGGTTGAAAAAATAGGTATGCTTCATTGTGAAAACACTTTAAATTATGGTTCTATGATGCTAGGAGAAAATGTCATAACTCATTTATCAAGATTAAGTAACAAGGACTTAAATTTTATAATACTTTCTTATAAAAAAGAAGAAACTCAGAAAAGATTTATAGCTGCAACAGGATTAAATACAATTAAAGTGCGAAAATTTAAAAATAAAGGTCAAAATATTTTTATTAAAATAATAACTTATTTTTGTGATTTTTTTAAAGGTGTATTTTTTCCTAAAAAATTAGATATTTTTAAAAAAACAGAAGATTGTGATATAATTTTAATTGTAGGAGGAGATGATTTGTCTGAATATTATAGTATTTTTGGATTACTTATTCAACTAAGGGATATTTATGCATTGAGTAAATTTAAAAAAGTATACCTCTTAGGACAAACTATTGGTCCCTTTAATTCTTGGAGAATTCCTTTAGTTAAGTTTATTTTAGGTAAAATTAAAATTATCTATACAAGAGACCAAAAAAGTTTTTATTATTTAAAAAATATATTAAAAATAAAAACAAAATGTAAACTTTCTAAAGATTTAGCTATTTTAGATTTAGCAAAACAAAAAGAATCATTTGATATATCTAAATATAATTTGAAACCTTCAAAATATATCTCTTTTGTACCATCTGGACTTTGGAACCAGTATAGTATTGATTATAATAGTTATATAAACGGTCTTTCATGTCTAATTAAAGATTTAATAAAAATAGCTGAAAAAAAAGGGTATAAGGTTCTTATATTCCCTCATGTATACTATAAAAAAGATTTAAAAGTTGTGGAAGATATTATTAAAAAAATAAATTCTCCTTCATTAATTTTAATAAAAGAAAAATTATTACCTTATCAAGCAAGATCCATTTTAGGTTCAGGTTATTTAACAGTAACTACTAGGATGCATGCAGCAATATCTTCATTACAAAGAGGAATACCTGCTATTGCATTATCATATAGTATAAAATATAAAGGTGTGATAGGAGATGGCTTAGATCTTCCTAATCTAATTATAGAGGTTAATAAAAATAATTGTAAAAAGGATTTTATGAAAGTTATTCATTTA
>JBDRRK010000002.1:0-164623 GCA_043825775.1 archaeon
TATTTAATATAATAAAAGAAAACATATATAAATAAAAAAGTTATATAAATATTTATTATGTATAAAAGGGGTCAGGCAACCATATTTATTATAATTGGAATTGTAGTTCTTTTTGTAGTTGTAGGGCTTTTAATTTTTAGAGAACAGCTTTTTATGAATGAATGGGAAAGAGCACAAGCTCAAGCTTTGTTAATTCCTGATGAAGCTCAAGAGATACATACATATGTTTCTTCTTGTATTGAAGATGTTACTTTGGAACCTTTGGTATTAATTGGTTTGCAAGGTGGTTACATTAATATTCCAGATGATCCAATTCCAAGTTCTGGGCAGAATACTTTTTCTAATAATTTACAAATGTTTGATGGTGGAGATTTAAGAACAGCTTATTGGTTTTATGAAGCTGCTAATGGTGTTGAGAAAGAGCAGATTCCAACTAAAGAGGAAATGGAACAAGAGATTGCAGATTATGTTAATGAGAATTTAGCTAGGTGTGTTGATGAAGATGATGTTTTATTGAATCAATACAATGTTGATGCTGGAGAGATATTTACTGAAGTAGAAATTTTAGATGATTCTGTTCATTTTATTGTTAATTATCCTTTACATATTGAAGTTGATGAATTTTCATTTGATTATCCTGCTTTTTACATTGAACAGGAAGTTCCTTTAGGAAAGATGTATGATTCTGCTGTTGAAGTAATGAATTCAGAGAATGAAGATTTTGTTTTTGAAGAATTAACTTATGATATGATTGTTTTGTATGAAGATATTCCTGATTCTTGGACTGATTTTGAATGTGAAAAGAAAGAATGGGATTTAGAAGAAGTTGAAGAGGAATTTAAAAAAGTATTATTGAATAATATTTTAGCAGTTAAAATAAAGGGAACAAGTTATAGTACCAATACTGCAAGTGATAAAGGATATTTTGAATTGGATTTAATTGATAATAATGTGAATTACAATGCTAATGTTTTGTATTCTCCTAACTGGCCATTGTCTATAGATGCCTACCCCTTAGAAGATGGTAAGTTGGTTGAGGATTCATATACTGATAGTGGTGTAATGGGCGCATTCTTGAGAAGTCTTTTTTGCTTGCATAGCTATAATTTTGTTTATGACATTAAGTATCCACTTTTAATATCTCTTTATGATGAAACAAGTGATTATACATTCCAGTTTGCTACAATGGTAATAATTGATAATAATCAACCAAGAGAGAATGTATTAGGAACTTTAGATTATAGTGATGATTCAGTTGTTTGTGATTCTTTAACAGAAGAGATGACTGTTTATGCTTTAGAAGTTTCTGAAAGTGGAGAGTTGATTGAATTGGCTGATGCTGATGTTAGTTATAGATGTGTTTCATCTGAGTGTAATATTGGAAAGACTTCTGGAGTTAAAGGAAGTGCAAGCTTAGATGCATTATTCCCAACGTGTATGAATGGACAGTTGATTGCAGAGAAAGAAGGTTATTACAAAGGTGAAGAAATAGTTAGTACTTTGGATGCTGATACAGCTTCTGTTATTTTAGAAAAATTGTATAATTTAGATTATGAAATTAAAATTGTTGGTTATAATGGGGATGTAAGGAGTCCAACAACTAAGGAAACAGTTTATCTAACTTTAACTGAAGAGGAGGGTTATGTGGCTAGTGCTTATTATCCTACTGATGATAATCAAATTGAATTAATTCCTGGAAGTTATTCCTTGTATGGTACTTTGATTAAGGAGAATGGGTTGGATATTTCAGTTAATGGAAAACAATTTGAGAAGTGTGTTTCTGTTCCAATGAAAGGAATTGCTGGAATATTTGGTTTAGAAAAGGATGAATGTTATAATGTTGATTTGGCTGATGTTAATCTAGACTCATATATGACTGGTGGTGTTGAGATGCAATGGGAAACAGATAGAAATGCAATGGATTCAGCTAGTAAAATTATATTTTATATAACTGAGGCAGGTGAGCCGGAAGAGGTTGATGATTTAGCTGATGTTTATTCAAGTTTTGAAACTGGAATAGGTATGGTTGAACCGGAGTTTGAATGAGAAAAAAACTAATAGCAATAGTGTGTATGCTTTTGATAGTTTTAACTCCATTAACTTCAGCTGTTATTGATCCTTTTGATAGTGAAGAGGATGAAATTGATACTGGGGAAAGTGTTTTGTTAAATGTTAGAAGTTATGAACCAACCGTTTTAACTTCCAATTTAATTGAAGATAATAATATTCCTGTTTATGCTTTTTTAGCTGCTACTTCTATTGGTACATTGGCTACTGGACCAAGAATTGAGAGTGTTTTTGGTGGAGAGATTGAAGGGCCTAATTTAGAACCTATCTATGGTGGTTTTGAAATTGATAACATTAAGATAAGACCTGCTGACATAGGTACACAAGATATGTTATTGGGACAGCCACAATATGAGAAGCCTAAAGTGTTTACACATGATAATGCAGGTTATATTAAGTTAATGTTAAAACAAGTTGAGCAAGAAGCAGAAATTCCAGATGAGATAAATATGACTTTTAATGCAGAGGTTTGGTTTTCAGAGGTTGTAAGGTTGTATAATTTAGCACAAACAACTTTAGTACTTCCCGTTGATTCAGATTATGATGATTGGGAGCAAGGATTAGAAACAGATGGTTCTACTTATACTTTTTTTGGTAATAGAGGATTGATTAGGGTTAGAGCAATTGAAGGTAATGAAGTATTGTTAACTGTTTATTCCAATAAAGATTTGTATTGGCCAATTATTGGTGCTCCAAGAGCTATTTCTGATATTAAATTATCAGGAGATGGAGATATTTCTGAGTATATTGATTTAGGAGAGACTGATGAAGCTGCTTTAGGGATGGCTAAGTTTAGAGTTAGATTGGATGATGTTAAAGATGCTTCAGAAGAAAAAGCTGTTTTTGTAGTTGATGTTGATGGTGAATTACAGAATGTTGTTGTGACTGAAGGAATGAGTTTGTATCCTGGTTCTTCTTGGAAGGTTGAATCAATTTATTATACTGTAACTAATGAAGGAAAGGAACAGACTGTTGTGTTGAAGAAAGGTGGAAATAGAAAAACAATTACCACAACTACAGGTTCATTGCAAGAGGAGGTTAGTCCTTTGTTAAATTCAAGATTTTATTCTGATTCAATGAGAAGTAAAGAAAAAGGTTTCTTTTATAATCAAGGTAATCAGAGAATTTCTTCTGCATTAATAACTGAGATGACTGGGATTTTTGAGGAATATGGGATTTATGTTGATACTTCTGCTGTTAAAGGAAATACTGCTTATTTGAATCCAATTACAATTAGTCAAGGAGATACATTAAAAGAAGTGTTGTATAATGTTTTGCCAAATGGTTATTATTTCCAAGTAGATGAGGATTCACATATTAATATTAAATATTATGATGAATCTGACCCTTGTTTGGATCTTGAAACTTATGATACTAGTGAAACTGTGTTTGATGTTAGTGAAGAATATAAGTATAACACAGTTGTTTTAAGAAAATTGTTATGTACATCTATTCAAGAGTATAGAAAGGTTATTGATGATTTTCCCAATATAAAAGCTGATGATTCTTTAGTTGAGGATGAGGCAAGGTTTGGAATTGCTGATGCTTATGAGGACTTATCTGTTACTTATGAAGATGATGATCAAGGAGAGAAACAGGCAAGTATAAATCAAGCTATTAATGTTTTAGAGGGAATTAAAGATGAAATTAATAAACCTGAAGCATTGGCTGAGATTGAAAGACATAGAGAGGGATTGATTTCTGATACTGTTTATGGTAAAGATATGCTAGAAGATAATAATAAAGATGTTTATGTTGAATTAAGAGAGATTAAGATTTTACAAGAAAATGATAAACCTTCTGTGACTTTGGTTAAGGATGGAGTTACAAGATCTTATTTCTTAGGAGCAAGTATATTTTCTCAAAATGAAAAAGTTATTGGAGAAGGAGAGTATAATTGGATGGTTTATTCTATTAATGAAGATTCTGTTGTTTTCAAGAAGTATTATATCCAAAAGGATTCAATTAGAGCAAAAGAAATAACAGAGTCAATTAGTTTGGGTGATACTGAAATAATTGAAGATTCATCTTTTAAAATTGTTAGTACTGATACAAGAAAAGAAGCGCAACTGACTATTATTCCTGGAACTGGTAAATCTTTTAAGAGTAGTACAAACTTTACAATTCATATCCCTGTTGAAAAAAGATTGATTGAATTAAATCCTGATAAAATTGATGATAGGATTGAGAAAGCTAAAAATTTGCAAGAGAAATTGGACAAGAATATTGAAGCTTTGGATAAGATATTGAAGACTTGGAATAAAGTTTGTTATGGTGTGTTTGCATTTATTGAATTGAAGTTATTGTTTAGCTCATCTAGTGCTAGTGCAAGACATGATGTTATTAGGGGGGTAGATGATCAGAGTGGTTGGTATGGTTGGTGTGCTGAACAGGTTGGTTATAATAATAAATATAGTAATGTTGATGAATGTTTGTTAGATAATGCTGCTGAAATACAATCTAATATTGAAGTTGCTGAAGCTGCTTGGAAGGATGTTCAAGGTAAGAGTGATTTTAGTAAAGAAGAGTGGTATGGTGAATTAGTAGAAGGGTATGGTGGTAAGGAAAATATGGAAAGGTGTAGAGGAAATATTAGTGATAATGTTTTCCCTGATGATGATACAATAAAAGAATTAGCTTATGCAAATGCTTTGAAAGGAAAGGTTAATGATAATATTGGTGTTGATAGTTATCTTGGAACTTATGGAGATTTAGATGTTGATAGTACTTATTACTTGCAAAAACAAGGTGGTTGTGAAGATGCTCTTATTGCAATGGATGCATTGGAAGCTGAATATAAAGCTAAAGGTGAAGAACTTCCTGCAACTGAGTTAAAGAGTACTGCTTTGGCTGCTTATCAGAGTGGTGTTCAAGAGGTGGTTAATAAGGCTCCTGTTGTGAATGGTTATCCTGGAGAGGGATTGAATAATTTGGTTGAAAAGAGTTCTAAAATTAAGATTAAAAATGTTGGAACTGCATTGAAGCAAGGAAATTCAATGAGTTTTGTTGTTTATGATGATGGAATAAAACAAAATGTTGCACCTTTGAAATATTCACAACTGATGAAATTCTTTAGAGGTGATTATGTTCCTGATGAATTGAAAGATGTATTAGAAAAAGAAGCACAAGAGATTGATGATTGGGATGATGTTACTCAACAGAATGAGGGAGTTACAACAACAGATGGTTCACAGATTTATTATAGAGAAGAATCTGGAAATTTATACTTGTATGCTGCTGTTCCTGGTTATGCAACTGGAGATTTAAATACAGGATATGCTGATGATGCTCATTTTGTTATTTATGGTTCTGGTGAGTATAAGAATTTACCTTATTGTGTTCCTTATCCTTCAAGTTCTGGAGATTTTATTAAAGTTTTAGAATATACTAAAAATAATGAGGTTTTAACTTTACAATTTTGGAATGTAGGTATTGATGGAGAGTTATGTACTGGTGATGATATTTTAGTAAGACATCAGAGTCAGTTTGCGTATGAAGATGCTTATGGCACTGGAGATGTTCCTTCTTTTAACTCTTTGTATGGGCATGTGAATAAATACTTGAAAACTGATTTTAGTAGTATACAAACAATTAGAGTTCAAGGAAGTTCACAACAATTTAAAATTAGACAAGATAAAGGTTTGGCAACTTATGAGGGAAGTACTTCAAGTTGTTTTGATGTTATGGAACCAAATGATTGTAAGTTATTGTTTAATGTTTGTGATCCAGTTATGTGTCCACCTTCAAGATTTAATTTGGGTGGGAGATGGCAAGTTGATAATGTTATAGAGAGTGGAATGATTGGTTCTATTGTTTTGGGGATGGGTAATGGAGATGCTTTCCCAATTTGTATGACTGGTATTCAAGCTAATTTGCATTACTGGCAATCAATGTTAGATGCTTATGTTGAATGTTTAGAGGCTGCTAAGTTTGATGGCGAAACAGTTGGTATTTGTGATAAGATGAGGAGTGTTTATATTTGTGAGATTTTAGTAAATGAGGTTGCTGCAATATTTGATTCAAAAGGTGGAGTTTTGAATTTCTTAGGAGATAAATTGTTTGGTGGAAAAGATGTTACAGGTGGAGAATATTTGCAATTTAAAGAAAATTTACAGAATACAGAGGATGCATTTACTTACTTTACTACTGAGTATTCGCAAACTGCATTTGGCGCATTTAAAGGAAGAAGTTTCAAAGAGGTTGGGGGGGAAATATGTAAGCAAGCAGTCTATGGAAAGATGCCTGCGTTTGATGATTTTATGGGTAAATTATCTCAACCAGAGGATCCAACTCAGTTCTTTGCAGATTTGACTACAAGACCTTATTCAGAAACTACTGGTCAGTCAGCTTATCAATTGTATTATCATATTTATGCTGGACAGAATGAAAATATTCAAAGAATTGTTTATTCTGTTCAATTGAGAAATTCATTAACTGATCAGATTTATTATATGACTGAAGCTTGTGGTGGTTTTTCAGGAACAATTGAGAATGGTGGAATGTCCGATGAAACTTTAGATTGTATTGCACCAACTGGATTTGATGAAGTTTGTGTTGTGATTAATGGAGATAGGACTTGTGGATTTGGTCAAGTTTCTACGATGTTTAGTATGAATTATATGAAAGATATGGTTGTTGCTGATGAAGCTAAGAAAAATATTTCAAGTGAGACTGATTGTTATCCTTCTGTACCTACTGCTTCACCTACTGTTAGTCAAGTTGGTAGTTTTGGTTTAACTGATAGTTTAGTTACACCTTATGAATTTGGATTGTTTACTGATGGAACAAGAAGGGTTTGTTCATTAGAGAATCCCGGAATGGGACAGGGAAATAGTAATGATTGGAAGGCTGTTGGTAGTTGTGGAACAGATAATGGTGGAAGAAGTTTGGGATATTGTTGGATGGATACTTCAACTTTAACAATAAAAGATGCCCAAAGGTCTGATGAGGTTAATAGTTATTTAGATGGAATTAATTACCAGTATAATGCACAGATGAATGGTATTGATGAGTTGTATGATGAGACAAGAAGTCAAGAAGAGTTTGAAAGGATTTATTCAAGTTATGATGCTGCTAAGTTAGCAGGTACTACTGGCTGTGCTAGTTTGACTTCAATTCCTCCACAGTTGAGTGATTTCTTGATGAGTACAATGAGTTTTGAGTATGGTGCTAAGGCACAGTATACTTTAGGAAGTATTTATACAGATATAATTAGAGATTGTGGTATTGAGGGAAGTAAAGATGTTAAGGTTAGATTTTACTTAAATGGTGATGAAGTAATTGCTGATAGTGAAATTCCTATTGAAGCTGAATCTGAAGATGTTTTGAAAATTGTTTTAGAACATGTTACTGATTATGATAGTGTTACTATTCCTGGTTGTCAAGAGGCTGAGTATTGTAGTGGAGGAGTGGATAGTGATGGAGATGGAATGATTGATTCAGAAGATCTTGATTGTGAGGATGAAAATAATTATGTTTGTACTATTGAAGTTGGAACTGGTGAGCAAAAAGTTAATGTTGAAGTTTTATTAAATGGAGATGTTAGGTATGACAATAGTTTTACTGTGACAACTGAGAAAGAGGAAGTAGCAGTGTTGGAAACTAACAGTTGTGGGAATTGTGGTTTGATTTGGGGATTAGGTTGTGATGTTGATGAATGCCATGCATATGGAGATGGATGTTTTTATTATGGTAAAGGAACCAAAAAGTGTAGGGCTTATGATGAAATAGAGTCTTGTGTTGATTTACAAAGAGATGAAGCTAAATGTGAAAGTAGTACATTTACTTCTAAAGCAGGATATATTTGTGATTGGGATTATGATATAAATATGTGTGTTGCTAGTTCTATTTCTTCAATCGATTTTATTGAAGAAAGTATGTATGAAGATATGTACCTTAATTTAAAATATGATTTAGATAGAGATAATTTTGAATCTCTTTTAGACACTACTGTTGATAATATTTGTAATAAATATAAAGATAGATATGAAATTGTTTCTCAACAAACTGGAGTTCCTTGGCCAATAATTGCTATTATTCATTATAGAGAGAGTTCATTAAATTTTAATACATATTTACATAATGGTCAAGAATTAGGAAAAACTACTACAATAGTTCCTGAAGGAATATATTTTGATGAGTGGGAAGAGGCTGCTGTGGATGCAATAGAAAATTATTATTTAGATAATCTAGAATCTGCAAATAATGATTATTTGGATGCTTTAGAAAGGTATAATGGTTTGGGATATAGGAACAAAGGTTTAAATTCACCTTATCTTTGGTCTGGTTCCACTTATTATGATATTGGAAAGTATGTGGGTGATGGAAACTATGATTCTAATTATGTGGATAAACAATTAGGAACATTAACAATATTAAAGAAAATGCAAGAGACTGGTTGTATTAGTGATTTAAATTTAGATACAACTATTGTTACAGAGGATGTTTCTTGTATATCACTTTCTTCAGAGTGGGATAAATGTGTTGATAGAGTAGATTGTTATTTATATTCTGATGATAATGGTTATTTAGAAACCTCAAATTCTAATTTGGAATGTTTCACTTCTACAGAATTTGATGAAAAAGGATATTTGGATCAGTGTAGTGAATTAGTTGGAGAAGAAAATGTTGATGAATGTGATAAAATAGAGAATAGATATATTTGTGAAGAGAGTTGTGGTGGAATGTTATATTGTGAGTGGGATGAAAAATATAAATTATGTGTAAATTCCCAATAGATATTATTTTAAATCCTAACTTCTTGTGATTATATATGTTTATTAAAAAATTATGGAAATATTTATTGGTGGATGTTTCATTCTTAACTATTATATTTTTCTTAATGGTTTATGCTAAAAGTAAAGTAGAAATGTTTTTTATTTTATTTGAGGGTTATCAAGCTCAATTAGAGGCAATAGAACCGGAATTAATGAATAGAACTATTGAAGGGTTGTTGCAATTTGAGCAAATACAAGCACAAGTAAATGCTTCTGTTACAAATACTTATATCTTTGTTATATTTTTGGTGCCTTTATTGATTTATCTTTTATTTGCTTTGAGTCAGAGTTTAAACTTTTCTCTTGCAATGAATAAAAAATTTAAGTTTATGTACTTCTTAAAGTTTGTATTGTTTGGATTGCCTTTCTTGGTTGCATTATTTTTCTTGTTTAACTTATTGTTTCAGTTTTTTTCAGTATTTCTTTATGATTGGAGATATATGACATATACAGGTTTATCATTATTAGGGATTATAGTATTGTTTTACTTCTGGTTCTTTATTATGAAAGAGATTATTGACAAGAAATTTAAATTGAAATTCTTGGAAGAGATGTTGAAGTTTAGAAAGAGCTGTTTATATTATATGGGAATGGTTGTTTTTGCTATTATCTCATTAGGGTTTGTAGGAGTGCTATATGTAAGGTATATTACTGCTTCTTTTTATAGTTATTACTTTATTCCTATGATTTTAGGGCTGTTATTATTCTTAGGAATTAGTGCTTATTTTAAGGAAAAATTCCTTAGAGAAAAATTTATATAGTAGAGAATATACATTATTATTGATTAAGATGGCAAGAGTTGATTGTATTCATTGATTGTATTTCTGATTTTAATACTTGCCAGACTACAAAACTTTTAAATACATTAGAGAAATCTATAGGAGAATATGGCGGTAGTCGTATAGTGGTTATTATTCCGGACTGTGGCATAGGTCTAAGTAAAGATCTTTGCAGAAATCCGGTGACGGGGGTTCGATTCCCCCTTATCGCCCTTTTACAAAATGAAAGTTAATGGATTACCAGGAACAAGGGATTTTTATCCTGAATTACAGAGGAGATTGAATTACATATTTGGTATCTGGAGGAATGTTGCTGAGAAGTATGGTTATGAGGAGATGGATGGGCCTTTACTTGAATCTGCTGAGTTATGGACTTTGAAATCAGGTAATGAGATTCCTGATCAAATGTATTCTTTTGTTGATAAAGGGGAAAGAAATGTGGCTATAAGGCCTGAGTTGACTCCTTCTTTGGCTAGAATGGTTGCTGCTAAGCAGAGAGAGTTAGGAAAGCCAATAAAATGGTTTGGTATTCCTAGGTGTTGGAGATATGAAAGGCCACAATCTGGAAGGTTAAGAGAGTTTTATCAATTGAATGTTGATGTTTTAGGTACTGATTCAATGAGAGCAGATGCAGAGGTGATTATGACTGCAATTGATATCATGAGAAAACTAGGATTGACTGAAAAGGATTTTTATATTAGGCTTTGTAATAGAAGGTTATTAGAAAGTTTATTTTTACAAGTTGTTTCAAAAGAAAAATTAAAAGATGTTTCTAGATTGATTGATAAAAAAGATAAATTAAGTGAAGGAGATTTTGAAAAAAGTTTAAATGATTTAGGATTGGATGATTCTGCTGTTAAAAAGTTGAATAATATTTTAGTTATGCAATTAGAGGATGTTGATGTTAAGAAATTAGATGAAGAAGGGTTGAAAGGTTACAAGGAGTTGAAAGAGTTGTTGACTTTAATGGCTGGTTATGATGCTTTAAGATATGTAAAAGTAGATTTTACTATTATGAGAGGATTTGATTATTATACCTCTACTGTGTTTGAGGTTTTTGATAATGGTGGAAAGTATAGGGCAATTGCTGGTGGAGGAAGATATGATAATTTAGTTAAGGATTTTGGTGGTGAGGAATGTTCTGGAGTGGGTTATGGTATGGGTGATGTTGTTTTAGGTTTATTTTTAGAGGAGAAATGTAAGTTACCTGTGTTGGATAAAGAGGTTGATTATTTCATTGTTTCAATTGGTGATGTATATATTGAGGTTTTGCAGTTGGCTAATAAATTAAGAAAGAGATATTTAGTTGAAACTGATGTTGTTGGTTGGGGGTTGCAGAAACAGATGAAGTATGCTAATAAAATCAAGGCGAAAAAGGTTTTGTTCGTTGGTGAGGAAGAGTTGAAGAATAAAAGGTTTAAAGTTAAAGATATGAAATCTGGTAAAGAAGAATTTATTTCTTTTGAGGATCTTTAGTTTGAAAGATGCTTTTTTAAGTCTTGTCCTATAGAATCTACTTTTTTGTTGAGAAGATTAAGTTCTCTTTTTATCCCACTTGCTTCTCCTTTTGATTTTCCTAAATCATATTGGTTTTTTATTACTACTATAAACATAGCACTAACAATTGTTAGAATTATTTGGTCCATTGTTGGACTATGTCCTGTTAATTTTATTATTATCATAATTATTGCAATTATTATTAATACATAAAAACTAATATTACTTGCTTTGTATATTATTTCATTTATTTTCATTGTATACCCTTTAAAATCATGATCATTATTAAGATTAATAATATTATGATTAAAATTGTTTGAAACGATACATCTACATGATTTTTGTACCATTTTAATATTTTTTTCATATTACTAAATAAGTGTTATTTGTTTAAATGTTTTTTCATTACTTTTTTGAAGAATTTCCGGAATTGTTTTTATTCCTGTATTTTTTAATATAATTTCTTAGTTTTTCTATTTTTTTTGTAGGGATTAATTTTTTGAAGTTTATATTTACTTTTAAATCCATTTCTTTGAATTTGGTTTCTCCTATTTTCTTTCTTAATTTATTGTAGATTCTGTTTTTTCTTTTTTCTATTCTTGCTAATCTTTTTTCTTCTTTTTCTTTATCTTTAATTTCTTTATGTTCATCTTCAATGTTTTGTATTTGTTTAATATATCCTTTCACTGTTGCTACTTCTATAATCTTTTTAGACATTTTTATATAACTATAATATCCTTTAATTTTTCCAATCTTTTGATATTGATGAACTGTTTTTAGATTTTTACAGTAAATAGTTTTTATTTTTTTATTATTCTCAATATAATATAGATTCATTATTATTTCTAATAAATATCCCGATTCTTCTGGAACTGTTATTTTTTCAAAGTCTTCTCTCCAGAAAGCTCTTTCCCCACCAAAAAATCTTGCTCCGTTTGTCCAGCCCCATATTGCTTCTCTGTCTCCTTGTCTATCTAAAATAGTCATATCATATTCTTTATTTAGAATTAAGTAAATCATTTTTGAGATATTTTCATGTGAAAGTTTAATTAAATCAGCATCAATTAAAACTATTAATTCACCTCTGCTTTTTTTAATTCCAGTTAGTACTGCTGCTGTTTTTCCTTTGTTTTTTTCATGTTGTATTAATCTTACTTTTGGAAATTTTTTTACCTCTTGTGAAGTGTTATCTTCAGAACCATCATCAACAACAATTATTTCATTAAAGTGAGGAAAGGTAGTTACTGTTTTTAGAACTCTTTTGATATTTTTACCTTCGTTCCATGCAGGTATTATACAAGTAATAAGTGTAGAATTTTTTACTTTTGCTACTTCTTGTGTGTAGTTTGTCATTTTAAAGTATGAATGTGCGGGACAGGGTTCGAACCTGCGTAAGCACTAAGCTACTGGGTCCTAAGCCCAGCCCGTTTGACCACTCCGGCACCCGCACATATAGATAATTAGAAAAAGCTTTATCTTAAAAAAGTATCGGAACTAAGGTTTTCGCTTAGTATCCTTTTGCCAATTATATTTTCTTAATTTAGAAGTTTTACCATATCCACAGCTGGAACAGATTCTATTTATTTTATGGTAGGAGGGTTTTCCACATCTCCTACATCTGATATGAACGTCCTTACCGGACTTCTTACCCATAGACGCTGTTCCTTTTGTCATTTTTCTAAGCTGGTGATATTAGAATTATAGTATCCCCTCTGATGAATGCTTTTCCAAGCTTTCTTTTCATTTGTCCATTTTCCCACTCTTCTGCATCTTCCAAAACAGTGTTTATGTGAATATCAAATGCTTTTAATTTTCCAGTTAACTGAACTTTATTCTTAAGTTCGACGATAACTCTTTGTCCTCTTGCTTCATTCAAAGCGTCTAACGGTCTTTCTGATTCCATCTTAAATAAAACCCTCCAATGGAGTTTATAAAAAAATGTACTATATATAAATGTTTCTAAAAGAAATAGAGGGAAAAGTATATAAATGGCTTATTTTTCTAAAAATGTTATGTTAACTAAACAACGAGGAAAAAGAAAAACTAGTGGGGGAAGATATATTTCTGCTAGAGGTAAAAGAATCTTTGAGAAGAGAGGAAAGGCTACTTTAACTAAACTTGGAGAGAAAAAAGTTAAAGAGGAAAGGACTAGAGGAGGAGATTCTAAGCAAAGGTTGTTGATGGCTAACATGGTTAATGTTTATGATCCTAAAACTAAAAAATATTATAATCTTAAAATTAAAACAATTGTAGAGAATACAGCAAATAGACATTTTGTAAGAAGAAACATTTTAACTAAAGGTGCTGTGATTGATACTGATAAGGGAAAAGCAAAAGTAACTTCTAGACCTGGTCAAGAAGGTATGATTAATGCTGTTCTAGTTTGATTCTTTAGTGATTTTTATTTAAACTTACCGAAAAGCTTATAAAGGGGAGTTTATTTTCATATATAAATCTTATGTTTTCACGGAGGCTATCAAAATGAGTCAATATATCAAAAAATGTCCAGAATGTGGCAGTATTAACCTAATTATAAATAAAGAGAAAGGAGAAGTGGTTTGTAAGAGCTGTGGACTTGTTATTGAAGAAAAGATGGTTGACTTTGGTCAGGAGTGGAGAGAATTTGATTCTGATGATGCTGATAAAAGGAGAAGGACTGGAGCTCCTATGACTTATACTAAGTTTGACAAAGGTTTAGGAACTGATGTTGGACAGAAACAGGATATTTACAAGTTGGGTGGAAAGGGTAAGAATAAATTCTTTAGATTAAGGAAATGGCAGTATAGAATAAGTACTGCAATTGAAAGAAATCTAAAATTAGCTTTGGCTGAATTGAAAAGAGTTGCTTCATATTTGAAATTACCTAAATCTGTTGAAGAAGAGGCTGCAAGGATTTATACTTTGGCTGTTCAGAAAGGTTTAGTAAGAGGTAGATCAATGGAGTCGGTAGTTGCTGGTGCACTTTATGCTGCATGTAGGAGACATGAGGTTCCAAGAACTTTAGATGAATTATCAGAAGCTTCAGGTATTGATAAAAAAGAGATTGGAAGAACTTATAGATTTGTAACAAGAGAATTAGGTATTAGAGTTCTGCCTTCAAATCCAATTGATTATATTCCAAGATTTGCTTCAGCTTTAAGATTGAGTGCAGATACACAAAGTAAAGCTGTTGATATTCTACAGATGGCTCAAGATTCTGAGTTAACTTCTGGTAGGGGGCCTACGGGAATTGCTGCTGCTTCATTATATGTTGCTGCTCTTATGAATAATGAAAAGAGAACACAAAGAGAAGTAGCTGATATTGCAGGAGTTACTGAAGTTACAATTAGAAATAGGTATAAAGAATTGTTGAAAAAACTTAATCTTAAAGATAAGATTAAAAAATTAAAGAAAGAAGATTAATTTTTTTAGTTAATTTTATATATTAAATTGAGTTAGTTATTTATATGAAAAAAGAGTTGATGGTAGCAATTGCTATTCTAGTTGTTTTTACAATGTTACTTCAGGTTTCAATTATTGGTAATATTACTTTCTTAAGAAATCCAACATTTAATCTTCCTGTTACAACTTTAAGTTGTACACAAGGAGATTGTGATTTAGATGCAAAAAAATGGTGCGATGGTTCTGGGACTTGGATCATAAATGGTTATGAACAAGAATGTGGAACACAAGATTATGATTATAACAAAACTTATTGTGAGATAGGAAGTTGTGATTATAATAATTATTTTTATTGTGCAAACAATCAATGGTTTAGTGATTATTATTGTGATGATTCTAATTGTGGTAATGAAGCTGAGTCTGCAAGTTATTGTTCTTGTACTAATCCAGTTACTGAAGTTTGCATAAATAACAAAGATGATGATTGTGATGGAAAAGTAGATTGTTTAGATACTGATTGTGGTGATTGTGCTTGTGTTGAAGGAGAGACTATAAGTTGTAGTACTGATGTTGGTGAATGTACTTTAGGAGTTCAATATTGTGAGAATGGAAATTGGGGAAGTTGTACTGGAGTTGAACCAAGTTCTGATGTTTGTGATGAATTGGATAATGATTGTGATGGTCAAGTAGATGAAGACTGTCTCTGTGTTCAAGGGGAGATAAAAGATTGTGGTAGTGATATTGGAGTTTGTAATGCTGGAACACAAGTTTGTGTGGATGGAAGATGGAGTATATGTTATGGTGCAAGTTATGCTGCTTCTGGTGATGAGATTTGTAATGGAAAAGATGATGATTGTGATGGAGAGATAGATGAAGGTTGTGGATGTGTTCATGGAGTTGTTCAAAGTTGTGGAACAGATGTTGGATTGTGTGAAAAAGGGGAACAAACTTGTGAATCTGGTTCATGGGGAGAGTGTTTGAATGGAATTGAACCTTTTGCTGAAGTTTGTAGTGATGGTTTGGATAATGATTGTGATGGTAAAGTTGATACTGATGATGAAAATTGTGCTGGTGCTGAACAGATTTTAGAAGAAACCAATGAAGAGATTGAGGTTGAAACTAAAATCTATGAAAAGAAAGTAGTTGTTGAAGAGGAAGAGGAAGAAAGAGTCGTTGCAGTTCCAGAGGAAAGTAGTTTTGATATTTTTTGGATTATAATTCCTGTAATTATTGTTTTAGGTCTTGTTGTGGGGGTTATATTTTATTTAAAATCAAAGAAGAAAAAACCAATTAAAGGTGGATTGAGTAGCAAACCTATTCAAAAAAGAATTCCTTTACAAAGGCCTTTACAAAAACCTACTGGTAAGCCTACAATGAGGCCAGTAAAAAAAACTAAATTAGATGATGCTTTAAGCAATTCTTTTAAAAAGACAAAGGAATTATTTGGAAAATAGATTGATAATTCTTATAAATAGACTGTAAGTTTTTCTTCTAATGTTTTTGGAATTTATTAGGGTTAAACAGTATTATAAGAATTTATTAGTATTCTTAGTATTAATTTTTGCTGGTGAATTTTTTAATTTGCAATCTGTTAGTTTGATAATTTTAGGGTTTATTTCACTTTGTTTGATTTCATCTACTAATTATATATTAAATGATATTTTTGATGTTGAATCAGATAAGAAGCATTCAGAGAAGAAAAAAAGAGCTATAGCTTCTGGTAAAATTTCTGTATTTTGGGCTACTATTGTTGCGATGGTTTTTGCTGTTGTTTCTTTAGTAATTGCCTGGTATGTTGCTGAATATTTCTTTTATCTAGTGATATTATTGTTTTTATTGACTCAAGTGTATACTTTATTTTTTAAGAATGAAATATTTTTAGATGTGTTATTTATTGCTGTTAATTTTGTTTTGAGGGCTGTTTCAGGAGCTTTGATATTGCATGCAAGTATTAGTCCTTGGTTGGTTTTGTGTGCTTTTTTCCTTAGCTTATTTTTAGCTGTGGGGAAAAGAAGAGGAGATCTTATTTTTTTGGGTACAAATGCAGTTAAACATAAAAAGGTTTTAGGAGTTTATACAAAAGAGTTGTTAGATAAGATATTAATTGTAGTTTTAGCATTGTTGTTTTCTTCATATAGCTTATATTCATTTTTAAGAGGTTATCCTATGCTTGTTACATTGCCTGTTGCTTTATACTGTGTTCTACGATATCTATATTTAATTGAGATTAATTCTTCAATTATTAGAAGTCCAGATAGAGTCTATAAGGATTGGAAGCTGTTATTAGGTATATTTATATGGGTTGTTGTGTCATTTTTTATGCTTTACTTTTATCCTTTGGTTGCACAAAGCTTATAAATTTATTATTGTTTTTTTTATAGATGAAAAGAGTGCTTTTATTTGGATTGTTTATAATTTTATTAGCTAGCTTTGTTTCTGCTGGTTATAGTACTAATATTGCTTTTGAAGGAGGTAATAGTCAAATAGTCGTTATGGATGTAGGAGATGAGGTTAGGTTTGAGATGGATGGTGATTGGCATTCTATATATGTTACTGATATTTCTGAAAGTACTGGCTCTTTTAAATTTAAGGTTGCTCCTTTTTTAAGTAACGGAACAAATACATTTCCTGGTTTTTGTAATATGGATATAACTACTAGATTAGATTTACAAAAAGATGGGATATATGATTTGTATGTTGGGTTATATTCTTTTGCTGATGATGGAAGGGTTATGGTATTGTTTAGGCCTATTGTTGATGATAATGTTATTACTGGTGATGTTCCAGGTGTTGTTGATGATTCTGTTGAAAAATCAAATAAGGCACTGTATTTGACACTTATTGGTGTTGTAGTTGTAGTTCTTGTGTTGTTTTTAGTCTTTAGGAATATGGGCGGAAAGGAAATTCAAGAAGAGATTCCTACTGAAGAAAAGGTTGATGAAGTTGATGAAAAGTAAGAAACTTTTATATATTTAGATTTCTTGTATTCTTGTATGGGTTTAATAGCTAATGTTGAAAAGAAGAAAAAAGAGTTGAAAAAAGAACCTAAAATTGAAAAAAAAGAAGCTTCTACACAAAATAGATTAGATAATTTTGATAGGACAGAGAAACCAAAAGAAAAAGTTGATACTGATCAAGATATATTAGCCAAGCTTGATAGAATAAAAAAACAAGAAGAAAAACCAGTTGTTGAAGAGAAGTTAGATGTTGAAAAAGAAGTATTAGAAAAACTTGATAAGATAGAGAAACCAAAAGAAAAAGTTGAAGAAAAGAATATTGATACTAATCAAGATATACTAGAAAGACTTGATACAATAAAAAAACAAGCAGAAATAAAACCTTCTGAAAAAAAAGAAGATAAAACTATTTCTAAAGAAAAAGAGATAATAGAAAAAGTTGTTGATGCAGTTGAAAAACCTAAGAAAAAATCACCCTTTGCAGAAATTAAAAGACAGATTGAAGGAAAATTGAGAAGAAGCAAACCTGAATTTAATCTTAAAGAAACTATGGAAGATATAAAAGAGGAAATTGAAGATGAATTAGGAACTGAAAAGAAGTTTGTTAAAACTAAAGGACGTATTGCTACTGGATTGCCTGGTTTGGATCAATTGATGGAGGGAGGTTTTTTAGATAAGAGTATGGTTTTGGTTGTTGGTGGAGCTGGTTCTGGGAAGTCTATTTTTTCTATGCAATTTTTAGTTAATGGTGTTCAAGATTATAATGAGACTGGAATTTATATTACATTTGAACAGAATGAAGAGAAGGTTTTGAGAGATTATGAAAGATTTGAATGGAATATCGTTGATAAGGTTAAAAAAGGAAATTTGGTTATCTTACCTTATACTCCTGAACAGGTTGATAGATTTTTAGATTCTGGAGGAGGAATTGTTAGAGATATTATTGATAAGATTGGAGCTAAGAGAGTTGTTGTTGATTCTGTTAGTGCTTTTTTATTATTGTTTCCAAATGAATTAGACAAAAGGAGAGCTGTGTTTAGATTATATGAAACAATGTCAAAATGGGGTTGTACAACTTTGTTGATTGATGAGCATGAACCACACCCAAAGATTCATGAGAGTACTGTTATAGAATTTCAAGCTGATACTGTTTTACTTCTTTATAATCAAAGAAAGGGGGATATAAGGGAAAGAAGTATGGAAATTTTTAAGATGAGGGCTACTCAACATACTCAAAAGATATTTCCAATGAAGATAGATGATTCTGGAATAACTATCTATCCAGATGCGAGTGTATTTTAGAAAGGTTTATATTAATTATTTATTTGTATGTATATATGATAAAGAGAGGTCAGGCTTCTACTGAGATGTTAATCCTTATTGGTATGGCTGTAATAGTTATTGGGCTTTTAGTTGTTTATTCACAAACTACTTTGTTTTCTGCTAAGGATCAATATAAAGAAGAGCAAGCTAGATTAGCTGTTGAGGATATAACAAGTACTGCTGAATATATTTATCAACAGGGTTTAGGTGCGAAGACAAGAGTTTATGTTACTATTCCAAATAATGTTGCTTATACTAATGTTACTTCAAATTATGTTTCAATAACTTTTGATAATGGTAATAGTGTTGTTTCTTCTGTTGATTTTGATGTTACTGGTTCATTGCCTGAAAATGATGGAAGTTATTGGATTGAAATAGAGAGTCAAGGTAATTATGTTTATATTTCAACAAATGTTTCTGAGATTGTTGTTGAAACTTGTGGCGATGGTACTTGTAGTGCTGGAGAGAATTGTCCTGCTGATGTTATTAGTTGTGTGGATAATGTTTGTTATGAACCTACTTGTGTAAGTGGTTGTGGTCAAACTGCAATTGTAAGTGCTGTAGATGTTGGAGAGTGTGATTCTACAACTGTTGCAGGAAGTTGTGTTGATGTTCCTTGTATTTGTAGTGGAGTTAGTGTTTGTGTTGATGTTGTTGCAAATGATACTACTGCACCGGTTGTTAGTTTGATAGCACCTGCAAATGGAAGTACCAATACAATTGGTACAATTGATTTCTTGTATAATATTACAGATGCAAGTATGGTTAGTAATTGTAGTTTGTATGTAAGTAGTGTTTTGAAAGGAACTGATTTAAGTGTTAGTACTGGAGTTACTAAGAATATAACTTCAACTTTATCAAATGGAGCTTATACTTGGTATATAAGTTGTGTTGATGCAAGTAATAATGTGGGAATATCTTCAACTAGGTCTTTGACTGTTGGAGAAGTTTTATATTTAGATTTATGGTCTTTTAATGAAATCTATCCTGTTAGTTTTGATACAGGTGTTAATTCTACTGCAAATACTTTTTGGTTAGTAGGAGGAAGTGATGGATGGGATTGGATTAATGGAACTTATATGGGTGGACCAAGTAATTTAGATACTTGTATTAATTTTGGAAATAATTCTCAGATAGAAGTTTATGTTGGGGATGAGAATTGTGGTTCTGGTGATGATTTAGGACAAGGTTCAGGTGCTTATGGAATTGAGTTTTATGTTGATTCAAGTACTTATAGTTTAATTGATGTTGGAATTGCAAATCTTTCTTTTTCTTGGGAATATTCTCCTATGGCTGGACAGTTGGATGCTAGTGAAGATGTTTGGGTTAAGGCAACTATTGGAAATGAAACAATATTTGGTTATGAGGATTTTGAGTCTAGTTATTTAGGTTCTAGTTATTCTTGGGTTGGAGGTTTTGGTTGGCTTTATGATTGGTATCGATCTGGAGCTGGAACAGATACTATTGGGACAACTGAGTATTCAGGTAGATATGCAATGCAGTTAAGTGGAGAAAATAATTGGGTAGATAGAGCTATTGATTTGCATTTTGCTACAAATCCAAAAATTACTTTTTATGCTATGTGTACTGGTTTAGAAAGTAATGATCATGCTTATTTTTATGTAAGTCCTGATGATTCTGTTTATACTGAATTACAAAGTTGGACAAATGGTGATGATGATGGAGTTTGGAGAGAGTATACTTTTGATTTGACTTCTTACTTTGCAAGTTCAAATGAATTTTGGATTGCTTTTGAAACTCCTGATTTTAATAATGCTAATGATAAATGTTATTTTGATCAGATTATTATTTATGAAGGAGATATTAATTATTTGGGTGATGATTTGGATTCAGGTGTTGATCAGAGTGATGTTTCAAATGAGATATATTGGGAAAATAATCCTGGGACTGGAGCTAATGGTTTTGTAAGTTATGATATTTCAAGTTATATCCAAGGTGAAGGTTGGTATTATCTAACTTTAGGGGGACAAGTTTATAGGTGGAATGCTGCGAATGAAGGAGCTAATTTTTACTTTGATGATGTAATGATTTATGTTGAATGATGAAAAAAGGTCAAGCAAGTGTGGATTTATTAATTGTATTGGGGATTTTGTTAATTGTCTTTGCAATTTTATTTGAGTTTGTTGTTTATGATAAATTTCAAGAAAGATTTGAGAAGCAAGTTATGTTAGATGCAAGAGAACAAGGAGAGAAGGTTGCAATGGCAATCAATGAGGTTTATCTTGCAGGTGAAGGAACAAATAAAACAATCTATTTACCTGATAATTTAATTCATTCTAGTAAGTATAATGTTACTGCTTACAATTCTGGTACTGTTATTGTTGAGGTTTTGAATAAAAGAGAGAGTACTCCTACCTTAACTGGAAATTTTGATAATACCCTTTTTTCTTCAGGTGAGAATAAGATAAGAAATGTAAATGGGGTGATTGTTTTTGAATAAAAGAGGACAGATTTTTTCATGGGATTTATTGATAGCTGTTGCTCTTTTTATTTTTATATTAATGGCTTCTCTTTATATGTGGGAATTTTATAGAGAGAAGACTGAATTAGTTGATTTAAGGGCTGATATGGAGTTTAATGCTAGAAATGGTATGGTTTCTTTGTTGACGACCTCTGGAAATCCTACTAATTGGAATACTCAACCTATTTTCAATGTAACTTCTTTTGGAATTGTTTCTGGAGATTTTGTTTTAGATGAGAACAAGGTTTCTAAATTTGAAGAGTGGAATAATACCTATTACAAAGAAATAAAAGGTTCATTAGGAATTAGAAAATATGAATTGTATGTTGATTTTTTGAATGCTTCTGATGTTAGTTTATATAAATTTGGAATTGAGAGCCCTATTTCTGCTAATGAAGTTGTTAGAATTGAGAGATTAGCTTTGATGGATGGAGATATTATTAGAGTTGTTATGGAGGTGTGGGATGGATAAAAGAGGGGTATTTTTTTCAATAGATGCTATAATTGCATTATTGGCTGCTATAATTTTGATAAGTATGATATTTGTGTATTTAGGACAGTTGAATGTTAAAGATGCTACACAGAATGAGTTATTAGAATACTCAAGAAGTGTTTTTACTGTTATGGAAAAGGGAGATTATTTAGAGGGTGTTGTTGATACTGGTTCTTTAGATAATGTTAGTTCTTTTTTTAATAATTTTACAAAAGATTCAGTATGTTTTAATCTTACTATCTATGATTCTTCTTTGAATGATCTAAATTTAGGAAAATTAAAAGATGGTTGTTCAATTTCTGAAGAAAAAGTTGTTGTTAGAAGATCTTTTATCTATGGTGAAAATGTTTATTTAGCAAAAATGGAGGCACATTATGAATAAAAAAGGATTTTTATTTACAATATTTACTTTACTAGTTTTAGTTTCATTACTTTTAATTAGTTTTGCTTATCTTGATTGGTTTTCTAGTTATAAACAGAATGTTGTTTTTGGAATGTCAAATGCCCATAAAATTTCATATATTTCTGATGATATTTCTTATGATTTGGCTGATTTATTTGATTTTAATGATTTTACTATTACTAGAGATAATGGCAGGGTTTTTTTAACTTTAAATAATATATTTAATACTACTAAGGATTATAATGTTTCTTTAGAGGATTATTTTTCTTTTGTTGAAAATGGGTATAGTGATGAAGTAAAAGCTGATGTTATTTTAGATGATGTTTCTTATTCAATGGATGTTTCAGGTTATAATATAACTTCTTATCAAGTAGGTCAAGATTATTATGTTACTACAGATGATTATCAATCTATTCTAGCAATTAACCTTACTGTTACTTTGTATAATGTTTCTGTTTTGACAAATACATTTTCCCCTAATGATGATGGAGATTCATATCCTTGGGTTCATGTTACTGTTTACAATAAGTATGGAGATCTTTTTTTGAAAGATTCAAAAAGATTAAATCCTACTCAGAATAATCCGAGGTTTACTGTTAATTTTTTAACTGGTGATGATTTAGATGTTTATTTTGAGAATAATCCTCAAGATGGAAGTTTACATTTAAATTATGAATATAATTTTACTGTAGATGAATTAGTTTATACAATGGTTGATAATAATCAAAGTATTTCTTTTGGAATGGAGGGAAATATCTTTATTGATCCTCATGTTAGTGATATTGAAAGATATACTGAATTAGTTGCTGTAGAGGGATAGATTTATATATTAAAATATATTGAATTAATTATATGAAGAGGTCGTTATTAGTTATAGTTCTTTTAGTTATTTTAGTCTTAGCTGGGTGTAGTAATGAACCTGTAGAAAGAGGTATTGGACCTGATGAAAGGGTTTATGAAGATAATTCTAATTTTTTAATAGATAATTTATTTTATTTTGGTATTGGACTTGTAGGGGTTGTGGTTTTAGGCTTAATTTTTATTTTTAGAAATTCTATTTTTAGTATTTTTAAGAAGAAAGGAAAAAACCTTCCAGCTTTTAAGGAATTAATGAGTTTTGTTAGAGAAGCTGTTAAGGAAGGGAATAGTAATGAACATATTATTCAAGTTTTAGTTTCAGAAGGTTGGCCTAAAAAAGAAGTAGGTTTAGCTTTGGACAAAGTTCATAGGGAGAGACAAAAAAAATTATTTGGTTTTATTCCAATTAAAAGAACTTCTGAAGAAGAAAGAATAGAGAATCATTTTAGAAATATTTTAAGAGATAAAGATAAAAGTAAAGATGAATTACAAAAAGATATTGATGAGGCTATGGATTTAAAGGAGAGGGAAGAACAGTTTATGGAAATAAAAAAAGAAATTAAAGAGGAAGTACCAAAAATATTAACTGAAGAAGTTAAAAGAGTATTAAGAGTTACTGATGATTTATTAGGAAAGATGCCTGAAAATATGTTAGAAGAGTTTGTTCATTCTGCTGATTTTGGAACTTACAAAAAAGTAATGAAAAAAGTACATGAACCTGTAAAAGAGAATGACAAAGCAATAGACAAAATGGATAAAGTCTTGACTTTGTTAGAGAAGGATGTTATTTCAAAAGATGAAGCTAGAAGAATGTTGGGGTTTAGCAAATTTTCTTCTCATAAAGTTGAAAAAACAGATAAGAAAAATATGTTGAAAAAGATTAAAGAAAGTAGAAAATACGAAAATTAATAAATGAGTTTATTCTTTAGAGAGCTATGGGAAAGGTGATTGGTGTTATTTCTGTTAAGGGGGGAGTTGGAAAGACCTCTTGTACAAGTAATATAGGTGCAATGTTGTCAAAAGAGTATGGATTGAAAACCTTACTTATTGATGCTAATTTTTCTGCTCCAAATTTAGGATTACATTTGGGAATTGCTGATCCAGATAGAACAATTCATGATGTTTTGGCTGGAAAGTGTTCTATTAATGATGCTATTTATGAGTATAGTGATACATTGCATGTGATTCCTGCGAGGTTGAATGTTAGGAAGAGAGTGGACTATGATAAATTTAAATCTAAATTAGGAAGAATAAAGAAAAATTATGATTATATTATAATTGATTCTTCTCCATCTTTGAATTCTGAAATAAAAGCTACAATCAGTGCTTCTGATTATTTACTTGTTGTTACTAGTCCTGATTATCCAACAATTGCAACAACTATTAGTACTGTTAATGAAGTTGCTGCTTCAAAAAAACCTGTTTTGGGTTTAATTGTTAATAAATTTAGAAATAAAAGATTTGAACTTTCTATTAGAGATATTGAAGAGACAATTGGTGTTCCAGCTGTTTCTATTTTACCTGATGTTTTTAAAATGAGAAAGAGTCTTGCTAAAACCACTCCTTTTGTTTTGTTATATCCTAGAAATAAGTTTAGTAAAGGAGTTAGAAAATTAACTTCTATGCTGTTGGAGTAAAGCTTATATAATTAATTACTTTATATTTTAATATGGGCTTGTTTGAAAAAGGGGTAGAAAAGGAAAAGAATTCTATAAAACCAAGAGTTTTGGTTGGAAAAAATGAAAAAAAAGAGATTAAGGAAAAAACTGTAGTAAAAAATGATTCAAAAAAAGAAGTTGAGAAATACAAAACAGATATTGATAGGTTGTTGAGTTTGGTTCATACTTCTAAAAGTGTTAATATGGATAAGATCCCTAATATTTTGGGGATAGATATTGTTCAAGTTGAAGAATTGGCAAAAACTTTAGAAAAAAGTGGGTTGATTGAAGTATATTATCCAGCAATGGGTTCTCCTTTGTTAAGAACTAAAGGGTTTGCAAAGAGAGATGAAAAAGATAAAACAAAGAAAAAGATAGAAATTGCTAAAATTTTAGGAAGTAAGTATGTTTATTTGAGTATTGTTGTTTTGGTTGTTGTTAGTTTGATTATAGGATCAATTTTTTTGTATAGTTTTATTAAAAAAGATGTTAAAGCAGTTGTAGAAGAGGATATTGTTGAGGAAGTTGTGGAAGAAGTTGTAGTTGGAGATATATTTAATGAAGAAGTTGTTAGTTTAGAAATGGCTTTTTCTGGAAGTGGTTCTTATTATTGTGATGCTACAAAGTCAGGATATAATACAGAGTATTGGATTTTAGATGAAGATGAAAAGTTGATTACTAGTTTAGGAAATAGTGATTCTACTGTAATAATCAAAGATGATACAATTTATACTTATATTGAGAGTTCTGATACTTGGATTACTAGTGATGTAACAGATTCTACTTCTAGACCTGGAAGTAGTGTTCCTGACCTGGATAGTGCAGTTTGTAAAACTTTTTTAGTAAATGAAACTTTTTTTAACATTGAAGAAGGAAAAATACAATGAAAAAGGTTATTGAAGAGTATAAAATTGAAGCTGATGGAGTTGTTGGAGATGTTTCTATTTATGAAGATAGTAATGAAAATGTTTATATTTATGATTTAAAGATTGTTGAGCTGGGGTTAGGAACAAAAGCCTTGATGGATCAATTAAGGGAAGAAATGGCTAAAGAGATTCCTATCTCTATTGATGAAATTACAGATCCTAGGAAGATAAATGCTTTGAAAGATAAATTTTACAAGAAGGCTGTTTCTAAGATTAAAGAGAGATTGCCAAATCTTGAAGAAAAAGATCAAGGTGTTTTGGCTGGAATGCTGTTGCATGATATGTATGGATTAGGATGGGTTGAAGTTTTGCTTGGAGATGATTTTTTAGAAGAAATTGCTATAAATAATTCAGAGACTCCTATTGCTGTTTACCATAAAAAATATGGCTGGTTGAAATCTACAAATAAACTTGATTCTGAGATGGAAATTTATAATTTTGCTTCACAAATTGGAAGAAAAGTGAATAGACAAATTACTACTTTAAATCCGCTGATGGATGCACATCTATTAACTGGAGATAGAGTTGCTGCTACTTTATTTCCTATTTCAACTTTTGGAAATACAATAACAATAAGGAAATTTGCAAGGAATCCCTGGACAATTATTTCTTTGATTGAAAATGGAACAACTTCAAAAGAGATTGTTGCTTTTCTTTGGTTATGTATTCAATATGAGATGAATATTATGGTTGTTGGAGGTACTGCTTCTGGTAAGACTAGTTTTATGAATGCATTGGCTGCTTTAGCTCCACCCTTTCAGAGAATTATTAGTATTGAGGATACAAGAGAGATTACTTTACCCGAACCATTACATTGGAATTGGATTCCTTTGACTTCAAGAGATGCAAATCCAGAAGGACAGGGAAAGGTTTCTATGCTTGATTTAATGGTTTCTTCATTGAGAATGAGACCTGATAGAATAATTGTTGGGGAAGTTAGAAGAAAGGAACAGGCAGAGACAATGTTTGAGGCTATGCATACAGGTCATTCAGTTATTACTACGATGCATGCGGATACTGTTGAACAGATTAAAAGAAGGTTGATGGAAGAGCCAATTTCAATTCCAAGAAATGAATTAGAAGGGTTACAATTATTTGTTGTTCAATTTAGGGATAGAAGGAAGAATATAAGGAGAACATTGGAAATTGCAGAGGTTTCTTTAGGAGGGGAAGAAGGGGATTTACATACTAATACTTTGTTTAGATGGAGACCAAGAGATGATAAGGTTGAAAAAGTTAATGAAAGTGCTAGAATATTTGAAGATTTAAACTTACATACTGGAATGACTTTGAATGAGATTAAAGAGAATTTACAAGAGAAAGAAAAGATAATTCAATGGATGTTAGACAATAAAATGGAGAATATAGAATCTATTGGAAAGATAATGGAAGAGTATTATAGAAATCCTAAAGGACTTTTAGAGAGAGTTGGAGGAAGTTAGATGAGAGTTCCTTTGATGTTATTGAATTATAATTGGTTAAAGGTTATTTTAAGACCCTTTTTAGGTTTAGGAAAAATAATTGGTAAGATTTTTCCTGGATTAGAATTTGATTTGGTTGAGGCTGATTTAAATTTGAATGTTGCAGAGTATACAACTACTACTTTTTTTAATTCAATTTTTTACTTTGTTGTATTTTTTCTTTTAATGTTTGGTCTAAGTTTTAGAATCGCTGCTAGAGATCTAATTTATTCTTTATTTTTAAGTTTGGGTGTTGCAGTTGGTTTGTTTATTCTATTTTTTATTATTTTGATGAGATATCCAAAGGTTCTTTCTGGAAAGAGGGCAGAGAATGTTGATAAAACTTTATTATTTGCTCTGAAAGATTTATTATTGCAAGTAAGTTCTGGAGTTAGTATCTATAATTCATTTGTTAATATTTCTCAGGCAAAATATGGTTTAGTTAGTGATGAGTTTAGATTGGCTGCCCAAGAAATAAATACTGGGACTGATATGGAAAGGGCTTTAGAGCATATGGCCAAGAGAACAAAGTCTACCTATTTGAGAAGGAGTCTATGGCAGTTAGTAAATACTATGAAGGTTGGGGCTAGTTTAGAAGGAGCTTTGAAGACAATAATTGAAGATTTAGCAAGAGACCAAAGATCTAAGATAAAAGATTATGCAAAGGAATTGAATTTGTGGACTTTGCTGTATATGTTGTTTGCAGTTGCTATTCCTACTTTGGGAGTTACTATGCTTGTTGTTTTAAGTGGGTTTGCTGGTTTTGGTGTTTCTAGTGGAGCTTTTACTTTTTTGATTATTGTTGTCATTATTATTCAAATTGCAATTATTGGTTTTATTAAAACAAGGAGGCCCATTGTACAACTATGAAATTTAGAAGAAGAATATATAGATGGCTTGCAAATTTTTATCCTAATAAATATAAAATCTATTTAGCAAAAGAATTGGTTTATGGGGGGGAGAAAGACCATGTTGATTATTGGTTAGGCACTTCTTTTGCATTAGCATTTTTTTCAACTTTGGCTGTTTTATTATATCCTTTAGTTTTAATGGCAAAATATAATTATTTTTTTATTTTTTATGCTTTTGTTGTTTTTTTCTTGATGCATTTTATTGTTTATATGATTGTTTATTATAAACAGATGGATAGGACTCAAAGGATTGAAAATTCTTTGCCTGATATGTTGCAGTTGGTTGCTTCTAATTTGAAAGCTGGTATGACTCCTTACCAATCATTAAAGATGGCTTCAAGAAAAGAATTTGGGCCATTGAGAGAAGAGATTGATTATGCAACCACTAAAGCATTAGGTATTGAAAATTTTGGTGATGCTTTAATGGCTATTAGGGATCATGTAAAGTCTGATATGCTAGATAGAGCTTTGAAATTGTTAACAAGTTCTTTAAAGGCTGGTGGGAGATTAGCAGAAGTTTTAGAAAATGTTTCTTTAGATATTGCAGAAACAAGAGAGTTGAAAAGAGATTTGGTTACAAGTACTAAGAGTTATTCCATGTTTATTATGTTCATGGTTGTTTTTGGTGCACCATTATTATTAGGAATTTCATTTCAGTTTTTAACAATGGTTACTGATTTGTATGAGAGTAGTGTATTTGAGGGAGGAGGATTAATTGGAGAGATTGCAATAACTCCTTTTTATTTTTCTAATTTTGCAATTATTTTTTTATTAATAACCTCTATTTTAGCTAGCTCATTAATGGGAACAATAAAAGAGGGAGATTTTAAATATGGTTTGAAAAATTTTCCTATTATCTTTTTTGGTTCTGTTATTTTGTTTTTTGTAGTTCGATATGTTGTTGGAAGATTACTCTTTTGAGAAAGGTTTATAAATAATATTATTATTGTATAAAATATTTAAGGAGGTTATTATAATGAAAAGAGGGCAGGGTGCAACAGAATATTTGATTATTCTAGCTATTGTTATTGTTATCGCGTTAATTGTTATTGGTGTTTTAGGTACTATTCCAGGAATTGGTGGAAATGCTAAACAACAAGCATCAGAATCATATTGGGAAACAGCTGAAATAGGTGTGGTAGATTATTATAATACTTTTTCTACTGATATTTTAACTGTAAATGTAAAAAATAACCAAGAGGATACTATTACTATTGATAGTGTAACTATTGATGGAACTGTTGATAATACAAATAGTTCATTATCCCCTGGAGAAGAAGCAACATATACATTTTCTAAATCTTGTGAGAATAATGGAGATTCTTTTGAGTATGGTGTATCTGTAGTTTATGCTAATTCTGGGGCAGGAGATACAATGTTTACATTTACAGGGACTCAGAAACTAATCGGAACATGTTCCGCTTAGTTTTTTTCTTTTTTATAATTATTTAAAAAACTATATCTTTTTAAATAATTCTTGATTTTGTGTATAGATGGAAGAGGAACCTAAAAGATCCCTTAAAGAACATTTTGAGAAATATTATAAATATTATTTAATTGGGATTTTAGTTTTTGCTTTTATTATAAGACTTTATATGTTTGTTAAGTTTCATGCTGCAGGGGTTTGGTGGGATGAGGCTGATTATTTGGCTTTAGCTAGGAATTTTGCTTTTGGAACTCCAGAACAGGCTCCTCCTTACAGGGCTTGGGGAATAGCTGTTTTGTATACACCTTTATATTGGTTAGGTTTTGGAGAATATACTTTTAAGTTCTTAGAGATAATATTTTCTGTTTTAGGTGTTTATTTGACTTATCTGATTGGTAAGGAATTTTTTGGAAAAAGAGTTGGATTGATCGCTGCTTTTGGAATGAGTACTTACTGGGTTCATTTGTTTTGGACTGCTAAAATTTCAATGGGTGTTATTGGAATGTTGTGTTCATGTGGTGCTGCTTTATTTTTCTATAAAGGGTATATTAAAAATGAAGGAAGAAAGTATCTTATTTATGCAGGAGCTTTAATTGGATATGGTATTATTCTCTATGAATCTGTTGGTTTTATTATACCTTTTATGATTTTATTCCTTTTAGTTACTGAGAAATGGAGATTCGTTTTAAATAAGAAATTTTGGATTTTTATATTAGCTATGTTCTTAGCTGCTTTACCATTTTTAATTGCTAATCAAGTTATGTATGGTTCTCCTTATGCAAGGTTGGATATGTTTTTTAATTTTAAAGATATTGGTAGTTCTGATGTTGGTGTTGGTGGAGGTGTTTTAGAAAGTTTAGGATTGGAAGAGAATGCAGGACAGATTATTTGGCAGTCAATTAGTATTTATTTTGTTAATCTTCCTATGATGATTCAATGGGGATTTTTGATATTAGTAATTATTGGGTTATATGGTTTTTTGAATATGTTCCTTGGTTTTGATTTGGTATGGAAAAATAAATCTTCTAAATTAAAAAAAGATTTTTATGTTTTATTATGGCCATTATCCCTTTTGGTTATTGTGGGTTATTTGGTTTCTAGTGGGCATGGGTTTTATTTTGAACCTAGGTTTGCTTTCCCTGCAATGCCTATGATTTTTGCCATAGCTGGAAGTGGTGCTTTGATATTGTATGATTCCTTAAAGAAATATAATAAAATATTAGGTATTGTTGTTGTTTTAGGACTTTTAATTTGGGGGGGTTATTCAGGAGTTAAATATGGTATTGATTTGAGTGAAGCAAAATACACTGCATTTTATTATGAAAGAGAGGCTGGAGAATGGTTGAAGGAAAATAGTGAAGAAGGAGATGTTTTTATTGCATGTTCACAGGCAGTTCCATTGATTTATTATGCTGAAAGAGATATTTATACTTTTCATGATACTATTGAAAGTTATGAGGGGCAAATGGAAGAATATGATCCCACATATATTATATTTGATTTCTATGGAATGTGTAATGGAGACCTCATTACTCAGAACTTTGAGGATTTGGAGCTTGTAAATGCATATTTTATGGATGAAGCTAAACAACAACCTATTATATTGATATTTAAACAAAGAGCATAAGGTTTAAAAATAGATTTTAATAAATTTCTTTTATGGAATTTGTTTATAAATTGTTGAAAAGGTTGAGATGGAGAGCTGTTAGGAAAGTTATAGGTGGAAATGGGAAATTATTAGATATTGGTGCTCAAGATTTATATTTTTATAATCAATTGAAAAATAGATTTGATATTGTTTTATCTGATTTTGATCCTAAATTAGATATTATTAAGAAAGAGGATGTTCAGAACTTATCATTTGAAGATAATACCTTTGATGTTGTTTTATGTCAAGAGGTTTTGGAACATGTTCAAGATCCAGTTAGAGCTATTAAGGAATTGAAAAGGGTTTGTAGGAAAAGATTAATTATTACTGTTCCAAATGAGCCTTATTTTACTTTATTAAGAGGATTTAAATGGGATAGAGAACATTTATGGGCTTTGACTCCTAGGCTGTTTAAAACTTATTTAGGAAGACCTGTTTATGAGAAAAAGATTGTTTGTAAAAGATATTATTTAGGGGTTTGGGAATTTGAAAAATAAATGGTTTAAGCTGGTTAAATGGATTATTGCTGTTGTTATTTTATATTTCTTGGTTGATTATTTTGTTAAGAATTATAGTCAAGTTGACTGGAGTGTTTTGAGTTTTGATTATAGGTATTTGATTATAGGTATTGTATTAGTTATTATTAGTAATTTGTTGTGGCCAGTTCTATGGCGAATGATTGTTAAGAGGATGGGTTATAATATTAAATTTTTGAGATCTTGTAGAATATTTTTTACATCACAAATTGGAAGATATGTTCCTGGTAAGGCAATGCTATTATTAACTAGAATTTATTTAACTGAGAAACAAGGTGTTGGAAGGAAGGAAGCTTTTACCTCTGTTGTTTTGGATTTAGCTTTGTTTTCTTTGTCAGGAGTGTTGTTATTTTTGATGTTTTTACCTTTCTTTACTGGTTTGCCTAATTGGATTATTTATTTAAGTATTCTTTTTAGTGTTGTTTTCCTTGTTTTTATTCATCCTAGAATTTTAGAGAGTATTATTAATTTAGGTTTGAGAATTTTTAAGAAGGAAGAATTAAAGATTAATTTTAATTATGGTTTTGTTTTGTTGCTATTAGTTTTGCATGTTTTGAGATGGTTTGTGCATGGAATTGGTTTATTTTTCTTATTGAAATCAATTATTGATGTTCCTTTTGTGTTGTTTTGGTTACTTCCTGGAATTGTTTCATTGAGTATTGTTTTAGGGATGTTGGTTTTAATATCTCCAGGAGGGCTAGGGGTAAGAGAAGGAATAATAGTATTGTTGTTGAGTCCTTTTGTAGTAGGAAGTGTTGCTATTGTATTTTCTATTTTAGCTAGATTGTTGTTGAGCGTTGTTGAGGTTATACTTGCAGGATTGTTTGAATTAATAGTTAGAAGAAAAAAGATATTTAAACTATTGTTACGTTCATATTAACTAAATATGGAAGATAGTATTCTTCTGGAACATCTAAATTATTTGGATATGAAACTTCCCAAATTTTTAATGGACCTATTAATCTTCCTTGGTATAGAGATAATGGCATTGTAGATTCATCATTATATACAAGATTAAAGTGAGGAAATTCTTCATTTCTTTCAAGTAAATAGAGTTGTGCAAATAGTCCTCTCATTACTCTTGGAGATAGGTATAATGATGAACCAATTCCATTTACACCATTTCCATCTATTGTTGGGATAATCATTAAGCATCCTTCTAAATATTCATCATCACCTTCAAAGATATATTCTTTTTTCTCAAAGTATACACATCTTAATGGAACTCCATATTGTTGACCTTGGTAGACAATAACTGCTATTGGGTTATCAATACTCTGTAATGTTTTGTTTTCATCAATATTTAAACTCATTGTTACTCCAACAACCCCAGCACTTCCAGCAGGGAATATTTTGTCTTGGAATATAAAATCCTCATCTAGTGCTGCTCCACCTGTATATGCAACAACTGTTCCATTTCTTGTTTCTTGAATTTGATTTAAATCTAAATTAAAATTTGGTATCCAAGAGTATCTATCATAATTTTCATCTGAACCAATTGAGGAGTATGCTCCGTATTTTCCAATTTCATCACTGATTATTAATAGATGTGTTGCTTCTCTTGCTTTCATATATTCTAATGCTTCTGTTTCTGTTTCTCCAAGTAAGATATGCCTTCCTATGTAATAATTTAAGACACCTACTGCATTTCCACCATCAGCTATTGTTGCTCTTTCTCCTCCATAGGTTACCCAGTAACCATAGTCCCACCAGTGTGCGAAAACAGAATCTTCTGCTGTATTGTCTCTAACCCATTGCATTGCTACTTGCCATTGTTGGTTATAACTTGGACCTGTGTATTGTGCTTGTCCTTCAGTTAGTTGATAATTATCATAAAGTAAGTATCCAGCAAGAATTACAACTGCAATTATTATTGTAGCCATTATTACTTTGTCTTTTACTTTTTGTGCTTTATCAATAGCATAGAATATTGTGTAACCCATTAGTATCGTAGTTATTGGTGCAAATAAGAAAATAAGTCTTGCTGCTGTTCTTGCTCCTACTAATAAGAAGAAGAATACAACTAATATTAAAATTAAGGTTCTATCAAATTTATGAAACTTTTCGAATGTATCTTTGTCTTTGTAATATTTGTAAATGTAATAGTAGGCTAATCCTAAAATGAATACTGCTAATGAACCTCCATACATTACTAATGATTGTGTAGAAGTTCCGTTTAATATTGGAGATGCTGCACTATATCTACTGAATGTGAAAAGTAATATGAAAGTTGCAAATCCTGCTGTTAGATAATATTTTTCTTTTACATTTTTTACTAATTCATAGAAGAGTAATATTGCTCCAATGAAAACTAAGATTAAGTATACTTGTCCAAATTGGGATATTACATCTTGAAAATATGGTTGATGAGATTCGGCTACAGTAAGGATCCATCTTGAACCAGCTTCTGTAATGAATGTTGACCATATTCCTGTAATTTTATCAATTAAGAAACTTTTTCCATCCACTAAAAACCCATAAATTAATGCAATCACTATTGTTATTATTAATGATGTTAATCCTGCTGGAAGTTTGTATGGAATTTTATCTTTTATTTTTAGGAGATTTTTTTGAAAGATTATATAGTTAATTAGTGCAACAATAAGTGCAATGAACATTAACCCACTTGTATAGGAACCTAATAGATTTAAGAGACCATATTTAGATGGATAACCTACCTTTAGAACAAGTAACATTATTATTATTAATAAAGAGTATCCATAGAAATCTTTTTCTTCAAATTTATTTAAGAAGATTGCGATTAATACAAATGAACCTATGATTAAGAATAGAGAAGATACTCCTCCCCAAATTATACCCATAAACCCTATTCCAGTTCCTGCTAATGCGGCATAGAGTAATTTGTAGGTTAGTTTTTTTTCTTTAATGTACATTACAAAGAAAAATAATGCCATGAACAAGAACATCATTGCTGCACTTTCTTTATCAGAGAATCCAGCCATTGTTCTATAAAGGTATGCTGGAATAAATGCTAGGAATGCTGTTGATAATAAACCAATTCTCCAGTCAAATACTTTTCTTACAAATAGGAAGAAGAATAATAAACCAATAACAAAACATATTGGAGGATAGAGTACATGAACTTCTTGTATTGTTAGTGCAGGCATGAAGAAATGTAGAAATTTGTACATATATACAATTAAATAACTTAGAAATCCAAATTCATCTAATTGGGAATAACCAAAAGGATAGTAACGCATTGTGTCGAATGCCATCAGTTTTCCGTTTTCAAATATATATTCTACATATCTAAGGAATGCAAAAGGGTCTAAAGCAATGGGGATGTATTTTCCAGTTGTAACATCAGTAAGATATCCTAGATTGCTTACTCTTATTTTATAGCCCAAATAAGCGATTACTGCAAATATAATATATGCTATTAAGGATTGGTTTGACTTTAATTTATTTAGAAAAACTTCTTTTCTTTTTTTTAAAGTCTCCTCTTGAGAATCTTGCAATCCTTCCATCCTAGGATTGATTTTAGTGTTATTTATATAATTTATGGAAATTACGAAATATATTTAAGGGTTATAGCTGATTTAGATATTATGGTAAAGAAAGGCTATGGCTGGTTTGCATCTGTTTTATTTGAACCTTGGTTAAATTTATTTGCTAAACTTTTTCCTAAAAAGTATAGTAAATTTGTGGAAAGAATTAATTATTCAGGTTTAGGTGTTTTACCAAATGAGTATTTAGCATCAATGTGGTTGACAAGCTTCTTAGTATTTTTTATTTCATTAGCTTTGTTGGTTGTTTTGTTGTTTCAATATTCAATTGTATATGCTTTTGTTATTGCAATTTTTGTTACTTTTTTGGTTAGAATTGTTTTTAGTTTATATCCTAGATTTTTGATTGTTAAACGAAGAAGAGAGATGGAAAGAGAATTGCCTTTTTTTGTTAGTTTATTATTTTCATTTGCAAAAGAGGGTTATTCTGGAGAGAGGTTGTTTAGACCTATGTATGCATATCACGAATATAGAATTGAGATAAGTAGAATTTTTAATTATATGAATTATGCAAATAAATCATTAGGGGAAGCTTTGATAGAAACATCTAATATGATTCCTTCTGAGAAAGTTAAAGATTTTTTTGTAGGTATGGCAATTGTTGTTAATAATAAGACAACAATGATGAAATATTTAACTGATAGAGCTAGTAATTATATTGTTGATTATAGATTGAATAAGAAAGTTAAAAAAGAATTGTTTAAAGAGACAGGAGATTTGTTTTTTAAGGCAAGATTTAATATGTCTTTATTTCTAGGGATTATTATTTCTGTTGTTTTTTTGATTATTGTTTTTTTACTCTTTTTTGATTTTGATATGTATACTGGACCATTTTATTTTTATTTACTTTTGATTACAGGAGTTTTTATTGGATTCTTGCCTGTTATTAAATTTGTTCATAAAAAGTTTAAGAGAGATAGGGTTGTGGATAATGCTTTCTTTAGATTTGCAGAAGATTTGTATAAGAATGGAACAAATTTGAATCCAAAATCTTATGGTATTCTTTCTAAAGATGTAACAAAGTTTATAAGCAAACACAAAAAAGGAGTTTCATTGAAGACTTGTTTTCAGACGATGGCTATTGATTTGAATAGTGAACTAGTTACACAGGTTATAAGAATGGCTCTTGAAGATGAGAATAAATTGCTTACAAGGGTTTATTTGATTACAAGGCCATTTGTTTTGAGGAATAAGTTAAGGTTTGAAGATGAAATATAAATTTATTGAGGATTTGACTTCAGATGTATTGTTTGAAGCTAGGGGAAAAACACTAAATGAGTTGTTTGAAAATGCAGCTTTAGCTATGTTTGATGTTATTTGTAAAGTTGATATGGTTGGGGAGAAGAAAAAGATTAAGGTTGAAGTAAAAGCTGGAAATTTAGATGATTTGATGTTTCAATGGTTGCAGCATTTGATTGCTTTAGTTGATATTGAAGAGATGTTTTTTTCAAGGTTTGAAGTTGAAGAGATTAATGATAATAAATTAATTGCTTATGTTTATGGGGAGGAAATTAGTCCTGCGAAGGGTAATACTGTTGTTAAGTCTGTTACAAATTATGGTTTTAAGTTATGGAAAGAGAAGAGTAAATATTTTGTAACTGTAAGTTTGGATATTTAAATTCCTAATTCTTTTTCTTCTTTCTTTAATTTCTTTGCTATCTTCTTTTCTGTTTTAATTATATCTTTTTCTATAATTTTCACTTCTTTTTTTGCAGGTGCTTCATGTAAGTGATGCTTTCCTGTTGGTTTTTCATAAAATGGTAAGGCTTTGATTAGTCTTGGAGAACGTTGTATTGGTTTGAAAAATCTAACTATCTGTTTTACTCTTGATACTTTTCCTGCTTGTTCTGCTTCTTGAATTATTTTTCCACCTTCTTTAACTATTTTTGATCCTGATTTTTCAAGTTCTAATCCTTCATGAAATAAAAGTTGGAATTGTGTAAAACTTCCTGAAAGTTCTGCAAGTATTATAAAACGTTCAAGCATTCTGAAAATTAAGAAGAAAGGAAATACTGCTAAGATGTCAAGCCAACATTCTTTTATGAAATTGTTTATATTTCTAATCCTTAGGTATTTGAAAATTAGGTCTATTATGAAAACTGAAATGATAAAGTAATCTCCAATTAAGATGTATAGGTGATAGTGTTCTGCTGTTTCTGGGAAAAAAATGTCTAGGATGATTATTATTAGTAAAAGTGCAATACACCAAGGAATTATCCAATCCACTGCTACTTCTATTTTATGCCAGAACTTTTTCATATGCTTTTATTGTATGTTTATTGTTATAAATTTTTCCAAAAATTATATAAAAGAATAAACTATTAATTTGTTAAATGAAAAGAGGTATGATTATAATAATTATTCTTTTAAGTATATGTTTTGTTAGTGCTGATAATGGTTGTTGTGCTGAAAAAAATGGAATGTATTGTGTTTATACTGCTGAAGAAGAGTGTACTGGTGATTTTGTAGCTAATGCTGTTTGTGATGATGTTTCTTTTTGTGATTTAGGTTGTTGTGTTACCGATGATGGTATTTGTGCTCAGCAAACTGGTAAGTATACTTGTGAACAGAATAATGGGGAATGGAGTGATGATGCTAGTTGTAGTTATTCAGAGTGTGATAAAGGGTGTTGTCAGTTTGGAAATGAGTATAGTTTTACAACTGCTTCTCATTGTTCTGCTGTATATGCTGATTATGAAATGGAACCTTCTTTTGATGCTAGTGTTACTGATGAAAGTGAATGTGTTATGAATAATTATTTGGAAGATTATGGTTGTTGCATTACTGAAGATTCATGTGGTTATGTTACTGGAGAGGAATGTGTTGCTGAAGGGGGGGATTTAGAGAAGGACATCAATACAGGTTATGGTTTTTATGGTGGACAGAGCTGTAAGAGTATGGGTGCACTTTTGGATACTGGTGATTATGAGGCTTCTTGTGATTGTGTTTCTACAGATAGTTTAAAATGTACAACTGACCATGATGTTTATGAAACAAATACTTGTGGTGATGTTATAATTGTTGATTCTTGTAGTTATCCTAATTATGCTTGTTCTGAAATGAGTGGAAGTGCGGAGTGTATTTCAACTTCATGTGAAGATACTTTTTCTTTTGAGGAGAATAGTGAAACTTATTTTAAAGATTTTAATAGTTATAATGTGTTTTATGATGATAATGGTAAATTAGGTGTAAAAGAGTTTACACTTGGTGGAAGAAAAGATAATTTTGATACTTGGTGTATTTATGAGAGTCCAGTAGGTAGTTTTAGAGATAGGGTTGGTAGTCAGCAATATAGATCTTATTGTATTGATGGTGTGGAGTTTATTGAAAGCTGTGGTGAGGCAAGAGAGAAATATTGTGCTATGTATTATGATTCTGATAGAGATGAATTTCATGGAGATTGTGTAGATAATAACTTTGAGGAATTTTATGGTTTTGAAGATGTGGAAACTGAAGAAGGTGTAGATAGTGAAAGATTTTATGGTTCTATTAATTATCCTGTTGAAGATTCTGAAGAAAATTTAGGAGTATCAACTGTTTCTCTTGCAGGAAATAATTATTGTGAATCTGCTTCTATAACCTGTGAAGTTGTTTATGGTGATTCTGAGTATAAAAATTCTGAAAAATATGGTTGGGAGCCTTATTTGAATACAATCTGTTTAAGACCTACTTTTGCTGCAACAGCTGCAGAGTATTGTAGTTCAAGAGGAGATTGTGGGATGGAATTGAATGTTCTTGGAATTGAAGGGCAGGATTCTGTAGAGTCATTTAATATTGATTATGATACTTCATTTATTGATGGTCTTTGGATTGTTAAAGATGAAAAAGAAATGAACTTTGGAATTGGTCCAACTTGTTTTGATCCTAATGTTATAGGTAAAGAACCACAATTAGCAGTTACTTTGCAAGGGCTTGATGGATTTAGTTCTTTTAAATTTATGAGTGAGATGATGTTTATGGTTACTGTTGCACAACCAGATCCTGCGACTTTTATAACAACCTTAATTCAAACTTTAATTGTACTTTCTGAACAAGAAGATAATTGTCAATTAATAGAAAAAAATACTTTTGAAGATGATTATTATACAGGTTTAAAAGAAATTTTTGTTGTTAATGTAAATTTTCTTTCTGATGATATGATACCTTTATGGTTTCCAACTGAAGAAATGGTTTATTATAGTACTTATTGGTTAGAGAGTTGTGATTCTTCAGATGATAAAGGAAATATGTTAAGTTATAATTTGGGAACAAATTTAGATACTGGAGATTTAGATTTAGATCCAGTTTCACAAGAAAATACAGAACAAAGTGTATTTTTTAATTCATTTATTTCTCCTTTATCTGGAGGAATAAGCAATTTGATTATATTGGGTGCAGATATTTCTAAAGTTCAATATAATCAACTTAGTGGAGATCCAATTGAATTTGATTCTACAGATCCTCTTACAAATTTACTTTCTGATGCTTTAATTGAAGAATCTAGTGAGGTTAGAAATAATTTTGTTATATCAAATGAGTATGGTTTGATAAATCAATTTAAGAGTATAAAACCTTGGATAATGAATAAAAAAGCTTTAACTCCCTATTCTTCAAATCTTGGAACTTTGTCTAGTTTAGAACATCCAGATGCTTTAACACAATTTGTTGGTTATAGGGCTGCTGATTGTAGTACTGGAGATTCAGAATGGATTGGATTGATAGATGAAGATGAGCATTTATTACCTGCTTCAGTAATATATCAATGTGGAGAATGGCAAGCTCCTACTGGAGGAGAGTATTGTGAGTTGTGTGATACTCCAACTGAAGAGGGTGGAATATGGTTTAGTAAGGATGGAAGACCTTTTTATGGTGCTGAATGTAATAAATATAGATGTGAAAGTTTAGGAAGTGATTGTAGATATATTGAACAGAATAGGGGAAGTGATCAACCTAAGTGTGTTTCAGTTGATTGTGAACCTGGAGTTCAAGTTGTTAGAACTATGTATGAAGAAGCAATTGATGAGTCTACTGCAAATTATCCAGAAATGATTACAAAAGACGAACAACAATATGGTTATACATTAACAAATGTTCCTCCTTCAACTTTATTTTCATTTGGAGTTGAAACAGATGAATTTGCAGCTTGTAAATTTGTTTCAGATGAAGCAGTACAACAAGTTTTTGAAGCTAATGAAGTAAGTAATTTTGAAGGTTTACTTGCTATAGGTTATACTTTAGAAGATTTATATGATTTAATGAGTGGAGAAGGTGTTACAAATACTCCTTCTTGGGGAACTGAATGTAGTCCTGAAGATGAAGATTGTAGTCCTGGAATGACTAAACAACATAACATTACTGCAAATGTTATGGGTAGTAGTGAAGAATCAATTTATTATGTTTGGTGTAAAAATCCTTGTGGAAAAATTAATGATGCTCCCTATATGATTAGATTAGAATCTTCTGAGATTGATCCAACTTATCCTCCAACAATTCAGAGTATTAGTCCTAGTGATGGAGGGTATGCAAGATATGATGAAGATAGTGTTGAGACTTATGTTTATACTGACAGACCTGCTACTTGTAGATATTCAAATGCACCAAGTGATAGTTATTCAATAATGCAAAATGAATTTTCACAATGTCAGGATGAGAACTTGAATATTATTAATGGAAATTATCAGTGTAGAGAATTTTTAGATATTGGTGATGACTTGAATACATTTTATTTTTTATGTAAAGATAATTATGGAAATGAGATGACACAAGCAAAAGAGTGGAGTATCACTAAAAGTGATCCCCTGTTAATTTCACAAACTTCACCTTCTGGAACTTTGTATTACAATGATGTTACATTGCAAGTTAGAACACAACAAGGTGCTGAGCAAGGAAAAAGTATATGTTATTTTAAAGAAAATAATCAGAATAATTATGTTCAAATGTTTGAGAGTAGTGATAATGAATTGTGGTTGCAAGAGTTAAGTGATTTATCAAAAGGAACTTATGAATATGATATTTATTGTGAAGATGTTGCAGGTAATAGAAATGAAACTACTATTTCATTTACGGTTGATGTTGATAGTTATGCTCCACAGATTGAAAATATTTATTATTTGGGAAGTACTCTTTATGTTGTGACTGATGAGGTTACTGATTGTGAGTATGAAACTAGTTCATTTTCTTTTGGAAATGGTTTTTCAATGGCTGGTTCTGCAAGTACTGATCATAGTTTTACTGTAACACCTGGCTTTAATGTTTATTATGCAGTTTGTGAAGATGTTTATGGTAATCAAAATTCTCCTTTAATTATAAATTTAGAATATTTACAGTAAGGTTTTTAAATAACTAAGTTATTAATTCTTTATTATGAGGGGTGATTTTCTTAAGTCTAAAGCAATTTTTATGACTTTTCTAATTATTGCTTCTATTTTTACTGTTTACAATATTAAGTTGGTTACTGCAGAAGATGAAACTAATTATTGTTGTGAAAAGACTACAGATGGAGAATATTGTAGGTATACTTCACCTTCTGAATGTGACTCTGCTTATTCTTCTGCTGCTGTAACTTGTGAACAAACTTCTTTTTGTGAGGGTGGCTGTTGTATTTCTGATGAAGGAAAGTGTTCTAAGAATGTTCCAAAAAGTGTTTGTGAAAATACTGAAGGATATAGTTGGGGAGAGGGTGCTGAGTGTGATATTGCTGCTTGTGAAAAACAATGTTGTACTGTAGCTGATTCAATTTGTTCATATACTACAGCTGCAAATTGTGAAGTTATTGATTCTGGTTATCCTGAAGTTGAAGCAGAGTTTGTTGATGTTGGTTCTGAATTAGAATGTGTTGATATTTGTACTGAATCAAATAAAGGTTGTTGTGTTAGTCCTGATGGTTGTGAGTATACAACAAAAGGAATGTGTGAGAATGCTGAGATTAATTTAGAAGGTGGAACTGGTTTTTATGATAATAGATATTGTTCTGATTTGAATTTGTGTGGTTGTGTTGAACATTTTGAAAAGAGATGTGTTAATGAAGATGTTTATTGGTTTGATAGTTGTGGAAATCAAGAAGAGGTTGCAGAAGATTGTGATTATACAAGAGGTTCATGGTGTGGAACTGATGAAGTTGGAGAAGCTTATTGTAAAGATGTTAATTGTGAAACTAGTTTTGATGGAATTTATAATATTGAAGGAGCAAATGTAAAGAATGTTCATGATTCAACTTTAGGAGATGCAAAACAGCATGGTGAAAGTTGGTGTTTATATGAAGGTCCTGCTGGAGATTATTTAGATAGACCTGGTTCACAACATTATAGAACTTATTGTTATTTTGGTGAACAAGTAATTGAACCTTGTAGAGATTATAGAGAGGAAATTTGTTTACAGTATCCTATGGGAAGTGAAGATGGAGAAAGAGGAAGTGCTTGTTTAGATAATGATATTTATGAAGAAAGTTTAATTCAAACAGAAGTATCTACTGTTCCTACTGGAAATAAATTCTGGAGTGAGAGTCAAGAAGTTTCAACTTGTTCTGAAGGTTCTGTAAGTTGTGATGTTGTTTTTGTTAAAGAGAGTAGAACTGCAACAAAATGGAAATGTGCTGAAAATTGTGAATGTCTTTCTGATTATTGGATGATTAATGCTTCTAAATGGTGTAGTTCAAAAGGAGATTGTGGTGCAAATTTTAATATTTTAGAACAATTTTCTGATGATGGTTTTTATATGACAAGAAGTCAAGATACTTTAGAAGCAAATGATCAATATACTGCAATTGCTTATGATTTATTATGTGAATATGAATATAATTCTCCTGTGTATGGTGAGATTGGAGCTTTATGTGCAAATTCTTGTACTGGTTTTGATAATGCTCCTCAAGCAATTGCAGCATCAATGTTGACTGGAATTCCACATCAAGTTGGTTCTTTACCATCATGTGCTTATTTTAATTCTTTAAATCAAACTTCTTGGTATACTGGACATTATGATGGAGACGAAAGAAGATTAGATGAGGAATATTTACATGATGGACAGAATATGAAAGATGCTTATGGTGTTCATGGAGGATTGTTGGCAATGTCTGAGGTGATTGGTACTTTTGATTTACAAGGAATAGCTGATGCTTGGTTATCTGATTATCAAAAAGGTGGACAGATTGTAGCTGTTATTGCTGGTGCATTTGCTGCTTCTATTATTTTAACAGCATATATTGTAGGAACAGCTATTGGTGTTACAGGTACAGTTGCTGCATTAGGGGCAGGATTTATGTTAACCCCTGCTGTAGTTGGAACAGCTGTAGCAACCCAAATATCCACAGCTATAACTACTACTACAACTGCAGCAGCAGCATCAGCAGCAATTCAACCAGTGGCAACTGCAACAATTTCAGCAGCATCAGCAGGTCCAGTTGGTTTTGTCGTTGCTTTAGTTCTTGTTGTTATAGTTATTTTAACTTTAATCTTCACTTCAGGAGGAGAGACAACAACAATAACTGTTACTGCAAATTGTGAAGGTTGGCAACCACCTACTGGAGGAGAATTTTGTGAGTTGTGTGATATCCCTGTTTCAGAAGGTGGGTTGGCTATCGACGATGGTTATGGTAATGTTCTTCCTGGATATGAATGTACTGAATATAAATGTAAATCATTAGGTGCTGCTTGTGAATATATTACTGAAAATTCAGGAACAGATAGAGAGAAATGTTACAATGCACATGTAAATGATGTGAATCATCCTGTTATAACTCCAAATACAGAAATATTTGATTTATATGGTTATGATTATGAACAAACAAGTGATAGGTTTATTGAAGTTTTTGATATTGAACCTTACACCAAATTTAATTTTGGAATTATAACTGATGAATTAGCTCAATGTAAAATTGATACTAACTTACCAGATGATTATGATTCAATGTTAGAATTATTTCCAGATTCTTATTATTCAAAATCTAAAAATCAGACAAGAGTTTTAGTTCCTGAAGAAGAAGTTAATTATTATATTAGATGTCAAGACTTGAATGGCAATTATAATATAGATGCTTTTACATTTAAAGTTCATGCTTTAGCTGGTGAAGATTTACAGGCTCCAATTATCAAGGCTACTGATATTGCATCTGGTTCTTTTGTAGCAAATGATGTTACACAACCAGTTGTTACAGTGTTTACGAATGAACCTGCTCAATGTAAATGGAGTACTGGTGACCAAGATTATGATATTATGGATCAATGGATGTTGTGTTCTGGTTCAAGTTTAGCTTCACAAACAGTTTACTTTGATTATAGTTGTACTGCTGCATTAAATATTACACATCCTGAAACAAATTATTATTACTTTGCTTGTGAAGATAATAATGGAAATCAGAATTCAGATACTTATGCATTTACTTTACAAGGTTCAGAACAATTAAATATTGATAGGGTTTCACCGAATGGAACTTTGTATTATGATGATGTTGCTTTACAAGTTTATACTGCAGTTGGTGCACAGGATGGAAAGGCTGTTTGTTATTACAACAATATTGCATTTTTCACAACCAATAATACTTACCATGAACAATTGTTTACTGGTTTAAGTGAGAGTTCATATAGTTATGATATTTTATGTCAAGATGTTGCTGGTAATCAAAATGAAACTATTATTTCATTTACAGTTGATGTTGATGAATCAGCACCAGAATTAATAGAAATTTATCAAAAAGAAAATACTTTATATTTTACTACAGATGAAACTTCAACTTGTGAATATTATTATGAAGACTTTGATTTTGGTGAGGGTTTAAACACAGAAGGAACTATTGCAATGGCAGATGCAACAACTTATTATATCAAGTGTGAAGATGAATTTGGTAACGAGGGAACATTTATTATAGAAGTTTGAAAACATTTATAAATGAGAGAGTCTTAAAAAATGATTATGAATAAAAGAGGTCAGACAACTGTATTTATTATAATTGGAATTGTAGTTGTTATTATTGTAGCTTTGTATATTGTACTTACTCAAACTAAAATTATTCCTCCTTTATTAGGTGGTGGTGATGCCAGTGATCAGATGAGTGATATTGATGAGCATATTTCTGAATGTATGCAAGAGGTTGGTGGAGAATATTTAACTAGGATAGGACAGCAAGGAGGATATTTAGGAGTTGTTCCTGATTCATATAGAACTTATAATGATTCTTCTGTTAGTTATTTGTGTTATAACCAACCTGGACAGATTACATGTTCAAATAGATTGTTGACTGTTGCACATATGGAAAATGAATTAGAAGAGGTTATTTCACAAGCTTTGGAATCTTGTATTAATGTTTATGATTATAGTGATGATGTTAGAGCTGCTGAGGATTGGACTTTACAAGTTGAAATTTTTAATTCAGCTGTTGACATGACTTTAGTCTATCCTGTTGAAGTTATAAAAAGTGATGAAGATAAACAGAAAAAAGAAGAGTTTACATATACTTTTGATGATGTTCCTTTAGGTGAATTATATGATGTTTCAATGGATATTGTAAATTCAGAAGCTTCATTAGGAGATTTTGATCAGTTGTTGTATATGTTACAGAAATTTTCAAAATATAATATTTACAAATATAGACCTTACCCTGATAAAATTTATCAAGTTAAGTTAAGGGAAGGTGGATATGTATTCCAGTTTGCAATTGAAGGCGAAGATACTACATAAGCCAAGTCTAACTACTGTAAAAAGCCTAATGACACCAATTCTTAGGTTTCAAAAAAGTCACGCACTGCGTGACCAATTGACTTAGATTTATTATAAGTGGAGTGGGGGGTTGTTACCTGTGACTTTATTACATTGAATTTCTGAAAGATTTCCGGATTTTTTTAGTAAGAGTTTATTAAAAATGTTGATGACTGTTAGTTTATGCTACCAGACAAAACTTATCAAACAATAAAAGAAGTATTAGAAAAAGCAAGAAATTATGTATATAATCAGGCTAATTTTGCTATGGTTCAAGCTTATTGGGAGATTGGGAGGGTTATTGTTGAAGAGGAGCAGAAGGGCAAAAGAAGGGCTGAGTATGGTAAGAAATTGATAAAAGAGATTTCTAAGAGGTTGACTAGGGATTATGGAAAAGGGTTTGATGAATCAAATTTAAGGTATATTAGATTGTTTTATTTATCTTTTCCAAAATGTGACTCACTGCGTCACGAATTGACTTGGACCCATTATAGGATGATTATGAGACTAGATCAAGAGAATATAAGAAATTTCTACATGATTGAATCAATAAACAATAAATGGAGTACAAGGGAGTTAGATAGACAGATAAATTCCCTTTTGTATGAGAGAATTTCATTAAGTAGAGATAAAGAAGGAGCAAAAAAATTATCATTAAAAGGGCAGGAAGTTTTGGAGCCAAGAGATATCTTAAAAGATCCTTTTGTTTTGGAATTTTTGGATTTAAAAGAAAATTATTCTGAAAAGGATGTTGAAGAAAAGATAATTAATAGATTAAAAGAATTTTTACTTGAATTGGGGAAAGGGTTTTCTTTTGTTGGTAGACAGAAGAGAATAACTGTTGATGGTGACCATTATTATATTGATTTGGTTTTTTATAATTACTTGTTGAAATGTTTTGTTTTAGTTGACTTGAAGATGGGGAAGTTAACTCCTAAAGATATTGGGCAGATGGACTTTTATGTTAGATTTTTTGATAAAGAAGAGAGATTAAAAGAAGATAATCCAACTGTTGGAATTATTCTTTGTAAAGATAAGAAAAAAATGATGATTAAATATACTTTGTTGGAGGAAAGTAAACAAGTATTTGCTTCCAAGTATAAGTTATATCTTCCTACAGAAGATGAGTTAAAGAAAGAATTAGATTATTACATTTATGATGAATCTACTAGTGAAAAGGATTAATATGGTGTAAATGAGAGTTAGGGTATAAGAAATCTTTATAAATATTAAGAAGATATAAATATTTAATTTGAAAAGAGGTAATATAATATTAATTATTTGTATATTGATAGTTCTTTTAGTTTCAAGTGTAAGTGCGTTGAATGCTTGTTGTGAAGTTACAAGAGATGGTGAGTATTGTAGATATGCTGATGAGAGTGAATGTGCTTCTGATTCCCAGGCTGCTTATGCAACTTGTGAGCAAACTTCTTATTGTCAAACGGGTTGTTGTTATTCTTCTGATTCTGGTTTATGTTACAAAAATACTGCAAAAGCAAGATGTGAAGAAGAGGAAGGGAGTACTTGGGTTGATTCTGCAAATTGTGAAATAGAACAATGTGATTTGGGTTGTTGTGTTTTAGCTGACCAAGCTTTTTTTGTTACTGAAGTTAAATGTAAAGAAACTGCTTCACAGTTTGAAGATTTAGAAATTAATTTTGATAATGATATTGCAACTGAATATGAATGTTTGGAATCTGTAAAGAATCAAGATTGGGGTTGTTGTGTTGAAGGTGATGATTATGAATTTACAACAAGAGATAATTGTGGAAGTGCTTCATCTGAGGTAACTGTTGATTTTGTTGAAGAAGGTTTTCATCAAGGAATGTTATGTTCAAATGATTTGTTAAGTGCTGATTGTGCAAAACAACAGTATACTGGTTGTTATGAAGGAAAGGTTTACTGGTATGATAGTTGTGGAAATAGAGAGAATATTTATGATGTTGATAAGACTGCAAGTTTTAATGATGGTTATATATTAGAAGATGGAAGTTGTACTTTGAATAGTGCTTATGATTCTAGTTGTGGAAATTGTGATTATCCAACTGGAACTGTTTGTGGTTCAGATGTTGGAAATGATATGCCTGTTGGTGAGTTTACTTGTGTGGATATAAATTGTTATGATACTTATGATGATGATGTTAGTCCTGCAACTGGTGGAGATAAGTTGAATGGTGAGTCCTGGTGTGTTTATGATTCCTTTACTGGAGAGGCAAGGGATGCTGTTGGTTCAAGACATTATAGATATTTGTGTATTAATGGTGAAGAGGTAGTGGAGCCGTGTACTGATTTTAGAGAACAGATTTGTATTCATGGTATTTTAAGTGCAGATGTTTTAGGAACTTTGGAATCTTTAAGGTTAAGTGATAATAATAATTATGTTGAAGCTGCTTGTAGGGAAAATAGAAATGAGGATTGTGATGCTTGTAATGATTTGGCTACTGAAGATGAAATAATTTCTTGTTGTTCAAATGAAGATTATAGAGATTGTTATTTTTTAGAGGGTGAAGTTGCTAGAGTTGAAAGAGGTACTAATATTCCTTTGACTAAATTACAAGAAGAGAATGAGAATTTAGCTTTGGATGCTGTAGTTGGTGGTACTTGTGTTCCACAGATTCCTCCTGGTGAGAAATTCTGGACTGATAATGGTGATGCTGATAGTGCTTCAACTTCAGATGTTTGTAATGTTGCAACAAGAGAGTGTACTGCTACATGGAGAATTGGTGGTTGGAAGAAATTATTTGGTGGTAAGGGGAATCCGGATGCTTGGAGTATTGTTGAAGAGAGTCCTGAAGGTTGTACTGAAAGGAGTTGGTTAGTTTCTCAAAATACACTTTGTAAAGCTCAAGGTGATTGTGGTGCTTATTATAATTATTTAGGTGAAGCTGGTTTTGATGGTTTTACAAGTGATATGTTAGGAGAAGAGTTTTTCTTTAATTATGATGAGTTGGATTCTTCAGATTTGGATGATTGGGATTATTTGATTAATACTGGTGGGGGAGAGATAAAGTATTATGGTCCTAAGTCTAGATATTTCTATACTAATCCCGCTTTTGCAGTTGGAATTGCTTCTTTTACTGCTGGGGGAATTGCAAATGTAGTTTCTTGTAGTGAAGCTAAAGGTGCTGGATTGAGTACTAAGTTTGGAGATGCAGGAAATAGTTTACAGAGTATTTTATCTTTTGGTTCTACTGCTGCTGGAGGAGCAAAAGCTTTAGGTTTAGCTACTGGTGTTGATATGGTTACTGGAAATGCTGTTGTTGCTGATGATCCATGTAGTATTTATGATTTGTATGCATGTAATGAACAATATAACACTTTTTACATATGTGAAGAAGATGATATAGGAGATAAGTATTGGAGAATAAAAGAAGCTTGTGGAACCTCTGCATATTGCGATGCTGACTTATGTTCTATTGGAACAAGCAAAGATGATTGTTGTATAGATTTACCTGAAGAAGAAATTGTTACTGAAGAAGATACAACAATTCCAGAGACAAAAGATTTGGTTCCTGAACAAAAAAAAGTTGTTGAAGAAAAACCAACTGAAGAGAAAGTTGCAGAAACAATTGGAAATTATATTATTCAAGGAGGAGATAGTCTTTCAGAAATTGCAAGTAAATGTGGTACTACAGTTGATGCTTTACAAAAATCAAATCCTTCTATAACTGATGTTGATAAAATTGTAGAGGGTTCAAGGTTAAATATTCCTAATTTCGATGATTGTAAATTTGGAACAACTAAAAGTACTGTTGAAAGTGCAGTTGGTGCTGACAAAACTTTAGACTTTATGGAAGGGATTGGATGTTTTTTAACAGGAGCTACTCCTATTGTTGGTTTGTTTGGAAAACCAGCTGGTACAACTACTGAAGGTTGGGAAGATAGAGTTACAGAAGCTGCTGGAGATGGTGCAACTGGAATTATAAGCTCAATTAAAAAAGCTAAAGGGGCAAAAACAGTTTCAAGAGTTTCAAATGTTGTTACAATTGCAATGGCTGCTTATCTTGCAGTAGAATACTTAGCTGATAATGAAACTACTATTACTTATACTGCTGAATGTAATCAGTGGCAACCACCTAAGGGTGGAGAGGATTGTGAATTGTGTAATGATGAGAATAAACCTTGTTCAGAATATAGATGTAGATCTTTAGGGGCTGCTTGTGAATTAATTAATCAAGGTTCAGAAAATGAAACATGTATATCTACAAATGTTAATGATGTTAATAGTCCTCAGTTAAGTGTAAATTTAGATTTATTAAGTGATGATTATACAATTAAAGAAACAACAGAGGAAGGAAATAAAGGATTTATACTTAATGAGTTGGTTCCACCTTTCACACCTGTTCAATTAGGTATTACAAGTGATGAACCGGCAACATGTAAGTATGCAACGCAGCCAGGATTGGAGTATGATGAGATGAGTTATACTTTTGGTTCTGAATTATACTTGTATAATCATGCTTTACTAATGTCTTTAGGAGATGGGGTTACTATTGAAGAAATTTTAGCTTTAACTAATGGAGAATATACAATTTATGTAAGATGTTCTGATTATCAAGGTAATGCAAATGAAAGAGATTATTTCATTAGATTTACCGTTGAAGACACGCCGGATTTAAGTCCTCCACAGATTATGTTTACCTCTGTAAATGATGGAACTTACTTGGCTTATAATGTTAATGAGACTAGCTTTGCTATTTATACTAATGAGCCTGCAACATGTAAGTGGGATTTACAAGATACTTCTTTTAATGTTATGGAAAATGAAATGAGCTGTGTTGAAAGTAGTTATCAGCAATCATCTATTTATTATGGAACATATCCTTGTTCAGGAACAATTAAAGGAGAGAATGATGAGTTGAATTATTTCTACTTTAAATGTCAAGATAGAGAAGGAAATACTAATGAAGATAGTTTTAAATTTACTTTGAAGTCTTCTGACGAGGAATTAACAATTAGTTCAATGGAACCTGAAGGTGTTTTATATAATGATTCTATTACAGTTACTGTTGAAACAGATGGTGGAGCTGATAGTGGAGTTTCTGAATGTGGATTTAGCATGGATACAAATGATTTCCAAGATATGACTTTGTTTTTGAATACTAATAGTTCAAAACATTCACAGGAATTGAATTTATTTACTGGAGATTATACTTTGTATGTTACATGTCAAGATGTAGCTGGTAATATGGATTCAACAAGTAGAGAGGTTAGTGTAGAAACGGATGATAAAGGGCCAAGTATCGTTAACTTTTACATTGATGAAGCTTATTATACTTTAATTTTAGAAACTAATGAGGAAGCTGCTTGTGAATATGCAACTGAACCATTTACCTTTGGAGAAGGAGTAGAGATGTCAGGGACTGTTGTTCATGAGGCAACAATTGGACAATTATTATATTATGTTACTTGTGAGGATACAAGAGGGAACCAAGGTTCTTACATATTAGATATATCATTGTGGGTGTAATTCTCTTCAATTTATTCCGAAAATCTTCTGGATTTTTCACCTAAAACTTATTAAATTCCTTACATTAAATTATATAAACCAAGAGGTATTTTTAAAATGATGGAATATGACTCCAAAGAGAAGAAAATTACAATTAATAAGCAATTAAATGAATTAGATAAATTTGTAGTTGATTTTTTAAGAATTTTAACCAAACATACAGATTATGTCATTATTTCAGGTTATGTTTCAATTTTATTAGGGCGGGCAAGAGCTACAGAAGATATTGATATTTTTATTAAGAAAATATCCAAGGAAAATTTCGAACAATTAAACTTTGAATTAGATAAAAAGGAGTTTTGGTGTTTAAATTCAGCAGAAGTTAGTTTTTTATATGAATATTTGAATGATAATTTAGCAATAAGATTTGCAAGAAAAGATAGAGTAATTCCAAATATGGAGATTAAATTTCCAAAAAATCAAATAGATGAAGAGATTTTTGATGATTTTGTAATTGTAGAGCTTCCTAATTTTAAATTTAAGATCTCTTCCCTAGAGAGACAGATAGCATTTAAAAGATATTTTTTAAAGTCTCCTAAAGATATTGAAGATGCTGTACATATTGAAGAATTATTTAAGGAAAAACTAGACTACAATAAAATTAATAAGTTTAAATGCCTTATAGAAAACAATGGAAAATAAGAAATACTTCAAACCTGGAAAAACAAATGAAGAGGATAGAATAAATTTTATTAAATATTGGGTAGATTTTATGAAAAATAATAAAGATGAGGTTTGGAGTGAACAACAGAATAGTATTATTAATTCTCAAATAAAAGATTACAACCAAGGAGCGTAGCGATAGGTAAGAAAGATTATTCTTCTATACAAAGGCTTCAATTAATAGTAATGTTTTTATAATATAATACATTCTAAATTAAAATGAAAAGAGGGCAGATAACTGGAACACCATTAATTATGATTTTTGCTTTAATAGTTGGAGCTATTATTCTTGCTTGGGGTATTTACCTGGTTTGGCAGTTGGTTGGGCAAGCTGAATGTGTTGAAATGGCTGATAAGTTAGAAGATTTAAGGGCTGAGGTTGATGTTTTTTCAAATTTTGATGATGGTGCTACAAAGAAAATAGATATGAGATTACCTGCTTCTGTTAATGTTGTTTGTTTTTATGATTATGAAAGAGAATGGGATTGTGAATTGAATGGTAATAGTTGTGCTTCTGATTTTAGTGAACTGATGCAAAAAACAATGATAGATGATGATAATATGTACATATCTCCTAAAGTTTGTGAATTTTCTAGGTTTAATGTTGAGGAATTATTACCAAAAGAAAAGAATCCTGTTTGTATTTCAAATGGAAAGATGGGAATGATGGAAAAAACAGAAGAGGGAGTTGTAATTTCTTACTATGAGTAAAGGACAGGTTGATGAGTCTTTTAAGTATATTTTTGGGATTATAATAGGGGCTATGTTTTTGGTTTTCTTTATTGTTTTTGCTTGGAGATACATTGCATATGCTGGAAGTGTTTCTGACGCTGACTTGGCTACTGCAATTGATAATGATTTAGTTGCTTTTTCTGTTTCTGAAAGTGCACAACATCCTATTTCTTATTCAAGAGATATGGATATAACTATTTTTGAAGGAAAGATAACCCCAAAAGGATTAGGTTATTCAAAGTATACTGGGAAGGTCATATATTCTCCATTAGAGTTACAAGGAGAGGAGTTTTATGTTGCTACTAAGACTTGGTTCTTGCCATATAAGGTTACTAACTTCTTTTACATTACTGATAAGAATACATTTTATGTAATTGTTTATGATCAAGGAAGTGAAAAGTTTAAGGAAGAGATGGTTGATGGGTATAGTGCAATGCCTGATAACTTTGTTTTTGAGGCTTATGAGCAGAATAACTTAATTGATAATATGAAAGCACTAGAGGAAGTTACTAGTGGTTATGAACAGGTTAGGTTTATTTTCTTAACAGAGCAGAATTTTGAGCCTGAACTAGATGATTATAGTGTTATTTCTGTTACTTCTACTGATGAAGAGTTTGAATATGGCAAGGTAAATTTTGAAGATGGTTCTAGTATATATCTTTCAAAAGAGATGTTAATTGGAGCTTTTGTTGCAGAGAACAAAGATGCATATGATTATAATTTAGAATTAGCTTTGGAAGAATTGCAAGATATTACAACTATTTATTATGAGAAAAGTAAATTTTTATCGTCGAGAATGCCACAATGTGAGTATGCAAGTGTAAGAACTGCATTAAATAATTATAAAAGTTATATTGGTGATGTAGAATCATATACTGGTTATAGTAGTTATGTTGAAACTGTTGACAAAGCTAATAAGAATTTAGGGGGTGGTTGTCCTGAAATTTTCTAAAGGCCAAGTTGGGATGATGGAGACTATTATAGTAATAATAGTGTTTGTTGTTATTTTAGTTATTGGAATGATGTTTTTCTTTAAGTTTTCATTGGGTTCAGGGCAGGAAAAGATTGAAGATGTTTGTGTAATGTCTAATTATATACTATTAAGTTATGTTGCTACAATGCCTGAAGTGCAGTGCAGTGTTAATAATGATCAGGAAAGTGCATGTATAGATACTGCAAAGCTGATGGTTTTTGATTCTGAAAAGGAATATGGTAGCTATTTTAGCACTATTTGTAAACAAAAGGTCTATTTTACGCAACTTTTGCCTGAAAGTGATAAAGAAGTAATTTGTGATACAAATACCTACCCTAATTGCAATAAATATGTATTTTACGAACCAAAAGATGAGTATATTAGTTCAATACCTATTTCCGTTCCTGTTTCTTTATATTTACCTATAACTGATGAGTATCAATTGGGGAGGTTGACTGTAGAGATTTTACAATGATGAGAAAAGGGCAGATGGAGATACTTGGATTTTTAGTTATTGTATTATTAATAATAGCAGGAATTATATTTTACATTATGCTAATGCCAGATAGAGATTTGGTTTCTACAATTCAATATTCAGAACAAAACTTGGAAGTGTCAAACATGTTGGATGTTATTATGTTACAGACAGTTTGTGATGGTGTCGACGGTAGAGATGTTATTAAGGCTTGTATTGATGGCAGTTTTATTTGTGATGGAGATGCTTGTGATGTTATGAGTAATAGTGTAAAAGAGATTGTGGAGACTTATGGTTGGGAAGAAAATGAATATATGTTTTATATTGATGATGAATTGTATACAAATGAGTGTGTTGGCGAGATAGTTCCAGACGATGCAATTCTCTCCGGAAAAAAGGTTAAATTACAGTATTGTAACTTTTGAGTGGATACAGGTTTTTTAGTGTATTTATAGTATTTTGAGGGTAGAAGAGGTGTGTTATAATTTACTACAAAAGTGGTAACAAATGGAAGAGAGATATGGAGGATAAATCCATCGAATTAAGGCTTGTAGTGCTTTAATTTGCAGGAATTAGATACTTTTTCTATAGTAAAACACACAAAGATTTATAAACCGTTCCGGTTCTTAGAGTATTACAAATCAGGATGATTAATCCATAGTGATGTTGATATAAAATGAGATGACGCGATCCTTGATTAAAAAATAAAAAAATATATTCACGCACAGGGAGGTGTTGTGTAAATGCAAGCATTAAAAACATTGAAAAAAATTGCTGCGATTGGTACAGGAATCGCAATGGCAGGAGCAACTATGACAGGAGCTCTAGCATTGGATTTGGCTGACTATCCATCCCCATATGTTGTAGATGGTACCTACGACGATTCAACCGCATTGGTTGTTGGAGATAACGCAGTGGCAGCTGATACTTTAGGTATGGCTGATATAGTAGCAAATTTACAGTTTGAATCAAAAACAGCTGTAACTTCTACAGATGGTACAACAGTGAGTGTTGAAGGTGGTAAAACAGAGCAAGTTCCAATTGCTATGTCTCTTACAACTACTACATTCTTTGACTCAGCATTGCAAGATGATGATATTGCAAATTTGTTTGATGGAGAGGTTAGCTTCCAAGGAAAAAGCTATGATACATCAGAAGAATTGCAGCTTTTATCTGGTGGTCCAGTTGTTGTGAACTCATTTAATAGTTCAGATGACGACTACGCTGATACAATTGCAGTTGAAGTACAAAAAAGAGACATAATCAAGTTTTACTACAAATTTGATGAATCTATCAACTTGTCAACAGCTAGTACAAGTCAACCTTTAGAGATTGACTTTATGGGAGACAACATTAGAGTTACAAGTTTTAACGCAGCAGCTAATAAATTCACTGCTTATGTTGGTGAAGAACATTACTTGCTAGTTGATGAATCAGTAACAGTTGATGTAGATGGTGTTGAAAAAACAGTTACCCTAGAAGAAGCAGGTTCAAGTTCAGTAGTTGTAAATGTTGATGGCACAACTGAAATTATTGCATCAAGTAACACACAGATTGTTAATGGTGTAGAAATTACAGTAGACTCAACATTTAGTAGAACTGAAAGAACAGAATCTTCAGCTGTATTGATAATTGGTAAAGACTCATCTGAAACCTACCAAGACGGAGAAGCATATATAGGTGAAGATACAACAAATCCAAATTGGGTTTGGGACTTAGGTGGATTGACCACACAAGGAACAGCTCAGACATTTGGTGTTGAAAACGACTTCATCACAAATGCATTTGATGATGGACCATTATTAGCTGGTGACTGTATTAGTCTTCCAAATGACTATGTTCAGATTTGTTTTGATAGCTTGAGTGTTGGAGATAGTGATTTTGCTCTGTACACATTTTCAAGAGAAACAGATTTTGATCCATCTGGTATGCCTACAGCTTATGAAGATTTAGATACAGTCTATATTGATTCAGCTATTACAGAAGGTCTTGAATTGAATATAGCTAGTTTCGGTAACGCAACTGGTGGATATAATGAAACTGCAACAAAGAGAACAAATAAAGTATGGTTGTTCTACAATGGTTCTACTTGTTCTTTAAATGGAACTTGTATGGGAGCTGCTACTGCTGCAATGGATGTTTTCTATTATGACAGTTCTTCAAGTAAAACAAAGTACTTTGGTCCAATAACCACTGATGGAGCTTTGGAAATCTTGAGGTTTAACTATGGAAACACCAAAGACACAGACATTGTTTTGAAAACAAATGGAACCTCTACATCTACGGAAATGATTCTGCATTTGGATATTGCAGGTAAGACTACAAACGATTTTGTAGCAGCAGCAGATGATATATATATGGAGTGGAGTGCAGCAGCAACAGGTATTTCTGCTTTAGGTGCAACAGTATCAAGTGAAGAAGCAGGAGAACTTATGTGGGGTGCAACTTCAACAGGAATAGGTACAAAGGATGAGAATCATAGATCAAACTATGGTATCGTTATCCAAAATCCTAAATCTAATGGGCCAAGTGACCAAGTTAAGTTGAGTGTACCTAATGAGCAACAGTTTGCGAATATAGTAATTAAAGGAACTAGTTCAACTGTTACTGGTGGTGCAACATCTTGGGTTCCAGCTGAAATTACACCAGCTACCAAACTAGCATCAGAAGTTTCCACACCAAGTGATTACCAGTTAATCTTAGTTGGTGGACCATGTGCAAACGACCTTGTTGAAGACTTATTTGATTTAACCTGTGATGGTTGGTCATTTGAGACTGGTGAGGCTGTAGTTAAATTGGCTGAAAACGGAAACAAAGTGGCTATGGTTGTTGCAGGTACAGATGCAGCTGACACAAGAAGAGCAGCTAAGGCTGTTGCAAGCTATGCAGACTATGACTTTAGTGGAACTGAAGCACTAGTTACTGGTACAAGTGATGAAGACATCGAAGTTGGTGCAGTACCAGAAGAAGTTTTCACTGAAACTGAAGAAGAAGCAATAGCTGATATTGTGGACGAAGAAACAGCTTAGGCATAAACTTCATTTTTTTTCTTTTTTTTTATTAAAACAAAAGTTTTTTATAGATGAATTCTTATTATTTGTTTAATGAAAGAGTCAAAATATAAAGGTAAAAAAATTCCCATTTACAAAAGGAAAGAGTTTTTTACATATTTGGTTGGTATTTTTATTATTTCTCTGATGGTTTTGAGTTTAGTTTCTATGGGAAACACAGAAGAAAAGATAGAATATAATGGACTAAAGTTTGTTGAGACTGAGAATGGTTTTATATCTTATTTAGAAAGTGGTAGAACTTTATTGATTTTATCTAATCCTGAAGACTTAAAAGATGTAGAAATTGATTCACCAATTATTGGTTCTTTAGTAAATATTCCTAAGTTATATATTTCAGTTGGTCCTTCTGATGATTATCAGAATGCTTTATATGATTTAAATAGAAATATTGGTTTTGTTGGAGTAAAAATTATTTCTTGTTATGAGGATAGTGAAACTTGTTCTGATTTGCTTATAAAGACTTGTGATGATGCTACTCAGAGTGAAGGAATTATCATTTTTAAAGAGGATAATGAGACTTTAGTCACTTATGAGAATAATTGTTTAACAATACAAGGGAAAAGCTTATTAAAAGTAACTGATAAATTAATTTTAGATCAATATGACTAATAATAAGCAAATAAACTATGTTATAATTGGGACAGTTGCAGTTTTAATGATTATGGCTATTGGAGTTTATTTTATTAAAGAGGGATCTAGTGGTACTTATAGGTATACAAATGGAAATTCAGTTTTTGATGTTAATATAATTAGTGAGAGTGAGACAAAAATTCCCATTTATATAAAAGATCAATCATATATTGTTACTTTGAGATATGATCCTGCTTCTCTAGAAGATATTCCTCTTTATGGAGAGCCTGATAGGAGATTGGAGCAGGATGATTTGGTTGTAATAACAATTGATCCTGAACAGAATTTAACTGGAAAGACAATTGTTGCTGTTTATGAGCTGGAGAAATTTATTAATAATCAGTTTTTTTATAATTTGCCAGTTTATACGGCTGTAACAAGTGAATATAAGGATAGCGTTGTTGTTAATTGTGACCATGCAAGTAATAGTCAAACAGTAATTATGGTTACTTTAGGAGAAGAAACACAGGTTTATACTAATAATTATTGTATTGTTGTTATGGGTACTGATGAAGATGAGATAATGAGAGCTGCTGATAGGTTGGCTTATAATTTGTTAGGTATTATGGAATGAGTCATTATTATTCTGAAAAACAGGATTCTGAATTTAAGTTAAATAAAATAACTGAGATTCTTAGGAAACAAGAGTATTCTTTTTTTACTTCTTCTGGTGTTTTTTCAAAGAAAAAAGTTGATTTTGGGACTAGGGTTTTAGTTAATAATATGGTTCTTAGTAAAAAAGATAGAGTTTTAGATTTAGGTTGTGGTATTGGTATTGTAGGTAGGGTTGTTGCTGATTTGGTTAAAGAGGTTGTTATGACAGATGTTAATGAAAGAGCTGTGAAGTTAGCTAAGATGAATACTAAAGGATTAAAAAATGTTGATGTTATCCAAGGAAATATGTATGAAAAAGTAGAGGGTAAGTTTAATGTTATATTATTGAATCCTCCTCAAACTGCTGGAAAGAAAATATGTATGGAAATGATTAGAATAGCAAAAGATTTTTTAGTTGAGAAAGGTAATCTGCAAATTGTTGCAAGGCATAATAAGGGTGGAGAAACATTAAGTAAATATATGAAAGAGGTTTATGGGAATATGGAAACAATAGTTAAACAGGGTGGGTATCGTGTCTATCTCTCAAAAGCCTAAAGTTTTAGTTGGTTGTCCAACTTGTAATATTTATGAATATTGTTTAGAAGAATATACAAATAGGGTTAATGAATTGAGTTATGATAATTATGATGTTTTACTTGTTGATAATTCTAAAGATGAATATAAAGTTGATTTGCCAGTTGTTAAAGATGAATATGTTGAACCAGCTGTTAAAAGGATTGTTAATTCAAGAAATATTCTTCGTAAGAAAATGTTAGATGAAGGCTATGATTATTTTTTATCTTTAGAACAAGATGTTATTCCTCCTAAAGATGTTATTGAAAGGTTGTTAGGTTATGGTAAAAAAGTTGTTTCTGGAGTTGTTTTTTCTAGGATTGGAGGAAAGATTTTACCCTTGGTTTGGAAGGAGAATAATGAAGAAATAGAGTTTTATCAACCTGAAGAGATGGAGCCTTCACGATTGGAAAGAGTAAGAAGTGTGAGTATGGGATGTTTACTAATTCATAAAAGTGTTTTAGAAGATATAGAGTTTAGATACGAAAAGGATAAAAAGTGCTTTGATGACATGTTTTTTTCGAATGATTTATATGATAGGAAAATAGGAGTATATATAGATACAGGTTTAAAATGCAAACACAGGATAATAGGGAGAAGTTGGAAGGATATCCAAAAGTTTTAGTAGGTTGTCCTACTTCACACCATAAGGATTATTGCTTGAAAGAGTATGCTTTAGGTTTAAAGAGTTTGACCTATCCTAATAAAGATATTTTAATTGTTGATAATTCAAAAGATGATAGTTATTTGAATTTAATTAAAAGTGAAGAGATTCCTGCTATAAAAGGGCCTTGGTTTGAAGGTGCAATAGAGAGAATTATTACTTCTAGAAATGTTCTTCGTAAAAAAGTTTTAGATGAAGGTTATGATTATTTCTTATCTTTGGAACAGGATGTTATTCCTCCTAAAGATATTATTGAAAAGATGTTGAAGTGTGGAAAAGATGTTGTTACTGGAGTTTACTTTGCAAATAATTTGATGGAAGATGGAACTGTTAAATTGATTCCTTTGGTTTATACCCTTACTGATGAGGCAACATTGACTATGCAGCCTATTGAGGATAAAGAACTGTGGGATGATCCTGGGTTATACAAGGTTGTTTCTGCTGGTTTAGGTTGTGTACTAATCCATAGAAGTGTTTTTGAAAATATTGAATTTAGATCTGAAAATAAAAATTTTGATGATAGGTTTTTCTTTATTGATTGTTATAATAATAAAATAGATGTTTTTTGTGATACAACAATTAAGTGTAAGCATTTAATTTCAAGACCTAGAACTTGGAATACAATTAAGAAATAATAAAGTTTATAAAATTGTGAATTACTATTTTATTATGATTGATAAAGAATTATTAGATATGTTGGTTTGTGTTTCTTGTAAGAATTCATTAAAGTATACAATCGATGAAGAGAGTTTGGTTTGTAAGAAATGTGGGATTAGATATCCTATACTTGAAAATATTACTTCTTTTGAAGAATGATAAGTTTTTTAAAGAATGTATTTCTTTTATTTCCCTATGCCGAGGTGGCGCAACCTGGTACCGCGCAGGCCTTGAGACATCTTTCTTTCAAAAGAAAGCTGTACCAAAGAAATGTAAGAAAGCCTGTTTCCTTTTGGATATATGGGTTCGAATCCCATCCTCGGCGTTTTTTTTTTAATTTCTTTCTAAAAAAGAAATATTTATAAAGAATAAAGATACATAATATTTATAAATAAAACTCGGAAGAGGTGGTAAAAATCAAAAGAGGAATAAAAACAGGAATAATATTTTTAATAATAGCTTTAATTTTATGCATTACTTTAGTATTTGCAGATAATTTAATAGTCACACCAACTGCTCCTGCAAATGGAACATTTTGGAATGGAACTTGTATGAACTTTACTTTTACAGCTGTAGGAAATGATACACAGTTTGACAATGCTTCACTATATATTGATAGAGTTTTTTCTGGTTTTGTAACAAATGTTATTAATAATACTGCGACAACAAATCTAACTAATTGTTCTGAAGATTCTATTGCTGAAGGAGGACATAGTTGGTATATTAATGTAACAGAAGGTTCAGCAAGTGTTTGGGCAAATGGATCTTATGTTGCAGGTGCAAATACAAACATGTCATTCATTGTTGATAGAACACTTCCTATTTATGATGTAGGTGTATTCTATACAAATCAGAGTCAAAGAAAACAGAACAATATTTATGTAACTATAAATATAACAGAAATATATGGAGCTAATGTTACCTTTACTTTGTTTAATATATCTAAAGATGAACAAAATAATACTGTAAATAGGACTGTAAAAACACTTAATGCTAGTGCATTTCAAATTGTAACAATGAATTGGACTGATTTAAGTGATGGAAACTATAGTTATAATGTGACTGTTACTGATTTTGCTGGAAATACAAATAAAACTAAAGAATTAGCACTTAGAAATGGATATCTTCTTTCCTATATGGTGATAGACACTACAGCTCCAGTTGTTAATATTGTAAGCCCTACGGCATCAAGTACAGAAGAATATGATGGGGTTATAACCTTTAATTATAACTTTACAGATGTTAATCAGGTTATAAATTGTAGTTTGTGGCTTGATGGAGTTCACAATGCAACTAACACATCTATTGCTCAGAATGTACAGTATAATATAAGTGTAGTAGGTTTACCTTTGAATAGCAATGCTTATTCATACTATATTAAGTGTGAAGACAATGCTTCAAACATAGGAAATTCAGTTACACGGTATTTAGATACATATAGAGATCCAGCAGCAGGTACTGGAGATAGTAATGTAGCAACAGGAACAACTACAACAACATCAACTACACACGATGGTGGAACAATTGATGCAGGTGGTTACAGCCAGAGTGTTGCTGAAGGTGAAAAAGTAACATTTGAGTTGAGAGATGAAGACTTCAAGATTAGAGTGGATAGTGTTGGTACAACTACAGTTGATGTATATCTATATGAAGCAGATTCAACAGTGACAATAACAAAAGGAATGAAGAAAAAGGTTGACTTGAATGGAGATGGTGTATATGATGCATATATCTCTTGTGTAGACATTGAAAATGGTGAAGCAACTATACAAATCGACTTGTATGAAGCATCAGCAGATACCACACCTGAAGTAGAAGAAGTGGCAATACCAGAAGAGGAATTACCAGCAGCTGAAGTTGTTGAAGATGAAGGTGGTTTCTTTGCAGGAACTCCTGGAGAAGGTTGGTATATGAATGCATGGAACTGGGTATTGATTGGATTGTTAGTTACTGGTGGAGTGCTAGCAGGACTTTGGTACTTTGTTTGGAGAAAGTAAATTTTTCCTTTTTTTTCTTTAATTTTTATTTCTAAAAATTTTTTATTATAATGTTAAGTTTACAGTAAACTTTATAAATAAATAAATGATATTATAGTTAATAACTATATAGGGGAGAATGTCTAAAATGAAAAGAGGAATCTTAATGTTAATTTTTATTATTCTAGTATTACCAACAGTCGCAGCAACAGTAAGTATTACTGGTCCGGAACAATCTAAGTATAATATAGGAGATACTATTGATGTTTCTGGCTATGTTTTTGAAGCAGAAGACCTGACTGGTTTTTTGCAGATGAATGTTGAATGTAATAATGCTTCTTTTCCTAAACAATTGATTCCTATTAGTTTAAATGGTGGCGAACAGAAAACTTTCTCTCAATTAGGCATTCCTGATGTTACTACAACTTCTTCCATGGCTGGAACTTGTTCCTTAAAAATAACATTATTAGTTGGTGGTTTGGTTGTGGAAGAAGATAGTTCAAGTTCTTTTACTATTACTAAAGATTTAACTGGTTTATTTGATGTTGATAAAACTAAAATACAGATGGGTGATTCTTTTCAATTGAATGGAGTTATCACAAAAATTAATGGTGAAAAGGTTACTGGTTCTGCTGAGATTTATTTTGAAAGAGAGGGAGTTGAATATTTAATTGATTTAGTTCCTGTTTATGGTGGAACACTTTCATATGTTTATGATTCTTCAAATAGTTATCCTGCTGATTATGCTATAAATATAATTGTTAGAGATAGTTATGGTAATGAACAAAGGTTTGATAATGTTGAAACTGTGCAGATTATAGATGAGATTTCTGTTTTCTTAGATACTGAAGAGGATTCTGTTCTTCCTGGAGGTTTATTAGAAGTTTTTGGAACTGTTATGGATATTGAACAAAATCCAGTTGAGCAAGCGACTGTCGAACTTAGTTTTGATGATTCTGAATTATTAAGCACAAGTTTAATTGGTGGTGCTTTTAGTACAACTTTACAAATTTCATCAACATTAACTTCTGGTGAACATACATTAGAGGTTTTTGTAGAAGACTTAAATGGAAATAAAGGAAGAGCTACTGCAGTAGTAGAGATTATTCCAGTTGTAACATCTCTTAAGAATAATTTTGGAAATGCTTCTTTTAATCCTAGCGATTCATTAGAGTTAGAGGTTTTAATGTATGATCAGGCTGGAGATTTAATGACTGGAAATATTGTTGTAGAAATTTATGATTCTACTGAAATTATGATTTCACAGAAAGAGGTAAGTTCTTCTGAAAGACTATTGTTTGAAATTCCTGAATTTGCTAATCCTGGCAGTTGGAAAATAGTTTCATATAATGGAGATGTTAGAGATGAAGATGAAATAAATGTTAATACTATTCAAGATTTAGTTATGTGGGTTGAAAATGAAGTTCTTTATATTAAGAATATAGGAAATGTAAGATATAAAGATGATTTGAATTTGGCAATTTCAGGAGCTGGATATGATTATAATATTAAAAAGACAAAGAGTATTGCTCCTAATGAAACAATAATGATTGATTTGGCTAATGAGTTGCCTTCTGGTAGTTATTCAATTGAATTACCTACTGGAAATGCTCTTTTGAATGTTGATGATGTTGAAATTTTAAATGGAACTTCAAGGTATAAAATGACTTGGATGTATATTATACTTGCTTTGATTTTTGTTGGTGGTTTATCATATATGGTTTATGGTAGAGTTAAAGCTGGTAAGAAACCAACAGAGGAAAGAAGGTTTGGTAAGAGACCTGCTGAAGCTCCTATGATTATAAAGAAAAAGAAATTACAACAAAAACCTTCATTGACTTTTGGTAAAGAGGAAGGTTTAGCTGATTTTAAAAAAAGAGTTGTTAAAGATATTAAAGAGACTGAAGAGAAGTTTAGGAGAGATGAGGAACTTAAGAATAGAGATAGGATGAGAGGTGGTGGAAGTTTGGCTACTGTTATGGGAAAGAATCCTAGAGAGGCTCCTAAACAAGAAGCAAAACAAGAGAATTTCTTTGGAAAGTTATTTGATTAAAATATAATCTTTTTCTTCTTCTATTAATTTTAAATTTAATTCTTTAATTAGTTTATTTGTTATTTCTTTTGATTTCTTTGCTTTTTTCAATACTGTTATGCAGATACTGCCTTTACAGACACGTTTTATTTCGTTTATGGCTTTGTTTAAGTTACAATGGTGGATTGCTGTCAAACATATTAAAGAATTGAAATAATTATCTTTAAAGGGTATATTTTCAGCCTTTCCACAGATGACTTTTCCTTTTGCTTGTTTTAATAGTTCTGTTGATGGGTCTAGGCCTATTGATTCTATATTAAAGAATTCCATTGCAATACCTGTTCCACAACCTAGATCTAGTAGAATTGGTTTTGGATGGAAATATTGCTTTATTATATTTAGTTTCTTTAATTGTTCTTCTTTGTATAAGTTGTTGTAACCTTTTGCTATTTCATTATACATTAAAATAGAAAATAATATATAGCTTTTAATCTTTTTGGATGGAATGGTTGCTTAAATTGGCCTTTCCAGAGGCCAAAATTGCTGAAAACTTACCTACTTTTAAGAAAGATTTGCCTAAGTTGAAAAATTAATATATTTCCATAAAGCTTATAAATAATAAAAATTAACTATTGTTAATTATGGAATTACCTCAAGAAGTTGAAGTATGGTATGTTATTCCTGCTTTAAGGAAAGGGTTAGCTAAGTCTCTTTTAGAGTTAGGTTTATCTCAAAAGGAAATTGCTAAAAAATTGCAATTGACTGAACCTGCAGTTTCTCAATATTTGAAAGGGAAGAGAGGGAATGATGTTAAGTTTAGTGAGAATGCTTTGAAGCAAATCAAGAGTTCTGCTAAGAAAATTAAAGTTTCCAATTCAAAAACAATTGCTGGTAAAGAATTGTTTAGATTGACCGCTTATGTTAGAAAAACATGTTTATGTAAAATTCATAAAGGCTTGGAAAAAAATAGAGGTACTTGTAATATTTGTAAAAAATGAAAATTAATAATTTTAATTTAAAAAAATCGGAGATTTTTATAAAATGAAAGTATATCTAGATAATGGGGCAACCACTATGGTGGATAGTAAAATTGTTTCTGAGATGAAGAAGATAATGATTAGTAAGTATGGAAATCCTTCTTCTATACATGCAATGGGGGAAGAATCTAAAAAGCTGTTAGAACAGTCTAGAAATAATATTGCAAAACGTATTAATGCTCTACCTGAGGAAGTGTTATTTACATCAGGAGGAACGGAATCAAATAATTTGGCTATCTTCTCTTTAATTTCTGAAGATAAAAAACATATTATTATTACTGCTATTGAACATCCTTCTGTTAGAGAGACTTGCAAACATTTAGCTAGAGAAGGGTATAGTATAACTTTTGTTCAACCAAATGCAAAGGGAATAGTTGAGGTTGAAAGTATTGTTAAAGAGATTAATCCAGAAACTGGATTAATTGTTATGATGCATGCAAATAATGAGATTGGTACTTTACAGCCTGTTGAAGAGGTTGGAAAGATTTGTGCTAAGAATAAGATAAATTTTCACGTTGATGCTGTTCAGTCATTTACAAAGGTTGATATTGATGTTGTGAAAATGAAGATTACTTCTCTAGCTGTTAGTTCTCATAAAATTCATGGTCCAAAAGGAGTTGGTGCTTTGTTTATTAAGAAAGGTGTTAAGGTTAGGAAGATGTTGTTTGGTGGGCATCAAGAGAGGAATTTGAGGGCTGGTACTGAGAACTTGCCTGGGATTTATGGTTTTGGAATGGCTTGTAAGGAGAAACAGCCAGTTGCAAAGATAAAGAAATTGAGAGATAGACTGATTGATGGAATTTTAAAAGAAATTCCTGATACTTTTTTGAATGGTTCAAGAGATAGTAGATTGTGTAATAATGCTAATATTAGTTTTAAGTTTATTGAAGGGGAAGGATTGTTAATGCATTTGGATATGAATGGGATTTATGTTTCAACTGGAAGTGCTTGTAGTTCTAAAAGTTTAGAACCTTCTCATGTTTTGTTAGCCTTAGGATTGTCTCATGAAGAGGCTCATGGTTCTATTAGGTTTACTTTGAGTAAGTATACAACTGAGAAAGAGATTGATTATACTATTAAAACTTTGAAAGAGCTTGTTAAAAAATTGAGGAGGATTAGTCCATTAGGAAAATGATATTGTCAAAAAATGAGATATTGAAAGAGGTTTCTATAAAACCTTTTTCTAAAGGTAATTTAGGAGATGCTTCTTATGATTTAACTTTAGATGATGTTTTTTGGTTTTTTAAACCTAAGGATATTAAATTAAAAGAAGAGAGTGATTTTAACAAATATACTATTAAGAAGAGAATGAAAGAGATTACTTTGCTTCCTGGAGAGTTTGTGTTGGGTAGGACTAAAGAGAGAATAAAATTACCAGAAGATGTTTGTGGTTTTTTATCAGGTAGATCAAGATTTGCAAGATTTGGTTTAAGTGTCCATAGTACTGCCATGCTTATTAATCCTGGCTCAAATAATAGGCAGGTATTTGAAATTAAAAATAATTCAAATAATCCACTTACTTTAAAACCTGGTTTGAAGATTGGGCAATTAATTTTTGTAAGAGGTGGAAAAGGTAAATATAGAGGGAGGTTTTCAAAACAATAAAATGTACTCAAACAAAGTATTAAAACATTTTAAAGATCCTAAACATATGGGTGAAATAAAGAATGCAGATGGCATTGGTAAGGTTGGAAATCCAACTTGTGGAGATTTAATGCATGTTTATATCAAAGTCAAAAAAGATGTTATTACTGATATAAAATTTCAAACATTTGGATGTGTTGCTGCTATTGCTGCAAGTGATGCTCTTTGTGAATTGGCTAAAGGTAAGACATTGAAACAAGCAGAGAAGATAGAGGATAAAGATATTGCTGATTATCTTGGTGGTTTACCTGCAATAAAACATCATTGTTCTATTTTAGGAGCGACTGCATTAAAGGATGCTATCAAGGATTATGAACGGAAGAAGAAATAGAATCGAAATATTTCCGGATTTTTATTAGTCCTCTTTTTTAATTGATTTCTCATATTCTTAATTATGGAAGAAATAATTAGTTTAAAATTAAAAAAAGCATTTATTGAGGATTTGACATATATTGGAAGTAAGGCTTACAATCTTAAAATTCCATCTGGAGGATTGGAATCAAAAGATGTATGGACTGATAAGAATGTTAAACCTGTGTATGATTGTTTTGTTAGTTATGTAAAAGGTAGTATACATTATAGAACAAATGATTCTTTTAAAGAAGATTTTGATAATTGGAATAGTTTGTATTTTGATAGTTTATGGTTTTTTAAACCTAGAGATGTTTTTGATGATGCAGCACGTATATTAAGAAAATACAACCTTATCCAATAAGGCTTTTTCAATTATATCCCTGTTTAGTTTGTTTTCTTCAATTTTTATTATTTTTAATTTTGCTTTTGTAATTGGTTCTTTTGGTACAAATGGACAAGAAGGTGCTTTTTGTATTGAAAGATCATAAGTGTTTATTTTTCTAGCTATATCCATTGTTTCTTGTTTATCTTTTGTTAGTAATGGACGAAGTATTGGTAAATCTGTTGCAGTGTCTATAATGTACATGTTTTCTAAAGTTTGTGAGGCTACTTGTCCAAGGTTGTCTCCTGTTATAATATATTTGCAGTTTTCTTTTTTTGCAATTTGTTCTGCTATTTTTACCATAAATCTTTTACAAAAGATACATTGGTAATTTTTGTTTAATTTTTGAAATTGTTTTTGTGTTTCATTGTAAGGAATAATGTATATTTTTATATTTAGTTTACTTGCTAGTTGTTTTGCTTTCTTTGTGTTTATTTCATTATGTGAGAAGTGTAGAGCAACTAGTTCAATACCTTTTTCTTTCATTAAAAATCCGGCTACAGGGCTATCAATGCCATCGCTTAGTAAGAGTAATGCTTTCATTATTTTGGAGAATATAGTTTTGTTTTAAATATGTTTGCAAAACATTTATATATATAATAAGTATAAAAACTTATATGAAAAGAGGTTTGTGGTTAGTTGTAGCTATGTTAATGATTCCTTCTGTAACTGCTGTTAATTCAATTGGAGATGCTCTTTTTGGTACTAATATTTCAGAGGAGTTTTTACTTAGAGCCTTGTATTTTGCTATTGTATTTGTTGTATTTTTTACTTTAACTCAGAAACAAGTGTTTAAAGAGCCTAGTGAAAAAAGGTATGCTATGATTTTTGCATTGGCAATTTCTTTGATTATTATGAGGTTTACACCAGCTGGAATGTTGAATGCTTTTAGAGGTTTGTTGATATTATTTGGTCCTTTTGTAATATTTTATACTGTTGGTAAGTTTTTTATCAAAAGTGCTGATGAAGAGACTTTTAGTTGGGGAAGAATGATTTTTGCTGTTGTTATGACTGGTTTGTTGTATTTGGTATTGGCTGGATTACCTGGATTTAGCTATTCAATTGGTGGAGTGCCTTTTATTGGTTTGGCTTTGGATGAGTTATTTGCTGATATTTATTATGGTTTGTTTTATGGGTTGTCTCCTTTATTGTTTATGGTATTGGTTGGGGTTGCTATTTTTGGAATTGTAAGTTTATTTGGTTGGATTTGGAAAGGAAAAAATGCAGATGGTACTAGTGCAAGTTGGGATTGGAAGAAAACTTTTATAGGTCTTGGAATACTTCTTTTGATAATTATTGGATTTTCGCTTTTTAGTGGAGGTATTGGTGGCTTGGGTTGGTTGACTGGTATTTTAGGTGGATTAGGAGGTACTTTACTAAGTATTGCTAGGTGGGTTGGTTGGATTGTTTTAGGGCTTTTGGTTCTTTATATGTTGTTTAAATTTAAAGCTTGGAAGATCTACAAGGCTTACAAGGCAATTAAGATATTTCCTTGGTTATGGGGAAAAGGGAAAGGTTGGGCTGGTAGAGGTGAGTTAAAGGTTAAAGTTAAGCCTAAAAATGGAGCTTCAATTCCAGATGGAAGAAGAACTGATTTTGAAGTATTTGTTAAAAGAAGATTGTTAAGAAATGTTGAAAATGCTGATTTAAGAGTTAGGTTGATGAATGGTGTTGGTTTTTTTAACTCTCCTACTCCTTCAAATGTTGTTTCAGGAGTTACTAATAAAAATGGTAGATTTAAATTTTCTTATAGTGCTCCAAATGGAAAAAATAAATTAATTTTTAGATTGGATATTGTTCATTCTGAATTGGGAAATTATTCTGGAACTTATGAATATGATATTGCTGTAGATTTGGTAAAACCCTTAGTAGTAGTTGAAGCTATTCCAAATGATTTAAATGTTGAAGAAGAAACAAAAATCAATTTTGGTGGTGTTTTTGATGATAGTACTGGAACTAGGTTTCCAATCCCTAATGGAACAAAAGTTAATTTTGAGATAACCCATGAAGATGGGAGTGTAGTTAAGAGTTTGACAAAAAGTTTAAGCAAAGGTCAGGCAGATTTTACATTCAAACCTTTGAAAGCTGGAAAATATGATGTTGATGCTTCTGTTGATGCTTCTGAATTTACCTTAAGTGAAGATACAGGTTGTAGTTTTAATGTTAATGCAATTATTGATGAACTTGACATTTCTCAAGTTGTAGATACTGAAGTTGGTGTTGGAGATTTTGCTAGGTTTAGATTTGAAGTTAGAAATAAAAGAACAAGACAGTTTATGGATGATGTTAATATTGTTTTAGATATGAGTCGGTTGGGATTGAAAAATTTAGAAGGGATTACTAAAAAAGGGGTAGTTGGTTTTCGGAGAAAGATTGAAGGTCCTACAATAAGACCTGGAGAAGAGTTTGAGATTGCAGTTAGTTTTGAAGATATTAATAGTTTATACCCAAGATTTATTCCTTTATCCGGTATATTAAAATTAAAAATAAAAGATTTACCACCTGTAGAAGATTTGAATGTTAATGTTGATTATGATGACGAAGTAGAATTTAATGATTTTGCAGAGTTTACTTTTACTGTTAAGAATAATTCTGGTGTGCTTCTTAATGGTGCTAAAGTTGGTGTTGATTTGAGTAAATTTAATTTAGGTTACATTAAAGGGTTTACTAATGGAAAAGGTGTTGCTATTGTTTCTAAAAGAATAACAAAAGGCAGTCCTGGTGAGATGGATATTATTGGTTTTTCTGTTATGCATAAAGATTCATATGGAAGAGAAAAAGTATGGAGTGATGTTGGAAGTTTGAAGATAAAAGATGTTCCTCCTAAAAAAATGAATATTAGCCCAACTTATCCTACTATTATTAATCAAGGAGATAAATTTGATTTTAAAATGAAAGTTGTTGATAGTGTTTCAAAAGCACCTTTAGAGGGAATTAATGTTTCATTTGATATTGCAAGTTTGGGAATAGTACAAACAGATAAAACTAATAGAAAAGGTGAAGTACTTTTAAATAAAATATTTATTGATAATAGTGCAGCAACAGGGAATCATAGAATTAGTATTGTAGTTGTAGACCCGAAAGGAGAATATGGTATTGAATCTATAGGTGATACTATAAGAGTTGCGGCGAAGGGACAAAAAGATATGGATATTGTTCTTAATATTCCTAGGAATGGTGATGTTGAGGGAGGTGATACTTTAAATATTAATGGGACTGTAAAAGATAAAATAACTTCTAATCCTGTGTCAAATATAAAGATAACTGCCAATTTAGGAGCTATTAATCTAGGAGTACAGTCATTTGGTGTTACTCCTGGAGGAATCTTTGGTTTTGATTTGAGGATAAATGGAGGAGTTGCTCCTGGAATGAAAGTTTTGAAATTTGATTTTGAGGATACTTCTGGTGTATATAAAACAGTTTCTAAAACTGTTAATCTTAGGGTTAAAAAAAAAGATAACCTAGTTTTTTTTGATATTAAGGAGTTGAACAGACTTAAAAATAAGGCAAAAAAAGATAAAATTTCTTTACAAAAGAGAAATTATGATTTTCTTGTAAGAAAAATAATTTTAACTTATAAACTAGGTGATATATTTAGTGGATTTAGAGAATATATTAATATGTTTCATACTGTTGAGTCCATTTTTGGGCAAAGAGATTTTGATTTTAAAAGTATGATTGAAGCTAAGATTACTGAAGCATCAGCTAAATATGCAAAAGTTGATACTAAAATTAGAATAAAAACTATGGATTTATTTACTGTGAACAGTCTTGATGCTAGAAAAAGTTTAGATGATCAACCCAATTTTAAACAATTAAAAGATCCCCTTGGGCAAGTTAATACATTTAAAAATCAAGTTATTGAATTTTATGATGCTGTGTATGATGTTTTTGATTCTTTAATATCAGAATTGGAGCATAAATAACTCCCAAAACTTATATAAATCCCTTTTATATTATTCTATAAAATATGCAGTTTGCTACCCTTGTAAAGAAAATAAAGACTTATGAGCCCAATGTAGATTTGACTATGCTAGAAAAAGCTTATGATATAGCTAATGTTCATCACAAGGGGCAAAAAAGAGCTTCTGGAGAGAGATATATTCAGCATCCATTACATGTGGCTTATATTTTGGCTGAGCATAAGATGGATATTACAACTTTAATTGCTGCTTTATTGCATGATACTGTTGAGGATACTGATATAACTCTAGATGATTTAAAAAATAAATTTGGAGAGGATATTGCTAGTTTAGTCGAAGGTGTTACAAAGATTAAGAAAATTAAAGAGATTTCTCATGAAGAATATCATTCTGAAACTATTAGGAAGGTTATGCTTGCTTCGGCAAAGGATATTAGGGTTATTTTGATTAAATTGGCTGATAGATTGCATAATATGAGAACTATTTCTCCATTTAGAGAGGAAAAAAGAAGAAGAATTGCAAATGATGCTTTACAGATTTATGCTCCAATTGCTTTTAGATTAGGAATTAATAGTATTAAAGCTGAATTAGAAGATTTAGCATTTAAAGTTTTAGAGCCTGAGATTTACAAAGATATTGAAAAGAATATGAGGTTGACTAGAGATGAAAGAAGAAAACAGATTACTGAAGTCAAGAAGATTGTTGAAAGAGAATTAAAAAATAATAAAATTAAAGCTAGTTTAGTTGGAAGGACAAAACATTACTATAGTATTTATAAAAAAATGTTAGATAAAGGAAAGAGTTTATCTGAAATTTATGATTTGACTGCCTTAAGAATTATTACTGAGAATGTGAAAGATTGTTATGAGGTTGTTGGGATTATTCATAATTTGTGGACTCCTATTCCTAAAGAGTTTGATGATTATATTGCAACTCCTAAAAGAAATATGTATCAATCTTTACATACTGTTGTTATTGGTGTTGGAGGAAAACCAGTAGAGTTTCAAATAAGAACTAGGGATATGCATAGAATTGCAGAGGATGGAATTGCTGCTCATTGGCGATATAAAGGAGTTTATGGTGATAAAGAGTTTGATAAAAAGATGACTTGGATGAAAGAGATTCTTGAATGGCAAAAAGAATCTAAAGATGCTAAAGAATTTATGGAAATGTTGAATATTGATTTTTTTGAAGATGAGATTTTTGCTTTTACTCCGAGAGGTAAAGTTATTCAACTGCCTAGAGGGGCAAGTGTTATTGATTTTGCTTATAATGTACATTCAGATTTGGGCGATAAGAGCATTGCTGCAAAAATTAATGGGCTTTTTGTTCCTTTAAGAACTTTAATTAAAAATGGAGATCAAGTTGAGGTTATTACTTCTAAATCCCAGCATCCTTCTAGAGATTGGTTGAAATTTGCTAAAACATCAAAGGCAAGAACTAAGATAAAAAAATATATTAGCACAACACAAAAGATACCAATAAAAAGATTTGATATTTCTCAAGAGGTTGAAAAGGAGTTGGAAGAGTGGATTATTGATGTTGATAATATGACTAGACCAAAAATTAAATTATCAAAATGTTGCCATCCTCTTCCTGGAGAAGATATTATTGGTTTTGCTACAAGAACAGATAAGGTTTTGGTACATAGGGCTGATTGTCCATTAGGTGAAAAAGCAAAGAAGAGTTCTAGTAGAAAAAGAATGGTTAATGTTAAATGGTTGGATGCTGTTGGTTCTAAAGTAGATTTAAAGGTTATGACAAAGAATAGATTAGGCATTTTTGCTGAAATTTTGAATACTTTAGTTTCTCAAAATATTCAAGTTAAAAATACTAGAGTTAAATCTGTTGGTGATGAAGATATTCAAGCTACTTTTGTTATTGAGATAGGTTCTTTAGACAATTTACAAGATATAATTGAAAGAATAAAAAGAATAAAAGATGTAAAAAGGGTTTCTATTGGGAGTCTTGTAGAATAAAATATTAAAAAAAGAAAAATTGAGGTTATTCCTCAGTAATACAACAACACCTTTCTAAGGAACCTTCTCCACAATCATTAAATGTTCCTTTAAGCTCTTCACCTTCTTGACAGAAGTCATCTCCAGGTTCTCTACAGATTCCAGTTGTGAATCCTTCCTCAATACAAAGTTGTTCACATGCAGTTACTTCAGGTACTTCTTCAATAACTTCAGGTACCTCCTCAATAACTTCTTCTGGTTCTGCTAATTCTACATCAATTATTGCTTGGAATGATTCTAATGGTTGAGCTCCAACTAATGATTTTCCGTTAATGAAAAATGCTGGAGTTCCTGAGACACCTAATTCTGTACCCTCTGCAACATCTTTTGCAACTTCTTCTGCTTTTTCACCAGAGTCTAAACAGGTGTTGAATGTTTCTGTGTCAAGTTCTAATTCTTCTGCATATGCTTTTAGATCTTCTACTGTTATTGCTTCTTGGTTTTCAAACATTTTATCATGCATTTCCCAGAACTTTCCTTGATCATTTGCACATTCACCTGCTTCTGCTGCTTTTTGTGCGTTTTCATGGAATCCTAGTGGGAAGTTTTTGAAAACTATTTTAATATCTTCACCATATAAATCTTCAACTTCTTTAACTGTTTCATAAGCTTTTGAACAGAATGGACATTCGAAATCTGAAAATTCTACAATTGTAACTTTTGCTTCATCTCTTGTTGATGGATCTTCTGGGAAGTCTACCATTGTGGTTTCTTCTTCTGTTTGCTCTTCTTCTACAACATATTCAAATTCAGTCATGTCGATTACTGAAGGAAATAATAGATCTCCATCTTTTGTTACATAAGATGTGAATTCTTGAGATACGCCAGAATCTCCTGTAACACTTAAGTCTAGTTTATACATACCTCTTTCTACACTTACTTCAGTAACCTGTGCTGTTGCAATACCCATTAAAAGGTTTTCATTGATAAAAGCTAATGCTTTTTCAACTGCAGCATCATCTTGTGCAACTGAGAATCCTGTTGGAATTCCCTTGGTATAAACAACAAGAACTAATAATATTAGTAATATAACTGTTGAAACTTTCCAGAACGTAGCTCTTTTTGTTCTGTTTCTTTGAACACTTTCTCTATGTTCAGCCATTAAATCTTCTTTTGGCTTATTATCCTCCATTTTAGTGACCTCCCAAATGTATTATTGGGTGTGATAATTGGCTTATTTAAATATTTGTATCGTAGAATATAACTTCTTTTAAAGGCAATTTTTGCACTATAAAAGCTTATAAATCTAATATGGATTGTTAAGAAAATGGCCTTATTTGGGAAATTGTTTGGTAAGACCCTGTATTATCCAGGTTGTTCTAGTAAGTTTGTTAATAGGGATATCCAAAGGAGGCATGAACATCTGTTAACTTCTTTTGATATTGAATATATTAAATTGCCAGAAATTGAAGTTTGTTGTGGTTTACCTGCATTACATTTGGGCTATAGAGAGGATTTTAATAGGCTGGTAAAAAAGAATAATGATATGTTTAAAAATCAGAAGATTAAAACAATAATTACATCTTGTCCTACTTGTTATTATATGTTTAAGAAACATTATAATGTTGAGGTTAAGTATATTTTAGAGGTATTTTTAGAAAATATTGAGAAAATTAAGAAGCATTATAGTTCTGAAAAGATTACATTTTTTGATCCCTGTAATTTTTTAGGTGATGAAATGTTGTATAATGCTCCAAGAGAGATATTAAAAAAAGTTGGTTTTGAGTTGGTGGAGTTGGAAAGGAATAGAGAGAATAGTATGTGTTGTGGATTTCCTTTGAAAGAAAATTCTCCCAAAGTTGCAGAGAGTATGGCTAAAACTATTTTGGATAATGTTAAAACAAATAAATTGATTACAACCTGTCCTAATTGTTATGCCCATTTAAAAGATAATACAGATATTGATGTTATAGAACTTTCAGAGGTGTTGGTATGAACTTAAAAGATATATTTAATGCTGCAAGTATGTCTGATAATGATGTAGAGAAAATTATTTACTCTAGAGATGCTTCTGATATTAAAGGTGGAAAAGCTTTAGGAGTTGTATGGCCTAAGAATGCTGAAGAGTTACATAAATTGTTTAATTATGCTAGAAGAAATGATACTATTCTAGTTCCAAGAGGGGCTGGTACTTCTACTCAAGGGCAGTGCATTCCAAATAATGCTCTGGTTGTTGATATGTCTAAAATGAATCAAATTTTAGAGATAGGAAAAGATTATGTTGTTGTTCAAGCAGGAGTTGTTTTAGATGAATTGAATAGTAAATTGAGAGATAGGATGGTTCCGGTTATTCCTTATACTCACAGAGTTTGTACAATTGGAGGAATGATTGCTTCTAATGCTCATGGTTTGCATTCTTATTTTGGAAAGATGGGAGATTATGTTTTAGCTTTGGAAGTTATTGATGGTGCTGGAAGATATTTGAAGATGAATAGCTCAACAATAAAAAATTTTATTGGTTTTGAGGGTACATCAGGGATTATAGTTGCTGCAAAGTTGAGATTGGTTCCTAGAGAGTTTTGTCATAGTGCTTCTATGTTTCAATTCAATACAATTTCTGCTTTGGTTGATAAGGCTTTAAGATTGAAAAAGGATGATAATGTTTTGGCTATTGAGTATTTTGATGAAAGAGCTTCTGTGTTGGCTGGGTTGGATCATAATTTTCATATCCTAGTTGAGTATAATGATAATTCTGGAAATATTAGAGATGTTAAAGAGGTATTAGATTTGAAAGAGAAGATTAGGTATATTTTACATAAAGCAAGGTATACTAAGATTGAAGACCCATATATACCTGATGAGAAACTAGCTAATTTCTTGTATTGGTTGTCTAAGAATGAAATTCCTTGTTTTGGTCATTTAAGTGTTAATGTATTACATCCTTGTTTTAAAGAATTTTCAAAAGTTGATGAGGAAATGCATGATAAATTAGAATTTTATCAAGGGAGAGTATCTGGAGAGTTTGGTTATGGGTTGAAAAGAAGAGATAAAATGTTACCTTATGATATTGATAAGATGAAATTAAAGAATCAACAATTAGATCCTAAAAATTTAATGAATAGGGGGAAAGTTTATGCCTAAGTGTAATGAATGTGGTTTATGTAAGGAAGATTGTCCTGTTTTTAAAGTTTTAAGAAGGGAGAGTGTTTCTCCTAGAGGATTTGCTATTTTGCAAAAGTTGGAGCAACTTGATAAAATATTTTATTTATGTTCTTTGTGTGGTAATTGTACTAGAGTTTGTCCTTATGAAGTTGATTTGAAATTATTAGAATGGAGAGAACAGTTGGTTGAAAAAGGAGTTGAGACTGCTGGCAATAAGAAAGTTATTGAAAGTTTAAGGAAGAATGGAAATCCTTATGGTATTCAGTAATTTTATTTTATAGTTGCAAAACCAATTAATCTAAATCTGTGACCAACTCTTCTAGAAATTGTAAACTTATCATTTTTATCTGCACATACTGGTAATTTTAAATTAATTTTAAATGCATTTTTAGAAATTTCAGTTACAACTCCTGCTGTAGCTGATGCATTTACTGTAAGCATTAGAACTTCACCTTTTTTTATTGGATCTACATTTAATTCATCTTCTGTTCCTACAACCCTTTTTAATAGGTTAGGAGTTAATTCTAATTGAATATGAGAATCTGGTAATTTTCCTGGAAAGCCGATAATATTTCCAGAAAGTTTATCTGATTTTACGTATGAAGGATCAAGTTTTGTTAATATTGCAATGCTTCCTCCTGGAATTGCATCTTTTAACTTTTCATTTCCACTATTTATTCCAACAATCTCAGTTTTGATTGGATCCCATCTTGTTTTTCCTTCTTTTTCTATTTTCATTCCGGGTTTTATTTCTATTGTATCTCCAATTTTTATTTTTCCTTCAACTAATGCTCCACCAAGAACTCCACCAACTACATTTTTAATTTCAACACCTGGTTTGTTAATATCAAAGGATCTTGCTACAAACATTTTTGGTGATTTTTTTAAATCTCTTTTTGGGGTTTTGAATGTTTCTTCAATTGTTTGTACTAATAGATCAATGTTTACATTTTGTTGTGCTGAAATTGGGATTATTGGTGCGTTTTCTGCAATGCTTCCCTTTACAAATTCTTTTATTGAATTGTAATTCTTTTTACCATCTATTTCAGATACAAGATCTATTTTATTTTGAACAATAATTATATTTTTTATCCCACAAATATCAAGAGCCATAAGATGTTCTTTGGTTTGGGGTTGTGGACATTTTTCATCTGCTGAAATTAGTAATAAAGCAGCGTCCATTATTGCAGAGCCAGAAAGCATCGTAGCCATTAGTGTTTCATGACCAGGTGCATCTACAAAGGATACAGTTCTTATTGGTTCACACTTTGCTTTACAATTAGGACATTTTTCATTGACAGAATAGCATGCAGGAGATTCACATTTCTTACACTTGTAGAATGTTGAATTTGCATACCCTAATCTTATTGTGATACCCTTCTTTTTCTCTTCAGAATGAGTATCTGTCCATTTTCCAGAAAGTCTACTGACTAGTGTGGTTTTACCATGATCAACATGGCCAACTAAACCTATGTTTATCTCTGGTTGTAATACTTTCTTTGGCATATCTTGGTAGAATTTTGGAGTATTTATAAATGTTACTTAATACGAAGAGCATAAACTCCCCTATAGAAATGTCAACCCTTAATTTATTTATTCATGCTTTCCGGTTACTTTAACAATTTCACCTTCTTCATTTACTTCTAGTTCTTTCAAATCATTTATTACTAGATCATTTCCTGGAAGTAAATAGTGTATATTTAGTCCTTCAATAACCACTTTATGTTTTTTATCAAATTCAATGGTTTGTTTAGGTCCATCTTTGCACAAATGTGGGTTGTTCTTGTCGAAAAGACTGATATAACAAGGTCTATGATTAAAGTCCTCTTTATCTTGTCTTTTCTTTCTTCCGATTAGAACGCTTTTTGTTTTGTATATCAAAGGTTTCCCCACCTTATTCTTTTTTATCTTCTTTAGGTTCTTCTTTTTTAAAGATTTCATCTAAAGATTTAGTTCCGAATTTGGTTACTTTTAGGTTGATTTGAGTTGTTTTTTCTGTTATTGTATTTCCACAAACTGTTTTTCTTCTTCTGATTCCCTTTCTTGTTACTTTTCTCATCCCTACACCTTTTCTAAAAAGGCCTTTTTTTCTTGCTGTTCCTTCAATATCTTTTCTTAATGGGAATCCAGTTGAATCAGATCCACCAGAAATGGTTAGTTCATATCCTTCAAGTCCTAGAAATTCTCCTTTTAGAGTTTCCCCTAATTTTTTCCCTACTACTTCTTCTGTGTTTAGGGCCTTTTGGAAGGATTTCCCTGTTTTTACATCGTTGATAACGAACCTAAAATCTGCCATAATCATACAAGAATTTGTTTTATTTATAAAGTTTTTGTATATGTTTTCACTAGGGGGAGGAGTGACACTAAACTCCCCAAGTAGACTTTTCCTTTCTCTTGATTTCAGCTATTTCTTTTAGAACTGCTATTTCATCTTGTGAAAGGTATTTTTTTAATGATTTTAATTTTTTGAATTCTTGTTCTTTTATGTCAACTAGTAGGATATCTTCTTCTTTTATTTGTCTGCCTCCAGTTATTTCTGGAAGGGATATTGCTACTTCTTTTCCTTTTTCAGCTTCTTTTATTGATTCTTTTTCTAACTGAACTGTTTTAATGTGCCCAGCTCTTGAACCATCTGTTTTTATTAGATCTGTATTTGGAGTTAATGTTCCAAGTAAAACTTCTACTCCAACAACACAAGGATTTGATTGTCTGAAGATACAACCTTTTAGAATTTTTATTTTAGCTGGTTTTGTTATTCCTTCTAATTCTCTTGCTTCTATTTCTTTTCTTTTTTCTTCTCTGTATTTTTCTAGATCTTCTATTAATTGGTAGATTATATTATGTTGGATTATTTTTACTTCATCAGATTCTCCAGTAACATTGAAACAAAGGATTACACGTTCTAACTCATCTTCTGAAGATGTTGCATCTGCTATGTCTTTTTTTGTCACGTTGCCAACGGATGCTTTTTTGATTGCAATATTTCTATCTTTTAACATTCCAATAACTGCTTCTAGAGAGCCTAGAGAATCTGCTTTTATTACAATACCTTCGTTATCTGTTTCAATTACAACTTCACCAATTTCTTCTATAATCTTTTCTTTTGTTTCTTCTACATCATCAGTTACTTCTATTGGCATACCAGCAACAGCATCTTTTAATCCTGGAGCTGATATTTTTATTCCAGCTGCTGCTTTTACTTCTTTAACTGTTTTGTATTTTCCTTTTTCATCAGGTAAGAATATGCTTTTAATTTTTGTTACAATTGGTTCGTGTAATGCTCCAACAACAATTTGATCATTAACTTTTATTGTTCCTTCATATAGGATTATGTCCATTGTTGATCCTATTCCTTTTTCTTCTTTAACTTCAAGAACAGTTCCTTTTCCTAGTAAGTCTTCTTCTGTTTCTAGATCTTCTTCTAAGAATTTTTGTGCTAATCCCATAAGAACCATTAGTAAAGTTGGAATACCTTCTCCTGTTTTTGCAGAACAGGGGATCATAGCAATTGTTTTGGTATAATCTTGTACACGATCAAAACGTTCAGCTTCAAACCCTTGTTCGAATATTTTTCCTACAATTTCATATAATTTCTTTTCAATATCTTGTTGTATTGCAACTGATTGTGCTTGTATTTCTTGTAAAATGTGCCCTGGTTGTTTTTTCCATCCTGAACTTAGATCTATTTTGTTTAATGCTATAACAAAAGGTGTTTTGTATTTTTTTAGAATTTCTAAACATTCTATTGTTTGAGGTTTTATACCCTCATTGATATTTATTACTAGAATTGCGATGTCTGCTAGATTTCCACCTCTTTTTCTCATGTTTGAGAATGCTGCGTGACCAGGTGTGTCAATGAATACTATTCCAGGAATAGAAATCCCCTTTCCTTTTAGTAAGTCTCCACAGATTTTTTCTATTGTATTAAGAGAAATCATTGAACTGGATATCATTTGTGTGATTTTTCCAGCTTCTGACTTAATGACAGCAGTCTTTCTAATTGTATCTAATAGTTGGGTTTTTCCAGCATCTACATTTCCCATTACTACAACTAGTGGTTGTCTGATCATTGTTCATCACAATAGAATTGGATTTTAGTTGGTTTATAAAACTTTTGCTATCCAAAAAGCTTTTAAATAATAGAGCTTTGAACATATATAATTCTTTTACGTAAAAGGAGGTGAAATAGATGGCAAAAAAAGCAAAATTTAGTACTGGAAAACTTGGAGCTTGGGCATTTCTAATTGGTTTGATATTAGCAATTGTCTTCGCTTTCGTTACATACGGAACATGGCTTCCTTGGACTCTAGTAATAATTGGTTTAGTTGTTGGTTTATTGAACATCACAGAATCAGAGGTGACACCATTCTTAATGGCTGGTGCTGTATTAGTTATTGTCTCTGCATTTGGAGCTGATGTTTTGTCAACAATTACATACCTACAAGGAATTTTGAATAACATCTTGATGTTGTTCGTGCCTGCAACTATTGTTGTAGCTTTGAAATCTGTTTTTAGCTTAGCTAGAAACTGATTTTTTTTCTTTTTTTTATTCAAAACTATCTTTTAATCTTTCAAAGAAACCTTTTTTAATTTTCAACTCTTCTTTATTCTCTTTAGCTAATCTTTTAAATAAATCTTTTTGATTTTTATTTACTTTTTTAGGAGTTACAACTTGTATTCTAATATGTTGGTCTCCTGTATTTCCGTGAACATCTTCTACACCCTCTCCTCTTAATCTCATAATTGTTCCAGATTGAGTTCCTGGAGGGATTTTCATTTTTACTTTATCTCTAATTGTAGGGACTTTGACTTCATCACCTAATGCTGCTTGAGAGAAAGTTATTGGAAGTTCTAAGAATATATCTGAACCTTGTCTTTCAAATAGCTCATCTGGTGTTACAAATATTTCTACAAATAAATCTCCATGACCTATTTCTCCTGGTTCACCTTCACCAGAGATTCTTAATGTGTTTCCATCATCAACACCAGCTGGAACTTTTATCTTTACATTTTTTGTAATTTTTTCTTTTCCAGCACCATTACATTTTTTACAAGTATCTTTTACTGTTTCACCTTGGCCTTCACATTTTTGGCATGTAGATGTTTGAGCAAATGTTCCAAATGGAGTTCTATATGATTTAGAAACTCTACCTGAGCCACCACAATCTGGGCATTTTATTGTTCCTTTTCCCCCTTTACCATTACACTCATCACAATTTTCATATTTTGTTATTTTGATTTCTTTTGTTGTTCCGAAAACAGCTTCTTTGAATGTTAATTCTATTTCTGTTTTTAGATTAGCTCCTCTTCTTCTTTGTTTTCTTCCACCAAAGCTGAAGAATGATTCAAATATATCTCCAAAATCAAAGTTTTCAAATCCTTGTCCTTGATTAAATCCAGTGAATTGTTCACCAGTATTTCCAAATCTATCATAATTATTTCTTTTATTATCATCACTTAATGCAGAATAAGCTTCACTAACTTCTTTAAACATTTTTTCTGCGTTTGGATTATCTTTGTTTAGATCAGGATGGTATTGTTTGGCTAATTTTTTGTAAGCAGATTTGATTTCTTCTTTAGAACAACCCTTTTTAACTCCTAATATTTCATAGTAATCCTTAGACATGGTATGAATCTCTTTTTAGATTTGACATTAAGTTTGTCATTGAACTTGCATATGATTGATCTGCACCACCCATATAACTTGCTGATTGATATAATGGTTTAATTGGTTTCAAATCTATTATATCTTCTAATCGTTCAATTTTCCTTGGTATTTTATAATCAATCATATTAAAATAAAAAAAATTTATTTTTCTTTTTCGAACTCTGCATCTACAACCTTATCTTCTTTAGGTTCTTCTTTTGCTTGAGCTTGTTGTTGGTACATTTTTTGACCAATTTCCATAGCTACTTTGTTTAGATTATCAAGTTGTCTTTTTATACTTTCTGTGTCATCTTTCTTTAATTCTTCTTTTAATTTTTCAATCTCTGGAATTATTTTATCTTTTGTTTCTTGATCAATCTTATCTTTGTGTTCTTCAAGCATTTTTTCTGTTTGGAAGATTACTGTGTCAGCTTGGTTTTTTACTTCAATTGCTTCTTTTTTCTTTAAATCAGCTTCTTTGTTTGCTTCTGCAGCTTTAACCATGTTTTCAATATCTTCTTTACTTAAACCTGAGCCACCAGTAACTGTAATCTTTTGTTCCTTTCCAGTTCCAAGATCTTTTGCAGATACATTTACGATTCCGTTTGCATCAATATCGAATCCCACTTCAATTTGTGGAATCCCTCTTGGTGCTGGTGGAATTCCAATTAAGTCAAATCTTCCTAAAGAGGTGTTATCACCAGCCATTGACCTTTCACCTTGCAGAACATTGATGGTAACTGCTGGTTGGTTGTTGGCTGCTGTAGAGAAGACTTGACTTTTTTTACTTGGAATTGTAGTATTCCTAGGAATTAGTTGTGTCATAACCCCACCAAGTGTTTCAATACCTAGTGTTAATGATGTAACATCTAATAGTAAAACATCTTTTATATCTCCACCAAGAATTCCTCCTTGGATTGATGCTCCTACTGCTACTGCTTCATCAGGGTTTACTGATTTTTCTCCTTCTTTGTTTAATAAAGTTTTTACAAGTTCTTGAACAGCTGGGATTCTTGTTGAACCTCCAACTAATAGAATCTTTTCAATTTTGTTAGGGGTTAAGTTTGCATCTTTTAATGCTTGTTTTACTGGACTTTCACACCTTTGTACAAGATCTTTTGTTAAATCATTGAATTTTGCTCTTGTTAATTTCATATCAAGATGTTTTGGACCTGATGCATCTGCTGATACATATGGTAAGTTGATTGAAGCTTCCATTGAACCTGAAAGCTCTATTTTTGCTTTTTCAGCTGCATCTTTTAATCTTTGATGTGCTCCTGGATCTTTTCTTAAATCAATACCATTTTCTTTTTTGAATTCAGTTGCAATGTAATCAATTAATTTGTCATCGAAATCATCTCCACCAAGTCTATTATCTCCTGATGTTGATTTTACTTCGAAAACACCTTCACCTAATTCTAAAATAGAAACGTCAAAAGTTCCACCACCTAAATCAAATACTAAAATAGTATGGTTTCCTTCTTTGTCTGCACCATAAGCTAATGCTGCTGCTGTTGGTTCGTTAATAATTCTTTCAACTTCGAATCCAGCAATTTTACCAGCATCTTTTGTTGCTTGTCTTTGTGAATCTCCGAAATATGCTGGAACTGTAATAACTGCTTTTGTTATTTTTTGTCCTAGATATGCTTCTGCATCTTTTTTTATCTTTTGTAAGATCATTGCAGAGATTTGTTCTGGAGAGTATTCTTTTCCATCTATAGTTATTTTTTCTGATGTACCCATAATTCTTTTGATACTTCTAATTGTATTTTTTGGGTTTGCAATTGCTTGTCTTTTTGCAATTTCTCCAACTAAGATTTCTCCATTTTTGATTGCGACTACTGAAGGAACTGTTCTTCCACCTTCTGCTGAGGGAATGATTGTTGCCTTTCCACCTTCTAATACAGAAACAGCAGAATTTGTAGTTCCTAAATCGATTCCTATAATTTTACTCATTTTGATTGCCTCCTGAAACCTTTACCTTACTTGGTTTCAATAGTTTTCCATTGATAGTGTATCCTTTTTGGAACACTTCTATGATTGTGTCTTCATCCTCTTTTGATTGATCTTTACACATAACCTCGTGTAATTCAGGATTATACTTTCCATTTGTTTGGATTTCTTGAATTTGATTTTTATTTAGAATATCTTGAAATTGCTTGTAGATTAGTTCTATTCCTCCTTTATCAATACAGTCCTTAGCTCTTTCAAAGTTCTCAAAGATGTCTATAATGTCTTTTATTGCTTGTTCTTTGCCGTATTGCATGAACTGTGCTTTTTCTTGTTCTGTTCTCTTTTGATAATTGATGAATTCAGCTTGTAAACGTTTTAACTGGTCTAGAAGCTGTTTATCAGAGTCAGAGCTAGTTTCCTTACCTTTTTTCTCTTTCTTTGTTGAGTTTAAGTCAACCATGTTATACTAGAATGAACAACTTATATATAAATGTTGTGGTTTATAGGGTATGGAAAGGCTTATAAATACTGAAATTTGATTATATATTAGAGGTTAGAGAAAAAGGATTAATTTATTATATTACTGACTTTTTCTTGATTGTAACTATGAAAAAATTTGAAGAATTAAATATAAACGAGGCTATATTAAAGGCCATAAAAGACGTAAAATATGAAGAACCTACAGAGGTTCAAGAGAAGGTAATTCCGTTAGTTAATGAAGGAAAGGATGTTATTGCAGGTTCTGCAACTGGTTCTGGAAAGACATTGGCTTTTGGAATTGGGCTTATTCAGAATGCTGAAAGAGGAAATGGAATTCAAGGTTTGGTTTTGACTCCTACAAGAGAATTGGCTGAACAGATTTCACAAGAATTAAAGAAGTTTTCAAGATATAAACCATTGAATATTGTTTGTATTTATGGTGGATTGTCAATTATGCCCCAAATTAATCAATTAAGAAAGGCTGATATTGTTATTGGTACTCCTGGAAGAACTTTAGATCATTTGGCTAGAAGAACTATTGATTTGACAAAAGTTAAAACTCTTGTTTTAGATGAAGCTGATAGAATGCTTGATATGGGATTTATTGATGATGTTCAAAACATTATACAGAACTGTTCTGATAAAAGACAGACTATGTTATTTTCAGCAACTATACCAAGAGATATTGCTCATTTAACTAAAAAGTATATGACAAATCCTGTAAAGGTTTCTGTTGATTGTTATGTTGATCCTAAGAAATTAGCTCAGGTTTATTACAATGTACCAAGTAAACAGAAATTTGCTTTGTTAGTTCATTTATTGAAGAAAAGTCAAAATGCTGGATTGTCTATGATTTTTTGTAATTCAAAACACAATGTTGATTTTGTTGCAGATAATTTAAGACCTTTAGGTATTGATGCAATTCCTTTGCATGGTGGTTATTCACAACAAAAAAGAAGTATGGTTTTAGAGAAATTTAATGCTCAGAAAGCTTTTGTTTTGATTTGTACTGATGTTGCTGCAAGAGGTTTGGATATTAAAGGGGTTACACATGTCTACAACTATGATATTCCAAATGAAAGTAAACAATATGTGCATAGAATTGGAAGAACTGCTAGAGCTGGAAAAGATGGAATTGCAATTAACATCTTATGTGATAGGGACCATGATAATTTCTCAAGGGTATTAAGAGATAATGATGTGAAGATTAAAAGAGAAGAACTTCCTGAAGTTGAGAGAGTTCATATAAAGATTATTCCAAGAAATGATTATGGAAGTAATGGAAGAGGCTTTAGATCTAGTGGAAATTTTCACAAGGGTGGAAACAATAATTCAAGGCCACAATGGGGAAGAAGGCATTAGAAGTAGATAGAGATTAAATTCCCAACTACTTGTGTTAGAATTATTACTATGGTTGCTATTAGGAGATGTTCTCCTATAACTTTCCATTGTTTTTTCTTTTGTTCTTTTGCTATTGAATAGCTTAGTATACTTAGTAAAATTACTCCCCAGATTATACTTACTATTACTGCAGTTCCTAAAGAGAATATTAAGAATGGAACTATAAATGTTAGTGCAAATAGTAATTTTGATAAAAAGGTTGATATTGTTGATTCCCAGACTTCTTTATTAGAATGTTTATTTTCTGATTCTTCTGAGATATGTATTCCTAATGCATCAGACAATGAATCGGCAATTGCAATTGTTAAAATGCCTCCAAGAACAACTAATCTTGAATGTGTGCTAGCATTTAATCCAACAATTAGGCCTAGTGTTGTTATTATTCCTGAGGTTAATCCAAATGTGAAACCAACTTTATATGAATGTTTCATAGTTTTTTTAGGGATTATATTCTTTTTATAGTTTTTGAAAAGGCTTATAAGTTTTTTAGTCTTTGATTTTATTATGCTTGAATACTTTTTATTACCTTTGGGAATTGCACTTTTAGTTTTTGGAGCTAATTATTTGGTTAAGGGTAGTTCTGCATTAGCAAAGATTTTGAATATTCCTAGTCTTGTTATTGGTTTAACTGTTGTTGCTTTTGGAACTTCTATGCCTGAATTATTTGTTAATTTGTGGGCAAATGGCTCCAATGCACCAGAAATTGCAATTGGAAATATTATTGGGAGTAATTTGATAAATATTTTGTTAGTTCTTGGAATAACTTCATTAATCTATTCAATAAGAGTTAAAAAATCTACTATCTGGAAAGAGATTCCATTTTCTTTACTTGCTGCTATTGTTTTGCTTGTACTTGCAAATGATTTTGCATTTGATAATACTGTTTCATATATCTCTAGAGTTGATGGGTTGATACTTTTATTATTCTTTTTGATTTTTATCTATTATACTTATGAGCTTTCATTAAAAAGAGAATCAAGGGTTCCTTATGATTTTAAAATGTATAAACCAGTTTTAATTCCCTTTATGATTATTGTAGGAATATTTGGTTTATTTTTCGGAGGAAGACTTGTTGTTGATAATGCCGTTATGATTGCTTCTAGTTTAGGAATTTCACAATTTGTTATTTCTGTTACAGTTATTTCTATTGGAACTACATTACCTGAATTAACTACTTCTATTGTTGCTGCAGTAAAGAAGAATGCAGATTTAGCAGTAGGTAACATAGTAGGATCTAATATTTTTAATATCTTTTTTGTTTTAGGAATTTCTGCTGTTGTTAGTCCAATAATGATAAAAGATTTTATTAATTTTGATTTAATAATGGTAATTTTTGCAACTGCTCTTCTTTTTGTTTTTGCTCTTTGGGAAAGGAAAAAGAAACTTGGAAAATGGCAAGGTGCTGTTTTAGTTCTTTTGTATATTGTTTATATTATTATGGTTATATTTAGAGGATAAAAAGAAAAAATTATATTTTCAAATCTAACTCTCTGGAATCTTCAATTGATTATTTTATTATTTATCCCAAAATATACACTTCTTTTATAAACTATATTAAAAACATATTTAAACGGGTTATTCTATATTATAATCATGATAACAAGGTTTCAAAGGATAACTATTGTAAAATTAAAGCCTGTTGAAGAGAACCTAAATAAGGAATTGCAGTTCTTGTCAGAGTCTCTTGGTTTGTTTAGTGAAAGAGATAAAGAAAGAAGTTGTTTTAGAATCTTTATTGAGTTATTAAAGGCTACAAAAGGCAATAATGGGCTTTCTTCTGATGAATTGGCTTTTAAATTACATTTGTCTAGAGGAACAGTTGTTTATCATTTGACTAGATTAATTGCTTCTGGTTTGGTTGTTGTTAGTGATAATAAGTATTCATTAAGAGGGAAGAATTTGGAACAGACTTTGAAGAAAATGAAACAGGATTTTGTTTCTGCTTATGAAGAGATTGAAAGTGCTGGTAGAGAGATAGATAAGAAATTAGGTTTATAATTTGTCTAGAATTTCTTGACAGTCTTCTATAACATGAAAATCAGGATTGTTAACATCTAAATTTGCGTCAACTTCTTGTAATAAACCTCTGTTTTTATAATATTCAGTTAATGGTTTTGTTTTTTTGTTGTAAATTTTTAATCTTTCTTTTATTACTTCTTCTTTTTCATCTGATCTTTGGTATAATTCCCCTCCACATTTGTCACAAATACCCTCTTGTTTTGGGATTATATTTCTTAAGTGGAATATTGCTCCACATTTTTTACAAGTTCTTCTTCCAGATAGTCTTGAGATTACAACTTCTTCTCTTGCATTGAAATTTAATACTACATCAATTTTTGCGAATGTTTCTAATGCTTCTGCTTGAGGAATTGTTCTTGGGAATCCATCTAGTAAATATCCTTTTGTTTCTTTTTCTAATCTTTCTTTAATCATAGAAATGGTTATTTCATCAGGAACAAGATTTCCGGAGTCCATAACTTCTTTTATTTGTTTACCAATCTCTGTTTGGTTTTTCATATGTTCTCGAAATAATTCTCCAGTAGAAATATGAGGGATATTATAGATTGTTTTTAATTTAGAAGCATAGGTTCCTTTGCCTACACCTGGCCCCCCTAATAATACTATATTCATTTTTTCTTTCTATAATGCCATACAGCATCCATCTTTTTATAATCAAAGATTTGATTTTGAGGGAACCATATTTTGATTTCCTTTTCTGCATCAGGTTTATCACCACTTGCATGTATAATTGTTATAATTGGCCTATCAGAAATATTTGCCAATCCATAAGTATCATGAGAATAATCTCCTCTGATTGTACCAGGTGGAGCTTCTTCAATATTTGTTGGACCACAAATCTTTCTTACAACATTAATTGCATTGTGTCCTTCTAGAATCATTGCGATAATAGGAGATAGTCTCATATCTTCAACTAAAGAGTCTACTATTTCTTGTCCTGCTTTTTTTGGATCGTAATCAAATGCATATCCTTTATTTTTGATTATTTTTTTACCCTTTTCTATTAACCAATCATCTTCTTTGTGGTAGTGCTCTTGAAGTTGTTCTTTTGTTGCAAAACACATTTTCATTGCTGCAATTTTCAATCCTACTCTTTCAAATCTGTGGATTATATTTCCAACTATTCCTCTTTGAAGTGCATCAGGTTTTAGAATTATTAATGTTCTTTCGATCATTTTTTAACTACCTTTTTCTTTTTGGTCAACCATTTAACGTTTTGAGGTTTTCTTTTTAGTTTAAGGTTATTCTTTTCACATTTTCTAGCACAGAACCATAATGTTTTACCATCTTTTTTAACATATAAAAATCCAGTTCCTGGTTTTATGTCTGTTTTACAGTAACTGCACTTTGCCATTATCTCTTACCTCTTGTTAATTTTCTTGCTTCGATTTCTGTTTCTCTAAGCATTAGAATATCTTTAACTCTAACTGGGCCTTTTACATTTCTTGTTAGGATTTTATTTTCATCTCTACCCTTAAGAATTTTACATCTAACTTGAATTACTTCTCCTCTAGTTCCAGTTCTGCCTACAACTTCCTCTACTCTAGCAGGAACTGCTTCTGTGAATAAGGATTTACTTTTTTCTTCAGGTGCCTTACTCTGTTTTTTCTCTTGTTGCGGACTTGCCATCTTCTTTTGGTTTTTCCTTAGGTTTTTCTTCAACTGGTTTTTTGTCACCAGCTAATTTTTTTATCTGGAGCTTTGCTTCCCCTTCTTGTAGAACTGCTATTGCACTTGTTCCAACTGGTAGTCCAGCTGCTGTTCCTAATTCTGTTTTACTTGGAACTTCAAAGCAAGGAATACCTTTTTCTTTACACAAAGGACTTAGGTGCATAATAACTTCTTTTGGGTTAACGTCTGATGCATATGCAACAAATTTAGCAACTCCTTTTTCAATTGCTTTTGTAACTTCGTTTGTACCCTTTTTAAGTTTCCCAGAAGTTTTTACTAGCTCTACAATCTCATATACTTTTTCTGTTTGATCATTAGCCATTTTGTAAACCTCCTATCATTGGTTTAGTTAATGGAAAAATTGCCTGTTTATAAAGGTTTCCCTGTTGTAATAAAATAAAAAGAAATAGTTATTTTCTATTTTTTGTTGTTTTTCTTTTTTTAGCTTTGCTTACAGCCTTTTTAATCTTGTTTTTGACTACTCTTTTTTTCTTTACAACTTTGGTTTTTACACTTTTAGCTTCTTTTTCTAATTTCTTAAGTTCTCTTTCTAGGGCTACAAGGCTTTTTCTTGAAAGTTCAATTGCTTCTTTTCCAACAATTTTAACTCTTTTTGTTTTTCCAAAAGCTTTTTTCATTTTTGCTTTGTATTTTTTTTCGTTTTTTTCACCCTTTGCTACAAGTTTATTACCTTTATTTTCTACTTTTTCTTTAGCTGTAACTCCAAGACCAAGTCCTGCTAATCCAAGTTTTCTTAGTATGTCTCTCATTAGAGTTCACCTCCTTTTTTCTCCCATAATATTGAGATTCCCAGTAAAAGGGATAATACTATGATTATGAATAGTAATAATAGTCCTATGTATGGAACACCTAATAATTTTGGTTCAACTCCAGCAAGGACAACCAAACCAAATGCAACAACAAGGCCTCCAAGTATGAAACCAAATGTTAGTCTATTGCTGGATGTTCCAATCTCATGAGTTAGTGTTTGAACATCTCTATTATCAATATCAACATATACTTTTGTTCCTTTTTTAATAAGACTCACAAGACTTCTTAAATCTTCCGGAAATTTTTTTACTGTTCTTGTTACACTCCATGCATTTTTCTTAAATTCTTTTGCAATGTTCTTTATATTTTTTCTTTTCAACATTATTTCTTCTGTTTTAGGCTTTATTATTTTTACAAAGTTTGATTCTGGATAGATATATCTGTATAGTCCTTCTGCAGTTGCTAGTGATTTTAATAAAAGTATAAAATTAGTTGGATATTCCATATTATATTTTCTTGCAAGTTCAAATGTATCTTCAAAGAATTCTTTCATGTTAATTTTGTTTAATTGTTCTCCATGGTATTGTCCCCATTTTTGAAATAGGTCTTCTTTGAATTGGTTTTCATTTATTTCTCCTTCCACTATTCCCATGTCTATAAATGATCTTGATAAAAGATCTAGGTCACCATTTACTAAACCAATCATCATATCTTCAATATGGTCTTGCATATCAGGAGAAACACGTCCTACAATTCCAAAATCTAGGAAAGCTACATTGTTTCCTTTTGTAATAAATATATTTCCTGGATGAGGATCTGCGTGAAAGATGTTATAATCAAATATCTGATTGATTAAAGCATTTGAAATTATATTTGCTATTTTTTTTCTTTCTGTTTTTGTCAGCTTGACTTCTTTTATTTTCTTTCCTTCAATGAATTCCATTGTTAGGACTTTTGATGATGTGTGATCCCAGTAAACCTTTGGTATTTTTATTTTTGAACTCTTACTTCTTTGGTAGATTAGTTCTATATTTTTTGCTTCTTTCAAATAATCTAATTCTTTTTCTGTATATTCTTCAAAAGTGTTTACTATCTTTTCTAATTTGAAAGGTCTTACTTCTGGAATGTGTTTATATGATACTTTTGCTAGATAATGCAGAATATCAATGTCTGTTTCAAAGTTTTTTACTATTCCCGGACGTTGTACTTTTACAGCAACTATTTCTCCAGTATGTAATTTTGCTTTGTGTACTTGTCCAACAGATGCTGCTGCAATAGGGATTGGGTTGAATTCCTTGAAAACTTTTTTTAATGGTTTTCCTAGTTCTAGTTCAATTGTTTGTTTTACTTGTTTAAATGGGAATGGTTTTACTTCGTCTTGGAGTTTTGCGAATTCATCGCAATACTCTTTTGGTAGTAAATCAGATCTTAGTGAAAGAAGTTGTCCTAGTTTTACAAAGGCACCTCCTGCATCTTCCATAACTCTTCTTAATCTTGTTGGCAAGGAGGTTACTGGTTTTTTGAATTCTGTAGTTTTAAATTTATTTTTTACATCTAAATGAGATTTAAGTTTTAATTTTTCTACTAGAAAGCCTAATTCTTCTTTGAATAGAAGATTTGCTATTTGTTTTAATCTATTAAACCCCTTTAGTGCTTTCATAACTGACATTTATTTATTTAATAGATATGTTTGTTTATATATTTTTTTATTAGAATAAAGGTTGTAATGGAAGAAAATAATTGATTATGAATAGGAAGATTCCAATTGCTAACATTGTAAAGTAAACTAATTTATTCCAGGATAGAATTTTCTTTCCATCAAGAACCCATAAAGGAATTAAGTTGAATAAACCAATCCAAACGTTTACTAAAAATCCAAGGTGAAAAAGAATTCCTAGAAACCCCTGAGAAAATATTAGAGCTGGAATTAGGAATAATATTGCTAGAATAAGATTTGTTGCTGGTCCTGCCATTGAAATCTTTCCATTTCTTTCTTTTGATATTCGTCCACCAATCATTACTGCTCCTGGAGCTGCAAATACAATTTTTAAGACTATTGCCATAACTAATGCTAAGAAAAGCATGAAATTATCTGCTCTAAATTCTGCATAACATCCGTAATGCTGGGCTACAAATTTATGCCCTAGTTCATGTAGTAAAAATGCTGAACCAACAGTTATTGCTGAAAGTACTAAATTAGTTGCAAAGATTGTTATGTTGGTTGTTAATAAAGTATCTAATCTTCCTGGTGTAAATATCAAAGCAAAAGCTACTGAAATTGCTAACCAAGCTTTAATTAAATCTCTAATTTCAATTTTTGAGAATTTTATTTTATTCATGGGTGTATATGAATTCTAATTTTTGTTTGTTATCTAATCTAGCAAAGAATTTTCTCTGGAATTGTATAATCTCTCCTTGTTTTAGGGTTTTTATTCCAGAATCAGCCTTTCCCTTAATCCATTTGCCAGTATCCATTAAAATTTTTACATCCACTGATTCATTTACTGGAATCCAGTCGATAATACTTGCTTTTATATTTGGATCATGTTCTTTGCTTATGAATTTATTTTCTTGAAAGTTGAATAGATTCATGAATCGGTAAGGTTTTTTTGTGAGTTTTTCTCCAATATAGAAATCTTTTGTTAGTTTTAGTTTTCTGTTTCCTAATTTTTTATTATCTGGATGGTTAGGAAGTTCTACTTCTTTTAGATTATGTTCTATTTTTACTTTTATTGGTTTCTCTATGAAGAAGAATCTTTTTGTATCATTATCAATAAGTTTTCTGTTAATTGAGGATAATCTTGTCCAGTTTAGATTTGTTGGTGTTGGTGACAATCCTACTTCGTAGACTAATTCATAGAATGTTTCAGGAATAAAACCTCTTCTCCTTACTGCCATTAATGTTGCTAATCTTGGGTCATCCCACCCCTCAACTTTCTTTTTTTCTATTAATTCTCTTATAACTCTGCCTTGAGTTTCAGCTCCGACAATATTGAATCTTCCGTATTGTTTTATCTCTTGTTTTTTTAATCCTAATTTGTCTTTTATATAATTTTGAAGTTCTATTCTCATATTCCCAAATCCATTGTCCCTGAATACATGGGTAATTCCACATAGGTTTTCTTCTATTGCTGTTTCAAAATCATACATTGGCCAAACTTTGTATTTTTTTCCTTGAATTGGATGTTTTTCTTGTGATATTCTAAATAAAATTGGATCTCTCATTACTGCATTTAATGAGGTCATGTCTCCTCTCAATCTTAATGTTACTTCTCCTTCTTTGTATTTTCCTTCTAACATATTTTTCCATTCTCTTAGATTTTTTTCTGTATTAAATATGTGATGTTCACATATTGATCTATTCTCCCTGTTTTCTCTTGTTTTTTCTGGAGAACAGAAACACACATATGCATTGTCTTTTTTTATTAATTGTTCAGCATACTTGTAAAACTTTTCCATATCATTGGAAGCGATAATCTCTTTATCATATTTTATTCCTAACCATTTTAGATCTTTTTTTATTGAATCATAATATTCTTTTTTTGATTTTTCTGGATTTGTGTCATCAAATCTCAAAATACAATCCCCTTTGTATTTTTGTGCATACATATAATTAATTAGAAAGCTTAATGCATGTCCAACATGGAGATATTTTGAAGGTTCTGGTGGAATTCTTGTTACTATTTTGCCTTTGAATTTTAATTCTGGTAAGTCATGTCTTCGTTCATGTTTCACTTCTTTGATTCCTAGTCTTTTGTATTCTGAGTTTATCTCCTCTAATTTCATAGAGTTGACTTCATTTACTATCTGATTTACTTTTTTAGAAATATTCTTCATATCTTCCTTTACTTTTGGATTTTTTGCTATTAACCCTCCAATAATTGCTCCAGGATTGGCTTTGCCGTTGAATTTATAGGCATTTTGGATTGCTAGTTTTCTTATTTCTTTATCCATGATTGTTTAAAATATAGTCAAATATTTAAATATATTGCATTTTATACTTATTATGCAAAACTTAAAAGCTTTAAATTCAAGAGAATTGAAAGAATTTTATAAGGAATTAAAAGATACTTATGGATTTTTAGGTAAGTTTGATTCTATTGTTTTGATTTCATCTAATGATAAATATTATTTGTTATCTAGAGATTATGCAGAACTAGATGTTTCTAAATTAAGGATTAATAATAAAGGAATGTATTTTGGTAAAAAAGAGAAAGATGGTTTAAGATTATCTATTGAGGGTAGTCAATTGGTTGGTGGTGGAATTGAATTAGATGAGGAAGGAATGAAAAAATGGGTTGAAGGTAGTGATGTTAAGTTTGAAAAGGAAACTGGTTATGTTATTGTTAGGTATAAGAAAGATGTTCTTGGTTGTGGAAGAATTGTAAATAATTTTTTAAGAAATATGGTTCCTAAAGAAAGAAGAATTAAAGAATTAGTGTCCTCCACTATATAATCTGCTCATAGCCTCATTTATATCATCTAGTCCTATTTCTTTTTCCCTTTGGGGCTTCTTTTCTTCTACAGGTTGTCTTTGTTGTGGTTGTGAAGGCCAACCTGTATTAGACATTCCTCTTGGTTGTTGAAATTGTTCTGAATAGGATTGTTGTTGTGATCTAACCTGTTCTCCAACTCCATAGGGTGATGTCGCATTAACTCTAGGTTGTTGTTCAGGTTGTATTGGAAATCCTGCTGACTTTACTACTTGAGAAGGTTCTGGGTTTACTGTTTGAAGGGGTGCTGGTTGTGAATGTTGTGATACAGCTCCAAGTTTCTTTCCAATTAATTCATCTAGTGCTTTTTGTAGCTTTATTAGGTCTTCAGCTGTTTCTTTATCAGTATCCATATTTATTGTTACTTGCATTTTATAATTTAGTGTGATTAAGATTTAAAAGTTTTTATATGCAAAAGTGCATATTTTAGACAATGGACATGAATTGCATTTTGGCTTTGTAAGGCAATGTTGTTTACAGTGTTCAACAATTAATGCATGGTATTCTTTGTAGATTTCTGGTTCTATTTCTTTGTGAAAGGTTTGTTGTAAGTCGTTGTAGTCTGTGAATTTTAATCCAAGCCTTTCAAATACCCGTTTTGTGTAGTTGTCAATTACGAAGAAAGGTTGGTTGTAGGCATATAATAGAATGGAATCTGCTGTTTCTGGACCAATTCCCCAAGTAGTTAGTAAAGATTCTCTGGTTATTGTTTTAAGCTTTAGAAATTCTCTTATTTTTCTTGTTTTTTGATTGTAATACCCAGCTGGTCTTATATTTTCTTTTAGTTGGTTGTCTGGCAGTTGATTTATGTGTTCTTTTGAGATTACTTTGAAGTTCTTTAGTGATTTTTCAACATTTTTCCAGGATGTATTTTGTGTTAATATTGCACCAAGGGCTATTTCAAATTGTTCATCTTCATTTTTAGGTGATTTTCCTTCATGTTTTCCGTGTAAAGGCCACCATCCTTGTGAACCATAAGCATCAAGGAGTAATTTGTATGCTTCCTGTATCATAATATTTGTAAAATAGAAAGGTTATTTAAATATTATATCTACTAGATTTGTATGAAATATTATTGGGATTTAGTGATTAGATATGGATTGGCTATTATTATTGGTATTTTCTTTAATGTGTTTTATTGGTTATTTACTCCTTGGACTGTTAATTTAGTTTATTGGATTTTGAAGGGTGTTTATAATGTTACTTTACAAGGTACTACTATTATGCATACTTCTAGAGCATCATTTACATTGATTCCAGCTTGTGTTGCTGCTAGTGCATACTTGTTTTTGAGTATTTTAATTTTAATTACTAGAGATATTGATATTAAGGATAGAATGAAGATGTTGGTTTATGGTTGGTTGATGATTTTAGTATTTAATATTTTGAGGATTTTTGTGTTGATATTAGTTTATTTGAATTATGGTAAGAATTATTTTGATGCTTTGCACTTGACTTTTTGGTATGTTTTGTCTACAATTGCGGTTGTTGGAATTTGGATATTTTTGATTCATGTCTTTAAGGTTAGAGGAGTTCCTGTTTATTCTGATATTAGGTATGTTATTGAGAAACTAAAGAAAGAACACCAGTAGAGACTAGAGTAATAATTATTCCTGCTGTTAGAACTCCTAATGAGATAGCTAACATTGATTTTTTTCTGTTAAGTTTGAATAACCAAGCTGCTAAACAACCTGTGTAAGCTCCTGTTCCTGGAAGTGGAATTGCAACTAATAGGTATAAAGCTAATGTTTCCCATTTTGAACCTACTTTACTTTCAATCTTTTTCTTAGTTCGTAGAATAACCCTATCCATTAGTTTTCTATAAAGGGTTATTTTCATGAAAGTTTCGTGCAAATAGTCTAAGAATAGGAATATTATAACTATGATTAGAATGTTAGCAAGAGTACATAATGCGAATACTAAAATGGGGTTGTATCCGAAACCAATTCCATATGGAATTCCACCTCTAAGTTCTGATATTGGGGCAATGCTGAGTAATATTGCTATAAATAAATTATTCATCTTTAGATCCTTGATAAGCTATAAGGTCTTCTGTAGTTAATATTTTTTTCTTTTTTAATTTTTCTTCTACTTCTTTTGATTTTTCTTCTATTTTTTGATCATCTATTTTTTGTTTTTTCTTTTTTATTCTCTCTTTTTTATCTTCAGACTTATTATCTAGCATTTTTAGTAGATTTTGTTTGTCTTTTAGTTGTTTATTTAAATCTGAGAATTCTTGTTTGAATTTGATAAATTTTTCAAAGGCATCTTCTTGTTCTTTTTTTACTTGGTTTATTTCTTTTGAAAGATTTGTGAATCCTTTATATCCTTCTTTGTTTTCTTTTACTGTTTCTTTGATATTATTATGAAATTCTTCTGCTTTTTTCTTTGCTTCATCTATTTTTTTTGAAAGATCGTTTGATGTTTTTATTAAATCATCCGTATCTTTTACAGAAGAGTATTTTTTCTTTAGATCTTTTATTTGTTTCATTAAGCTTTTTTCTTTTGAAAATGATAGAACTTGTGTTTCTACTGAGGTTTCTAGTTTTTCTATTTCTCTTTTTATTGAGCCTGGATCTTTTATATTAAGTTTTTCAAGTTTTTCTTGTTTTTTCTTGTTAACTTCTTTTATTTGATCTATTAATTGCCTTACTTCTTTGTTGTATTTTTCTCTTTCACTCTTGAATTTACTTATTTTTTTAGAAAATGTATCATTATTGCCTTTTACGCCCTTTACAGAACTAATTAGTTCGGCTATTTTATCTTTAAGATCCTCTTTTTTCTTGAACCACTCTTCTTTGTTAGAATTTAACTCATCAAGTTTAGCCTTTAGGCTATTTACTTCTTGTTGTATTTCTTTTATTCGATCTTTAACATTTGTTTCAGTCATTACCATCACTTTTTTGTTTTGCGTCTTAAGGAAAAAATAGGTTAAAAAAATTTAACCAAATAAAGCACCTAGTCCTGCTGCAGCGTCTTCAGAGGATTTCTTTTCTTCTTTTTTCTCTTCCTTCTTTTCTGCTGCTGGAGTTGCTGCTTGTGCTGCAACTGCTGCTACTGGAGCTACTGCTGCTTCTTTGATAGCTTCTTCAATGTTTACACCATCTAAAGCTGCGACTAAAGCTTTTACTTTTCCTTCGTCTACTGTGATTCCTGCAGACTCTAGTACTTTTTTAATGCCTGCTTCGTCAATTTTTTTGCTTGCTTTGTGTAACAACATAGCTGCATAGATGTATTCCATTTTATTGCCTCCTAATTAAATATTAGTTTTATTTTTGAGACTTGCTGCTTGAGCATTTGCCTTTGAGACAAGTCTTTTTATGTTTTCGTTAGTGATTATGTCTTGTGAGTCTGCTAATGCAGTTGAATCTGCATGAGCTTTTGACAATAATGTTTTTATTGTATCCTTGGATGGATATGCAATTTTAATTGCAAGGTTAAATGCTTCTGTATGCAATGCTTTTAGATTGGTTATATAAGCATCAGTATCAATATCAAGGACAGACTTATTGAATAATGTTCCGTTTTCAAGAATAGATACTATATTTAAACCAACTTCCATTGGTTCTATTCCTAATCTTGTAAGAATCTCTGCTTGTTTTGCTTTGATTTCTTCTCCTTCTTTAATTAGTAACTTATCTTCTTTAATTGCTATTTTTCCATCTTCGATTGAAGTTTTTATTCCCATTTGTCCTAGCTCACCTATAACTGGGCCTGGTGCAAATGGTGTTTTTCCTGCTGGAACTATAATATCATTAGGTGCTATTTGTCCTGCTTTTGCTGGAGCTGAGCTTTTGCTTTTCTTAAGCATTGCAAATAATTTAAATGGACTTTCTTTTGTGAATAATAATGCAGGCATTCCTCTAATTTTGTTTCCTAAATCCACTGCTCCTGGAACATCTTGACCTAATTCTTTGAAAACAACTTTGATTAGTCTACCTTTTGTCATTCTTATTACTACAATGCCTTTAAGATTAGACCTCATTCTTTGAAGCTGTTTTGTAGGGAGGTTTTCCATATCAACTAAACCAATTACAGGATATTGTTTTGCTAATTTTTTAAATTCAGCAACAACATCTTTTTTCTTTTTTGAAACAACTGGTTTTGGTTTCATGCTTTTCCTCCAATCAATTCTGGTTTACCCATTGTTAATTTTAAGAAAACATTTCTTATGTTTTGATCGTGAAGTGGAACAAAGTTTATTACACTGTTATATATTGCTAAGATATTTTCTACTACTTCTTCATCTTTCATGGTTTCTGTTCCTATTTGACATTTTATTACAAGTTCATTTTTGGTTGTTATTCTTACAACTTTTTGTAATTTTGTGATTATAGGTTTTAATTGAGCTTTTGGAGGTATGATACATCCGGCTTTAGGATTAGGCATTTTTCCTTTTGCACCTAAAGTTCTACCAAAAGTCTTTGCAATATCAGGCATTATATTTGCTTGTCCTAAGAAGAAATCATATTCTTTTTCTAAGTTCTTTACATCTCTCTTTTTTAAGTTTGCAAATTCTTCTTTTTGAATTAGTTTGTCACAGTTTTCTTTACCTTCATTGTAAAGTTCAGGACCGAATAAACCACAAATTTTTGTCTTTTTTCCTCTTGTGTGAGGTAGTGTAACAAATAGATCAACTTTTTCTTCTGGTTTTTTAAGATTTAAATTTCTTAGATTAATAATTAGATCATATGATTGAGAGAAGTTCCTTTTCTTGGATTGTTCCTTAATACTTTTAATTGCTTTTAATATTGTATCTTTTTCCATAATCTGCCCTCCTACTTGACGTAGTCCATGGGTATAGTTCTGGGATAAATCTATGGTTTATAAAGGTTTTGGTCAATCTTCTATGCTTTAGGATATTATTTTATGATTCAAAAGCTCTAGAAAACTTTAATAATCTATACTCTTTGAAAGCTTATATGAAAAGAATTATTATATTCCTATTTGTTTTATTATTGATTACTTCTTGTACTGAGGAAATAACTAAAAAAGAAGTATCAATAAATAAAATAGAATTAGAGGTAGAGGATTTAGGGGATATACGAATAATTAAAAATTTAGAATATAAAGATAATCTTTATTTAGATCTTTATTCTCCTAAGGATTTAGAGGAGAATGTTCCAGCTATAATATGGATTCATGGGGGAGCTTTCATCAGTGGGGATAAAGAAGATAATAGAAACCAAGCTTTGAGTCTTGTAAGTAAGGGATATATTGTAGCTTCAATTAATTATAGGTTTAGTGATGAGGCTATATTTCCAGCACAGATTGAAGATGTTAAGGCTTCTGTTAGATGGTTAAGAGTAAATTCTGAAAAATATAATATTAATGAGAATATTGGAGTTATTGGGAGTTCTGCAGGAGCTTATTTATCTGCAATGTTAGGTGTTTCTGGTGAGATTGAGGAATGGGATGTTGGTGATAATCTAGATAAGTCTAGTAAAGTACAAGCTGTTGTTGATTTATTTGGTCCTGTTAATTTTGAAACACTTATTGAAGATTGTATAGACATTTGTGTTCTAGATAGAACAAATGATAATTCTCCAGAAGGGAGATTAATTGGTTGTAATCTAAATGAATGTAGTGATATAACCGAATATGCAAGTCCTGAACATTATGTCTCTAGTAATGCTCCACCTTTTTTGATAATTCATGGTGATGAAGATGTTACTGTTCCCTATAAGCAAAGTGAGAATTTTTATAATTCCCTAGTTGAAAATGAGGTTAGTGCTGAGTTTATACTTGCAGAAGGATATGGACATGATAAAAGTGGAATAACCCATAATTATGATAAAGAAATAATTAATTTCTTTGATGATCATTTATTGTGATTTGTTTTTATCAAATTGAAAAACTTTTCCACAATTTGGACACCAATGGTATCCATTGAAAAGGTTGTCAAAATTTTCACCACATCTATTACAGGATGTCATAGTATTATATAGGATTTATTTATTTTTAAACTTTATTGTAATAAGTAAACTGATAAGGTCTCCATGAAAATCTCTTCAGATTCAAGAAATTGGTAGCTATAGTCTTTGAAAATTGTTTTTGGGTTTCCTGTTAGGTTTGAAATAACTACTAAGATTTTTCCATTTTTGTTTAGAAATGACTTTGCTTGTTTGAGAAATTCCTTTAATATTTCATCTCCTTTTTTCCCACCTGTTGTAGCTACACGAGAATCAGCAGGTTCTCTTGGATCTTCTGGTAGATATGGTGGATTGAAAATAATTAAATCAAAAGTTCCTTTTACATTTTCAAATAAATTGGACTGTATTGCGTTTATTCCTTTCTTTTTTACATACTCAACTGCTTCAGGATTTATGTCAGCTGCAAGAACTTCATTATCTGGATTTTCTAATGCAGCCATTGCTTGCAATCCTGTTCCAGTGCCCATATCTAGGATTTTTCCTTGGGCATACTTTCGTACATATTTGTTTAACAGGAATGAATCTTCCCTTGGTTCATATATAGTCATAATGAATTTATGTATTCTTTGATTCGTGAAACAATTGCAGGTAGTAAAAATTTTTCAATTTTTTCTTGAAAAATAATTGAAATCTCTTCTTTTTCATGAATTCTATATTTATTTTTAACTTTTTCTATAAAATACATATCTCTTAATCTTTTTAATTGTCTTCTAATATTAGAACTAGCAATTCCATTTAATGGTAATTTATTTTCTTTTCTTGCATTGATTACTTTTTCTTTTATCTCTTCAGATGTTAATTCTTCTTTTGAATCTAGTAAGATGTGAAAGATATCTACAACAACATCTCTAGAGTCTCCTGGTTGAAGTAATCCTGTTGATAAACAAACTTTTCTTATTAGTTCTCTTCTGGACATCTCATAAGGTTTTTCATATTTTCTAAGGGTTAATTCAGATAATGGAACATCTCTAGATACTTTCATATAAAAAATAAAGAAAGAATAATTTAAATAAGTTTTTATTCCATAATAGCTGGTTCTGCCATTGCAACTGAGTCCATCATTGTTCTGTATATTGGTTCTGAATTACTTGATAGGAATATAGTTGCAAACATTCCTAAGATTAGGAATATTGTTAATGTTATTACCAATGCTACTAAACACCAGATTCCTTGTTTTAATCCATGTTTTAATCCTATAAAAACTGGAGGGGATGCAATCAATATTACGGTTAGTAGTATTACTATCATTATTAGGAATATTCCAAACATATCACTATATTGATACCCTATGATATTTCTTAGGTTGTTTACAAGGAAGATAAATGCTAACCAAATCATTGATGTTAAAAATCCGAATAAGACTCCAATTAATACTGACAGTTTTAGTTTTTTATCTTTGATTCCTTTTTTAATTCCAAAGACTGTTCCAAAGATAATAATTCCAGTGATTAATATTCCAAGAACAACTTTCCACCAATTAATTGAAAACCAAGAGTTTGCGTATTTTCCAGTTACATGGAATGATTCATGTGGATCTAGTGCTTGGGTTGTTTTTTGGTTGTTACTGTATGGATAAGGCATATAAGCCATTTCTGAAACTGCATAATCTCCTGCTGCAAATGAACTTTTGTAATCTGTTGAGGTAGAACCATCTTTGATGTAAAGATCTTCTGTAACATCTACTGAAACGGAAACGTAATTTATATCCATATCAGACATCATTGTTTCAAAATCATAAGAATAAACCCCACCTTTTTGTGTTACATATGATTCTGACTTATAGTATATGTATAATTGTATGTTTTCTTCATCTGGTTTTGGTATTTCAAGATTTAATAGAATTGATTCTGATAGTTCTTCTATTGTGTAATCAACTTCTTTATAGACTGTTTCAGTTCTCCAATATTGTTCTTCATCTAATTGTTCGTAGTATAATTGGTATACTGAAATAATCCTAAATTGTTCTCCAGGGAGTTCTAGTTCTAATGTTTTTAGTTCATCTGGATTTGTAATTGAAATTTGTGCTAGAATTGCTGCTTCTCCTTCTTCATCGAAAACTACATAGTAATTATGGTTTTGATATTCATTTCCTGGATAGGGCATAGCTGCACTAACTAAAGGCAATAATAATATTGCTAATAATAAGATTGGAAATAGCTTTTTCATTTTTTTGACCTCCTGTAGTCTAAAATTGCTATAATTAAGATTATGATACAAGTAATTGCTAAGAATATTGTCCAGTAGGGAAATGCTGCTTGAGCAATTGGTTCTGCTGCTCCTGCAACAGGGGCTAAGGCCATGTCTACTGCTGATTCTTCTGCTAGCATTACTTTTTGTCCTGCAAGTTGAGTTACTGGTGTGAATATTTTTATTAGATATGTTCCTATTGCTCCAACTAATGCTATTGGAATTATTTTTTTTATTGTGTTTTTCCAATCAAATCCTTTTGGTGCTATTATAATTAGTTTCTTTGCAATTGAGTATAATTCTACTTTCTTTCCTTTATCAGACCAAGCAAAATCTTTTACTTCAATTAGTCCTTGTTCTTTTAATTGCTTTAAATTGTAGGTTATTGTAGAAATTGGGATAGATAGTTTTTTTGATAGTTCTACTGGGGCTACTTTGTCATGGTCTCCCAAGTAATCAAGAATCTTTCTGGAAGTTTCATTGGAGATTATATTAGCAATATCCTTTGATTTCTTTTCATCTAATGATGCTAGTATATATTTTTCTGACATAGTTATAGAAAGAGTATACTAGTATTTAAATGCTTTTTTAGGTATGAATTAGATTGAAGCTATTGTAGAATTATAGCTGGTTTTCCAGGAAGAGCATTGTTCTTTTTTGGCTCTTGGGTTTTGTCTGCTGTTATTATATTTATTTTGCAATTAAATTCCTTTTCCATTTGTTTTAGGTTATCTTTTATTGCATCTGCTTCTTCTTTTTGTGTTAGGATTACTTCTGGAATTCGTTGGGGGTTTTTCATAAACATTGGAACAAGCTTTGATATTTCTTTCATATGATCTTGGTCTTGTTGGGTTTTAATTAGTTCTCCAATATTTCTAGTTTTTTCCATTTTTTCTTTTAATGATTTGATAAATGTATATTTCCAGGAGTAAGATACTATCAATGTGATTTCTTTTGGTTTTTCTACTCTTGCTAGTATTTTTATGTCATTAATGTCAGAGATAATGTTTGATATCATGTCTTCTAGGAATTCTGCTTTTTTATCTATCTGCTTTTCATCATATCTTGGCCAGGAAGCTAATGAACAGTAACCTTTGTTATATTTGCTCCAAATTTCTTCTGCTAGATGTGGAACGAATGGTGATAATAAAAGAGTCAATGTCTTTAATGCATCATTGTATACTTTTTTATTAACTGGTTCTTTTGAATATTTTGATATTGCTGTTGTGTAGTCCATTATTGAGCCTATTGCTAGACTTAATTTGAATTCATTAAGATATTCTGTAACTATTTTTATTGTTGAGTGGGTTTTACTTACTAGATGTTTGTCTTTGTTATTCTTTGTTGTTCTATAGCTTAATTTTTGTTCTGATAGGTGTACTATTTTGTTTAGGAATCTGAAAGAACCATTAACTCCTTTATCAGACCATTCTAATTCTTTTTCTGGTAGTGCTGTGAATAAGATGAATAGTCTTGCAGTATCTGCTCCATACTTGCTTATTATTTCATTTGGATCTACTGTATTACCTAATGACTTTGACATTTTTGCTCCATCTTTTAGAACCATACCTTGACATAACAATCTTGTAAATGGTTCATTGATGTTGTGGAGTTTTAAGTCTCTGGTTGCTTTTGTGAAGAACCTTGCATATAATAAATGTAAAATTGCATGTTCTATTCCACCTATGTACTGGTTTACTGGAGACCAGTAGTTTACTTTTTTTGAATCAAAAGGTAATTTATTATTATTTGGGTCTGTGTATCTTAAAAAGTACCAAGAAGAGTCTACAAATGTATCCATTGTGTCTGTTTCTCTTCTAGCGTTTCCGTTACATTTTGGACATTTTATATTTACAAATTTCTTTGATGTTTCTAAAGGGTTACCTTTGCCAGTGAATTTTACATCTTTTGGTAGCTTAACTGGCAGATCTTTGTTAGGTACTGGAACTACTCCACATTTATTACAGTAGATAATTGGAATTGGTGTTCCCCAATATCTTTGTCTTGATATTAGCCAGTCTCTTAGTTTGTAGTTTATTGTTCTTTTTCCATACTTATTTTTTTCTGCGAACTTGCCAATTTGTTCTATTGCTTCTTTGTTGTTTAATCCGTTGAATTTTTCAGAATTAACTAGTGTGCCTTCATCTACAAATGCTTTTGACATTTTTTTAGGATTTAATTCCTGTGAAGGTTGGATTACAACTTTTAATGGTAAGTCATATTTTTTTGCAAATTCAAAGTCTCGTTGATCATGAGTTGGTACAGCCATTACTGCACTTGTTCCATATTCGTAAAGTGCGTAATCTGCTATCCAGATTGGAAGTTTTTCTTTTGTGAAAGGATTTATGAAATATTTCCCTATAAACATACCATTTTTTTCTTTTCCTTCTGCTGTTCTTTCTATTGTTGATTTCTTTTGAACTTCTTTTATGAATGCTTTTGTTTTTTGTTCATAATTTGTTCTTTTTGTCCATTCTAGAACTTTTGGATGTTCAACTGCTAGAACTAAATATGTGATTCCGTAAACTGTATCTGCTCTTGTTGTGAATGTTGAAATTGTATCAATCTTTTTTCCTTTATCATCTATAACATCAAAGTATAATTCTGTTCCATAGGACTTTCCTATCCAATTTCTTTGCATTATTTTAACTCTTTCTGGCCAATCCTTTAGTTTATCAATATCAGTTAGAAGTTCTTCTGCATAATCTTTTATTTTAAAGAACCATTGTTCTAATTGTTTTTCTTCAACTTCATTATGACATCTCCAGCACTTTCCATTTTCTACTTGTTCGTTTGCTAGTACAGTATGACAGGATTCACACCAGTTTACTGCAGAGTCTTTTCTGTATGCTAATCCCTTTTTTAAAAATTCTAAAAATATGTATTGATTCCATTTGTAGTAATCTTCTTTACAGGTTTGAACTTCTCTATTCCAATCATAGCTTAGTCCAATTGCTTTTTGTTGCTTTCTAATGTTATTTATGTTTGTAATTGTCCATTTTTCTGGATCTACTTTGTTTTTTATTGCTGCATTTTCAGCTGGTAATCCAAATGAGTCATAGCCCATTGGGTAGAGAACGTTGAAACCTTGCATTCTCTTATATCTTGCAAAGGTATCTCCAATTGAGTAATTTCTTAGATGGCCCATGTGCAATGAAGCTGATGGATAGGGGAACATTTCTAGGACATAGTATTTATTGCCTTTTTCCTTAGATTTGAATATATTATCCTTTTCCCACTTCTTCTGCCATTTGTTGGAGATTTTAATAAGGTCAATCATTTGTTATTAATAATAAAAGAATATTTATATAGTTTTTTATAAAAAAGAAAAAATTATAGGTAATAATTACCTATTACATAATCAAATGCAGTTCTTAGTTTGTTACTTCTACAAGCTCCTGAAGTACAGGTTTCTCCTGTATTACATTGAGAATCTTGTGTACAACATAATATTTGTAGTTCAGTTGTATCTGCAGTTTCAGCTTTAGGACCATACTTTGCATATTCTCCATGGAAGCCATCTAGGTACCATCTTGTTTCAACTAAATCTAATTGTATTTTATGGTATCTTGAACCTTGATAATTGCTTTGTAATGTATATCCATTTATTAGAGCTAAGAATTGTTTTGAACTTGATACTTCCCCAAAGAATAATGTTTCTTCTGTTTCTGGATTTCTGTAGAAAACACCAGTCCATTTTCCATCTTTAGACATTCCATAAGAACGAATATTATTTCCATTTGGAGTGTATAACCATATTGTATCTGTTGTTACAGATTCTTCAACTGCTGGAATTGCATAGGTTGTGTATTTGTATGGTTCCAAATTAATAATATCTTGGTCTGCTTCAATTTCAATTACAGTTACTGGATCCTTTCCTGCAAAAAGTGTTTTTTCTACTAATTGCATTGTTACTTCAGAACCATCAACATCCATAACTACTATGTCTTGTTTTCCATTTGTTGCTGGCCAAAGTACTTTTATATCACCTATTGTTTGTGTGCCTACTGCTTTTCCTATTTTTGTAGGAGTACATTTTGCGTCACTATAAGTTATAGTTAAAAGTAATGCACCAACTAGAAGTAATGCTGCGATTGCGAATAAATATGTTTTTTTCATAATGCCACCTCTCTTTTTTATAATGCTGCCTTGGTTTTTAAAGTTTTTTGTTATACTTCTTATAGATAAATATCCCTGATATAGGTATCACTATTAATAGAAGCCATAGAGAGCTTAGTGGTTTTGCTATTTTAATAGAGTCAAGGTTTAATCTTTGCTCTTCAGAAATGGTTTTTATTTTCACTGAATTTATTATTCCCAATCCATTTATTTCTTGTATTTCATAGATGTAAATTTCTTCTGAGAATTGTTCTGTTAGGTTTATTTTTTGTTTTTGATTTGGTTTTAAGGAGATGGTTTGTTCATATGCTCCAGACTGTATTATGTAGTCTGCTTTTTCCTCTAAATTGTTTATTATTAGGAATGAATCATATACTTCTGTTGGAGTTACTGCTATTGCATTTGTCATTGGAATTAATAATAAAATTAAAAGAAGGTATTTCATTTTTGCCTCCTATAATAGTTGTAACTTTCAATTATAATTGCAGGTTGTAGGCTTAAGTCTCTACTTAGTTTTTTTATTATACTTTTTAGTTCTGTTTTTTTAATGTATCTTAATTCAAAACCAATCTCCCAGTACATTGTTTCTATGTTTTCCAGGAGATTGGTTGCTAATTGTTTTTCTGCTCTTTTTACTATTGTTTTTATGTTTTTTAATAAAATACTATACATTTTATTGGCTCACCATACTTGTTATTGTTATCACCCCATTGTATTCTCCTTCTTGTGCTTCTGTTGGCACTATTAGTTTTAACAAAAGGTCTTCTTGTGTGTTAGGTTGTAGGTTTAAGTTTAGTAAAGGGGAGTTAGATAGGGGTAGCCATTGTTCGTTGTAGACTTGAAAGTTTTCTAATGAGATGTTATAATTGTTTGAAACTAGATCTGTTCCAGATAGTTCAATATCAACTATTGTGTTTCCAGAATTTATTACTTGGATTACTGTTTCTTGTTGTTCATTTGTGTTTAGGTCAAAGTCTAATGTAGATGTGTTTAAGGTTGTACTTAAAATTCCCAAATATTCAAAGGATGTTAATTGGGATGTGCAGTGTTCTGAGTCATATAGAGTTATATTCACTGTATAGTTTTGTGCTAGGTCATATGGTTGCATTTCAAATGTTATGTTGTTAGATGTGTAGTTATAGGTTTGATTGTTTACTTCTAAAGTTATTAATGTTACATCATTTGAAGCGTTTAATTGTAATTGAATTTCTTTTGGTAAATTTATATTAGGTAGGATTTGTGTTCCTGGTTCTTGTGAATCATCTGTTAAGAATATTATTTCATTTAATATTGGAGGAGAGTTTAATACTGTTAAATGTACTTCAATGTTTCCTAAAGATGGTTCTTGTGTTGAGTAGTTTCCTTGGCCAGGAGTTGGTAGAGTTTCTGTCCAAGAGTTTGGAGATAGTCTTTGTATTGAATTGCCGTTATTTCCTCCAAAAGAAGAGTTGTAAGTTATTTCTTCTGTGTAGATTCCATTTGTTAGTGTTATTGTATCTTCTTGTGTTAATGTAAATGAGCCATCTGCTGCTTGATAGGGTTCATCCCAGATTCCATTGTTATTTCCGTAGAAGGATTCAAAGGAGTCTAGGTCTTCATCATCTGTGTCTATAAGTTCACGGGCTATTATTATATATTCATTTGGTTGGATTATTATTGGGTCGAAAGGATTGTTATCTATTGTGTAATCTGAGAGGTTTATGGCTTCTCCGGAGTTGTATATTTCGATAAATTCCCCATCTGTGTCTGAGATTTGTGTTGGAGAGTGCATAATTTCAGTAATATGCAGGTTTGCTGTTACAAATGCTGGAAAGAGCAAGAGTAACAAAAGGGTTATTACGATTTGTTTCATTTTTTTATCACCAAGTGTTATTTTAGCAGGAGAATTAAAAAGGCTTTAGGCTCTAAATCCGGAAATATCACGGTTTAAAGGGGTTTTAGCCCTATTTAGTAGTTATTTATAAGTAGTGACATATGGAAAGATTTATAAATAGTTAATTGAGATATTTATAATACAATGGCATCAGATGATTATACAGAGGTTCTTTTTTTAGAAGAAAGAGTTGATAAGGTTGATATTAATTTAATCGGAATAAATCATAATTATTTAGTTTTAAGGGAGAATAGAGAATTTTTTGAAGAACAAGTTAGTGGCTCTGAAGCTGTTGTTTTAGAGAATTTTACTGATGATAATATGTTTTATACTTCTTTGGCTGATTTGGTTAAAAAGAGAGAAAAAAGATTATTTGTTGTTGATCCTGTTAATGATACTCAACGTGTTCAAGATTATGGTCAAACTGCATTAGGTGGGGCTATGGTTTGTGCTAGTTTGATTCCTACAAAGAATCTTAATAGAAGAGAATTGTTAGCAAGGGGAGCTTTACTTGGATTGGGTATTGGGGCTGTAGCAGGTTCTACTTTTGGAAGAGAGGCTTTATTTTCTACTTTAGATTGTGATAGGAATGAGATTTTAGGTAGTCATGGTTTATATGGTCTTTTAGATTTTAGAAATATGGTTTCTGCTGAGCGTATAAGGGCTTTATCTAGTGATTTAGAAGGACCTATTTTGGTTGTGTATGGAAAGACTCATGTTGATTCAATTGCTAATTATTTGCAAAATCCAGCTAATTTCTTGAGAAAAATTGCTTATTCTCCTTATTATATTACAGCAATGAAAACAAGAGAATTGTAATTATTTGTAAGTAGTAACAAATAGAAAGATTTATAAATCTAAAAGTCTGTTTTTTTATTGGAAAAATGGTAGATTTTATTGATGAATGGGATGCTGAAAAAAAGAGTATTTCTAGAAGAAATTTATGTAAAAATTCACTTATTGTTGCTGGTTTAATTGCTGTTGGTTCTGCTTTGGGTTTTTCTGGAGCACCTAACTCCGGATTAGATATTAAGAAAGTTCAACCTATTGAGCAAGGTGCAAGAGTTGTTTGGCATCCAGCTTATGGAATGCCTTGGTTTGATAATGCTCATAAATTGATGTTGTCTTATTTTGCTGGAAATCATGCTGTTGCAATAAAAAGATTCCCAGAATTGTCTTTAGAATTAGTTGATGATGGATTGATTGATGAAAGAGATATTGTTGTTCCTGATTATGTTACTAGAGATGATTTGAAATTGGTACATACTGAGGAATATATTCAAAAATTAGAAAAATTGGTTGAAGGATTTATTCCTGAAGGGATGACTAGAAGAGGAGAGAATAAAATTTCAAATGATTTGTATGAGTTTATTAGAGCTTCTGTTGGTGGGACTTATACTGCTGCTGATATTGCTTTGAAAGAAGGAAGTGCTATGAATTTAAGTGGTGGTTTTCATCACGCTTTTCCTGATCATGAAGAGGGTTTTTGTTTTTATAATGATGTTTCTATTGCTATTAAGAAATTGTTTAATGAAGGTAAGATAAATAGTGCTATGATTGTTGATTTAGATACACATCATGGAAATGCAAATGCAAGTATTTTTGAGAATGATAGCAGAGTTACTATTTTTGATATGTATGAAAGAGAAAATTATCCAAGAAATAAAATTCCTGTTGATTATGGAATTGAATTAAGTGAAGGTACTGATGATAGAGAATATTTACAGAAATTAGAGTCTTTAGACTTAGCTGTTTCTGAAACAAATCCAGATATTGTTTTTTATCTAGCTGGAGCTGATCCTTTTGAAGGAGATATCTTAGGTAATCAAAAAATGACTATTGATGGTTTGAAAAAAAGAGATGAATATGTTGTTGATGCTATTAGGGGCAAAGATATTCCAATGGTTACTGTTTTAGCAGGTGGTTATAGTCCACTAGAAGATTTAGTAGAGATTAATAAGAATACTGCTGAAGTTGTTCTAAGGTAGATCTTCTAAATATTGACTTTCCATTATTTCTCCAGGTGTATCTAATACTTCTTCTCCAACGAATTTGTTAATGCCTAATATAGTTACTAATATTTTTCTTGAATTCAATGCAGCTGGATCAGTATCTTCAATACTTAATGTAGGATTTTCAATATCTTCTGCTGCCGATAATGATTTTTCTATTAAACTACTACAATATATTCCTCCATCACTTATTTCATAGTATGACCCAGCTAGGTTTTCTACTGATTGGATTACTTGATTGGGGTATTCAGTATTGACTTTTTTTATTCCATCAAGTTTTTTTAATTGAACAAATAGACTTTCTTCATAAGGAACAATTTTTGTATTCTTTCCATCAGATTCACCTACCCACCATTGTTCATCTTTGTAATACATAAGACCTACATGCCCCCATTCTTCACTTGCTTTTTCTTTTCCAACTAATGCTTCTGCTGCTTCTCCTCCCTTGTATCCAAGAACATATACCTCTCCTGTATTTAAGTCAAAAGTTTGTGTTCCTTGTTCTTTTGTTGAGAAACCTATTGTTTGATCTTCAATTGTATCATAGTAAATACTAGATTTACTTTCTACAACATCAATTTTTCCTCCATCATACATTTTAAATGGTACTTCTGCACATGATGAAGCTGATGGTGCTTTTCCTCCAGAAGTTCCTGTTAGTCTTGTTAATGTTGATTGTTCTATTGTTATATCCTCTTCACATGGAATATATTGGTAAGCATAACCCTCTTGCACATATTCAATTTTATTTCCTCCATTTATTATATTAACATTTCCCTCTCCTTCAATATTTGTTATAATTTCAGAATTTGCTTTGTCTATGATTACATTTCCTCCATCCATTTCAGCAACTAGTCTGTAAGTTTTTTCATCATTGGGTAAATAATTTGATTTTGAATCCATATTAAAATCAAAGCTTTTTGTTGGTCTTCCCCCCACTCCATTTCCTAAAGCAACTGCATAACCTTCTCCATTTAATTCTAGTTCTTTTTCACTCATTCTAATGTAATTTCCAGATAGACCTGTATTTTCTTCTTGTATATATATTGGAATTTCTTCATTTTTTGTTGAGACATAAATACCCTCTACCATGCCTACTGAATTTTCAGGAACTACAAAATGTCCATCTTTAATTCTTATTGCTTCTGCTATTTCATATTCTTTTTCAGAATCTCCAAGTCTAACTTTTTTTGCTTCAATATTTCTTGCTTCATCTATTCCGCTATAACCAACAACTTTAAATTTTGGACTTCCATAAACTTGGTATGTGCAAGTTTCACATTCTACACCCAATGGGGAAATCAAAACAAGTCCTTTATCTATGATTATACAATTGTTAGAATCATCCTTTGCATTACATATATGCAGATTATTTGCTTCTCCACTTACAGTTTCACCTTTTAGATGGTTTGCATTAAATGGAAGACCTATTTCAGAGGTTCTTGATGCATGTAGTTTTGTTAATTCTCCTCCTTTAACATAAAAATCCATATTTCCTACATAGACATAACCTTCAATAGAAATTATTAATCCATCCTCTATTGAACCTTTTCCATCTACATTTACTGCTTCATTAAAATTTACTAGCCTTTCTGATCTTGAAGGAGTATAGTCTTGTGCAGTTATTTTTGTGTTTGTAAATTTTCCATCTATTTCTGAATAACCATCAAAATATACTTCTCCTCCAACAAAATTGAATTTATTTCCTTCTGATTGAAGGATACCTTTAGAAAATCTAGCACCTAAACCCTCTTCTCCTTCTCCAGAGATTGTTTGAGATTCTTCTTCAAATGTAATGTCAATGTTTTTATTTTTTATATTTTCATAGAACTTGTCTAATTTTGAATTTGCTCTTAATGTTATTTCTCTGTTTTCTGATGATGCAGAACAGGGACTTTGTTCTATACCTTTACCTGTTACATCTACTTCTACTTGTTCATAACAATAACCTTCAAAATTACAGTAATAGTTTGCATCTTCACCATATAAGTTATTACAATCATCTATATTAAAACAATCTAAAGGCAATTCTTCATATTGATCTTCTTCTGTAGGATTATATTCCACTACTGCATTTTCACATCCTTTGATAAAAGAAGTATCTTCAAAACCCATTTCTTCTAATTCAGCAATAAATTCAGAATAGGTTTGTGTGGATGCAAAGCATAAAGGAAGAAACATAATTATCAAGATTATAATGCTTAAATTTCTTATTTTTTTATTCTTCAATCCATTCATATTCTACTCCAAAATTGAAATAATTTTCTGGTATATTGTTTTCATCTAAGCTATATATGCCATAAACCATAGTATTTTCATCTCTCTTTAGTTCAACATGTAGATTTCTTGTTTCAGCAGCTTCTATTATTTTGCTTACCTCTACAGAGTTAGGGCTTTCTTTTTGTATATCTATGATTTCATTTTTTAGTTCAAACATGTTTAATAATTCTGTTGATGTTGTGTATATAAATTCTTTAAAATCATATGATGTTTCTTCAAAGTTAATTTCTATTGGCATAGTAAGTTCAACGTCAATATTGTTTTCATAGATCAGTATTGTGCTTTCTGCATATTTGTCATTGTATTTTATATCATAATTATAATTTTCAAAGTTATTTACACATACAATTACTTTTGTTGGTAAAATTTCTGAGAATTCCTTTTCAATATCTTCTTTTGTTAATGTGTTGACTTCTTTTCCTTGATAGTAGAAATAAGGTATTTCAACTAGTTCATAATCTATTTTTATTTCTGGCATTTCATAATATCCTCCTTGGGCTATTATTGTTGAAAGTATGTTTTCTGTTTCTGTTTCAACACATGACTCTACAAAGTCATATACTTCTTGAGCTTCTTCTGATAATTGCTGTTCTTGTATTATTCCTACTTGTTGTAATTGTGAGGTTATTTGATCTCTAAAGAATAATGCGAGTAAAACTGCCATGAGTAGAATAATCCCAATAATGATGAATATTGTGGCCTGACCTCTTTTCATTATATTATTTATTTGTTTTTATATTTATATAAGTTACCAAAAACTATAAAAATAGCCAATTTCTTTGTTTTGTTATGGATTCGTAGCTCAGTTTGGATAGAGCATTAGCCTTCTAACTATTAAGGAAGAGAGCTAAGGGTCGAGGGTTCAAATCCCTCCGGATCCGTATTATTATATAATTTATATGGATTTAATTTAAGTAATTTTAAAACATTGTATTTCTATGGAACCTGATTTTTTAGAATTTTATGGTGTAATGATGGGGGATGGTTGTTTATTGTATTATCCTCAACATAGAATTTATGGTATTGAAATTGCAGGAAATATTGAACAAACAGAATACTTGAAGAAAATATGCCAAATAATTGAGAAATATACCTTAAAAAAACCAAGATTTGATGGTTTTAAAAGTAACTCTAAAAATGCTATTAGACTTGTCTTGTATAGTAAAAATTTTGCTGATTATTTAATTAATTTAGGTTTTTTATATGAAAATAAAGTTAGAAAAATTGTAATTCCTGATTTCTTTTTAAATTGGAAATTTTCTAAACATATTATAAGAGGAATATTTGAAGCCGATGGTTGTATCTACTTTTCAAAAGGAAAAAGAAACTATCCTTATTATCCTAGACTTGAAATTAAGACTAGTAGCAAAATCTTAGCTGAGCAAATAAATTATATTTTGAGTACTAATGGTTTTTCTTCAAATTTAAGATTTTATAAACAAAAAACAAATCCTATCTTTGTTGTGTATTTGAGTGGAAAGAATAATATTGATTTATGGGCCAAAACAATTGGTTTTGGTAGCCTTAAAAACAGGTCTAAGTATCTAATATGGAAAAGATTTAAATACTATTTACCAAATTTATCATTACAACAGAGGTTGCAAATATTAAGCACGTGTGGCCAAGCGGCTAAGGCAAGAGATTTTGAAGTTTAGGCTTTAAGACTTGAAGCTGCAACCCTCTGATCCCAGGTTCGAGTCCTGGCACGTGCTTTTTTTACATATTAATTTCTAGATTGTTAAAAAAATAAGAAAAAAAGAAGGTCTATTTACTCAATAGCCTTACCAAGATAACCAAAATAACTACTAAGATAACAATTCCTATGATCCAATACCATAGACTGTTAGATAGGTTTAAAGTTGTGGTATCTTTTTCTGCACCGAAATCTAGACTTATTACTTCAGTTATTGAACTACCTGTTCCATCTTCAACTTCAATTACTAAGTCATGAACACCTGTAATATCCGATTCTAAACTAAGGTAGACATATGCATGTAATGATTGTCCAGCTTTAATTGTACTTAGATATTCAGTTCCTTCAATGTCAGCCCAGTCAACATCATCAACTCTCAAAGTTATTTCTGTTGATTCATCTCCATTGTTTTTGATGATAACTGGAATAGTTAATTCTGTTTTACCTTCAACATTGAAATCATTGTCTAGAATTAGTTCAATATCCACACCTTCTGTTAATGGTTCTGAAATTGTTGAACCTGTTGTAGTTGTTGTAGTTGTAGAACTTTCTGAACTTGCATCTACATCAATACTGATAAGTTCTGAATCTAATAAAGATCCATCAGATTCGAAAACTTTTACGTCAATGTAGTAAGTTCCTGCATCTAGGTCTTCTGGTAATTCAAGGTTGAATGTGGTTTTATAGTAGTTATCATTGTCATTGTAATCACCAAGATCAAAACCTGCTGTTGATTCTGATATTTCTAAATCAGATTCAACGATTTCAATAAATACATCTTCTTGGTCATCAAGTCCAATGTTTTCAACTTCAACTGAAATTGTGTATGAATCTCCACCTTCTAGATTGGATGTTGGTGAAACAGTAACACTTGTTATTACAACATCATTGTCATCTCTTTCAAGGTCTATTTTAATACTTTCGTATTGACACTCATCATCTCCATTACCTTCTTCATTTACTTTTATGTATAGGTAATAGGTGTTATCTTCATCTAAATCTGTTGGCAATTCAAAGTCAATATCAAAGCTTTCTGTATCATCTTCGTTGATGTTTGTATCATCGCCACTTACTTTTTCAACTTCTTCACCATTTGTTGAGTCCCAAAGGATTATTTCAATTTCAACATCAATATCATCATCGTTATCTGTATTTTCAACATCAAATTGAACATTGATTGTTTCTCCTGGTTTGAAGTTATCTCCTGAATCTGGTTCATCAATAGTGATATCAATCATATTTCCTTGTTCACCCTCATCACAGATTTGTGCATCTAGGTTAACATCTAATTCAATATCTCTTGTTAATGCTCCACTGTTTGCTGTAACAGTTATGATACCTTGATAATCTTCACCATAATCAATATCATCATCAACATTTGCGTTAATGTTAATAGCTGCTGATGCTCCTGGTACTAGACTTGTTGGAATGTTTGTAACTGTTAGAGTTATTGCATCTCCATCATTATCTTCCATTACAAAAGGACCATCTTGTGGTGCTGTTGGGTCATCATTATTGTCACTTTCAAAGTCAACATGGATGTTTGTCAAGGTTGTTGAACCTGTGTTTGTAACTGTAACTGTATCATCTTTATTTTCATTTGGTAGAATTGTATAATCCAAGGTTGTTGGAGTTACGTCAAATGATGTTACTGAGTTTACTGTTACTTGTATTGTTTTTTGTTCTTGTGTTGAATCAACACTTTCAGTACATGTAATTGTTCCTGTATAAGTTCCTGCTGCAATTCCAGTTGCTGGAATAGCTACATTAAAGTTTGCAGTTCCTGTATCTCCAGCTGCTATATTGTTAATATCTGAGATAGCTGGAGCTGATATAGTATAGGAACTATATGTTAAATCAGTAGAACTACATGTAAAACTTAAATCTGCTGTGTATTCGTTATTTGCTTCTAAAGTGTATGCTACACTTTCACCAGGATTACCTGAAGCTGTGTTTAGATCTAAGCTAAAATCAGCTGCTGCAACACCTGCTAAGCATAATACGAAAACCGCTAATATGGCCATTAATAGCTTGTTCATAGTATATACCTCCAAGTATAATTATATAGTCTGTAAAATATAGGTTGCTTTTATAAGGATTATGTAGAATTTAAGGGTATTTTGTCTCTATATGGAGACACTATATTTTTAGTGAAACTACCTTAGACATTCCTTCTTGCATTGAAACTCCATAAATTACATCTGCTTCTCCAATAATGGAATCATTGTGGGATATAACAATATATTGAGCTCCTTTTGCATATTTATTGATTAGTTTTGATAATAATTCTGAATTTCTCTTATCTAAAGCTGCATCTACCTCATCCATTAAGTAGAACCATGAAGGTTCAAATTCCTGGATTGCAAAGATGAATGATAATGCGGCTAGTGTTTTTTCTCCACCTGATAATCCTTTAATATCTAGATATCTCGAGCTACCAATTTTAACTCTGATGTCAACGCCTGATTCAAATATATTTTCAGGATCTTCAATTATTAATTCTGCATCACCTTTAGTTGATAATGAAGAGAAAATTTCCTTGAAATTTCTTTCAAGCATATTGTATGTTTTCATGAAGGATTCTTTTTTCTTTAATTCCACTTCATACATTAATTTTAGAACATCTTCTTTTTCTGATTTCAATTTATCATGTTTTTCTAGTAATGCTTTGTATTCTTCATGAACTTTTTCATATATTTCTAATGCTCTTAGGTTCACATTACCTAAGTTTTTCATTAGATGTTCAAAGTTCTTTATTTCTGCATTTAAATCTTCTAAAGATATATTTCTTCTTAATTGTACTTGTTCATATTGTTCATATTCTTTTTTTAGTCCTTCTACTTCACCAGATAGAACTGCTTTTTTGATAGTAACATCATTTCTCTTTCCTTCTTGGGATCTTATTCTTTCTTCATTTCTTATTAAGTTTGTATCTTTACTTTGAATTTCTTTTTCTAATTTTGTTCTTTTCTTGAATAAGCCTTGATATTCTGAATAGAATTTCTTTTGATTTTGTTCTTTAATCTTTAGTATATCATTGTTTCCAGATAGATCTGCTGATAACTCTTTTAATTCTGCTTTGAATTCTTCATCTTCTTTTTCATTACTCTTTAGAATTTGTTGTGTTTTGTCCTTTTCTTTATTATACATTTCTATTTGATTGTTAAAAGAGGTTACTTCTGAATCTGATTTTATTATTTGTTCTCTTATACTGCTTCTTTGTTCTTCTAACTTAGAAAGATCTTCATTATATTTATTATTAGTAAGTTTTGAAAGTTTTTCTGTAAATTGTGTTCTTTGTTGTTTTATTCTTTCAAGTTCTATTTGTATTGATTTTGTATCTTGTGTGTAATTACTTATTTCTTTATCTCTGTCTTTTAATTGGAATTCCAATTCTTTTTTCTTTTTTATTAAATCTTTTTCATCTTCATTAGCTTCAAACTTTACTTCTGCTGCTTTTATTTGTACTTCTAGAACTGCTTTTCTTTCTCTTAATTGGATTATCTCTTCGTCATTTTTGAATTTTTTCTTTTCTAAAAGAGATACTGTTTCATGTAATCTGGATATATCCTTTTCTAGTCTAGTTATTCCAGAGTTTACTTCTTTTTCTTGGAATCCAAGTCCAGTCTTTCTTCTATATCCTCCAACCATTGCACCTGAAACTTCTATTAAGTCTCCTTCTAGGGTTACCATTCTTGATCTTCCAATTCCAAGTTTTCTTGCAGTTGTTAAACTATCAATTACTAATGTTCCTGCAAAAACATATTTGAATACATTTGAAAATTTAGAATCATATTTTACTAGGTCTATTGCTAATCCTTGTACTCCTGGTTCAGATTTTAGTTTTTTTATCTCTTGAGGGATTACTTTTTCTTTTAATTTGTTTAATGGAAGGAAGGTAACAACTCCAGATTTAGAGTCTTTTAACATTTGGATACACTTTTCAGCTATTATGTCTGTGGATACAACAACAGATCTTAGTCTTGCTCCTGCTGCAACTTCTAAAGCCATTGAATATTTTGAGTCTACTTGTCCTAAATCAGCTACTGTTCCATAAACTCCTGGGATATTTGAATCCTTTATTTTTCTTAAAGCATAATCTCCTGCAGCTGCTTCTTTAATTCCAATGCTTCTTGTTCTTAACTTTGTGTATTCATCATTTGAATCAGATAGCCTTTCTCTTGCTGTAGCTAATTGTACTGAAAATACAGAACTTTCATTTAATGAGTTTGATAGTTTTTTTGTAACTTCTTTGAATTCTTCTCTATTTTCTTTTAATTTTATAAGTTTTTCCTTGTCTTCTTTTTGCAAACCTTGAATTTTTTCAATGTGAGAATTTAGTGTGTTTAATTCATATTCTATTTTGTCTTTTTCCCTTAAGAATTGTTGTTTCTTCTCTTCTGCATCTAAAAGTTGTCTTTGCTTGTCTTCAATTTTATTTTCTATTTCATTTATTGTTTTTGAAATGTCTTCTTTGTCTTGAATTCCATGTTCTTTTTTATAATCTACAATTTCTTTTTCAATTGATTCTTGACTTGATTTTAATGTTGATTTGTTTTTTATTAATGTGTCTCTCTTTAATTTTAATTCTTTTATATTAGTATCAGCTTCATTTAGTGAGTCTTGTAAGGATTTTTTTCTTTCTTTTAATTTTTTTAATTCATTTTCTATAACATCTTTTCTTGAGGATTGTTTGATTATGTTTGTTTTAAGGGTTTCAATTTCAGAAGCTAATTCTCTTTGTCTTTTGTCTCCCTTTTCATTTAATTCATTATTAATTGTATCAATCTCTTTTTTTCTTTCTTGTACTTCATTTCTTGCTAGATTGATTTCTTCTTGGATTTTGGATATTTCTTTTTCTAAAACTGAGAATTTCTTTTCTTCAACATCTAATTTTTCTTGTTTGTCTTTTAATTGTAAGTTAATTCTTGTTGCTTTGTTTCTTTCTATATTTTTTTCTAGTTCTTTGTATTGTATTGCTTGATCTCTGTCCTTTTTTAAGTCTTTTAGTGTTTTTTCTCTTTCTGTTAAAATGATATCTGCTTCGTTTATTTTTTCTTGAACTTTATTTAATTCAGACATTGCTTTTTCTTTCTTTTCTTCAAAAATGGATATTCCTGCAATTTCTTCAATAATTTCTCTTCTTTCAGAGCCTTTCATATCCATGAATCTTGCAATATCTCCTTGTAGAACAATATTATGACCATCTGGGTCTATTCTTGCAGTTCCTAGGATCTCTAGTACTTGTTGTCTCGTTCTTGGTTTGTCATTTATGTAATATTTGCTGTTACCTGATTTTTGAACTTTTCTTGTTACTTTTACTTCTTTATCTTCTATTGCAAATGACTTGTTAGTGTTATCGAAATATATTGAAACTTCAGCTTCTTTTGCTGGAGAACCTTTTTTCCCACCATTATAGATTAGATTTGCTGATTTTTCAGCTCTTAGGCCCTTTGCAGAGGATTTACCCAAAACAAAGCAAATTGCATCAACTACATTAGATTTACCATTTCCATTAGGTCCTAGAATACAGTTGAAGTTTTCTCCAAAGACAACTTCTGTTTTTTTAGCAAATGACTTGAATCCTTTTGCAGTCAGTTTCTTTATAATTGTCATTTATTAAGTTTTAGATTTATACTATATATAAATGTTTTTATTTTAGTTAAGATTTATATATAAGAAGTTAATTTCCTTTGGATTATGAGTAGAAGAAAAACCCCTTTAGGTGGAATGAGCCCTAGTAGATATGATACCTTAGTCGGAGATAGAATTATTCAGTTATCTAATAAAGATTTGATTGTTAAACACAATGTTTTTATTTTTTCAGAAGGAGTATATCCTACAGAAGTTAGTATTGATTATAGATCTAGAACTTATATTTTTGATATCATTGCTTCAGATCAAATAAATAATGTCATGGCTAGAGAATTTGATATAATTTTTGTTCCAAGTGTTGAGGAATTGGTTTTAGATGAGAAAGGAGAGATAGAACAGGTTGATTCTATTATTGATAGGAATTTGATTACTAGATTAAAAAGATATGCTGAAATGAGAAATGTAGATTTTAAAGAGGCAGTATTAACTCCAGAAGGTTTAGAAAGAGTTTGTTTTAAGTATTTACAAGAGAAATTAGATTAATTTAGTTTGGTTATCTTGAAGTTTCTGGTATGAAGACCAGGAATGTCTGAATATTTCTGGGTATTTTTTATGATATTTTTTTAAGAATTCTTTTGTTTTTGGATCGGAGGGGTATCCGGAATTGAAGTCTCCATATTTTTCTCTTAATTTCTTTATTTCCCTATCTCTTGTTACTTTGGCAAGGATTGATGCAGCTCCAACTATGGGGTAGTTTAAATCTGCTTTATTTTCAACTATTAATTCAGGTTTTTTTTTTAGAAACTGTTCCATATATTCTTTGAAAGCTTTGTTATTTACACTTGGGCAATCTACATATGCTTTGTCTGGGTTTAATGCATTTATTACCATTGCATATTTTACTGCTTCTAACCAGTTTAGATTCATTGAAGCTGAGTTTACAGCATCGTCCACTTCTTGTGGAGGGATTATTAATATTTTATACTCTGTTAGTTCTTTAATTTTTGAGAATAGTTCTTCTCTTCTTTTCGGTGTTAATAGTTTAGAATCTTTAACCCCTAGTTCTTCTAGCTTTTTAATGTTCTTTTCTTCTATTGCCACTCCTGCTACAACTAAGGGACCTATTACTGGGCCCCTTCCTGCTTCATCTACTCCAGCTATTAACATTTCATAACTCCTTTTGTTATGTATCTTCTTTTGTAGTCTAATTTATGTTCTTTGTAATTACTTCCATCTTGTAATTCTTTTCCTGTCATTCCAAGAGTTTTATAAAAAGAATGAATATCGTTGATGTTTCTGGTTTCACTTTTTGAGAAATTTCCTACAACTATTGTAAGTTTATATTTTCTACAGAGTTTAATATTTTGTATTATTCTTCCTAATATTTTTGAAGATGAATTTTTAAGGATATTATTGAATGAGAACCCAATTGCCACTTTATTTTTCTTTGCTAATTTACATAAAACTTGATTTAACCCAGAATTTCTATTATGGAGGAAATCTTGTTTGGTTCCTAATTGAGGATCTAGTAAGATATCAATGTTTTTGTTAGAAACAGCTAATCTATTTATTCTATCTTCTCCTCCTTGTATGATTATTAGTTTCTCTTTCCTTGAGATGGGATTATTTACTAATTCTACATCATTTTCAAATAGGTTTATATCCATAAATAAAAATAAAGAATTAGAATTTAAAAAGTTAACTAGTAGTATTGGTCGTCATTGAAGAGTTCATCAGTATCTTTATCTAACATTTCTTCAGCACTACTTCCTATGTTTAATGGTGCGTCTGGTTTGTATACCTGTTCTTTTTCTTGTTTTATTTCTTTTTCTGGTTGTTTCTGCTCTTCTTTTGATTTTTTTTTAACTTCTTTCTTCACTTCAGGTTTTTTCTCTTCTTTTTTAACTGGTTTTTTCTCTTCTTTCTTCACTTCAGGTTTTTTTATTATTTTCTTTTTCTCTTCTGTTTTTACTTCTATACCAAGAACTTCTTTAATAACCTCATCAGTAATCCTTGTTTCTCCTCTTTCAACTGCATGTTTACATAAGCTTTCACAGTTTTTCAACAATTTTCTTATGTTTTTATCAGAGTATCCATAAACAATTTTTATTACACTATCAGTTAATAATGGAAGAGAACCAATTCTTCTTCTTATAATTTTTACTGCTTCATCATCACTTAATTTTCTTAATCTTATCACTTCAGTAATTGATTTTATATTTTTGTTTATATTCCTTTGATTGAATTCTTTTCCTACAAATACAATAGATTTGATGAAACCTTCTTGGTAGTAAGAATATAGTTTTTCATAGTCTTTTGGACCTAATTCTTGAGCTTCATCTAAAAGTAAAATCATATCTTTTGGTTTTAAATCAAATAATTTACCCCAGAAGCCATATCTTTCATTTAGTAATTTTTTTACATTAAGTCTTGCTTCTATTCTATTACAAGAATAGTATATTACTTGTTTTTTACCACCAAAATCATTGATTATTCTCTTTAGTATTGTTGTTTTTCCTTCTCCATATTCCCCTTCAAGGAAAACCATTCTCTTATTTAGAATACCATATGATACTTCATCAATAAGGCTTTCATATCCAATTACCTTATCTGAAAAAAAAGCAGGTTTTATACTAAATGGATTGTTAAAGAATCCTAATTCTCTAAACCATAATGAATTCATTTTTTGCCACTCTCCAAAATTCTTTTTACATCTTCTTCTTTTATTTCTTTATTTTCAATATAAGCTCTACAAACTAATTCGCTGTTTTCCATGAATTTTTTCATATTTTTTCCTGATTCCTTGTAAACTTCTTTAATCATTCTATCTGATAATGTATCAGAACCAAGTTTTTCTCTTATAACTTGAACTGCTTCATAATCTGTTAAAGAACTGATTGATATATATTTCCAAATCCTTTGTTTAAGGCTAGGAGATAGAGTTAAGTTTTCTTGATCTTCAGTTGCTAATATTGCAGCTCTTATATAGTTTTGATCAAAATAGTATTTGATTCTTTCCATGTTTTTTTCTGTAATATGATTAACATTATCTAATAATAGTATCATGTTTTTTGGATTTTTTCTGAACCATCCTTTTTTCTTTTGTATTATGCTTTCTATGTTTAATTCTGTATCAATAGTTTTACAATCAATATAGGCAATTTTTCCTTTTCCACCAAACTTTTTTATTACTTCTTTCATTAATCTAGTTTTACCTGATCCACTTTTGCCTTCTATTATTACAATATTTCCGGACATGATAGTATAGAATAGTTCTTCTAAGGTTTCTTCATTACCTATAAACTTTGAATCCATGTTAAATGGATTTTCATCGAAATCTAATTCTTCATACCATTCCATTTTATTCCAACTCCCTTGCTCTTTTTCTAAATTCATCAGCTTTTTCATATAATTCATCAGCTAGGTCGTAATAACCATCAGCATAAGCTTTTTGACCCTTTTTATGAACACATTTAGCTTTTCTATAGAATTTCTTTGCAGAATCCTTTACTATAAGATAACCAATTAAATAAACAATTATAATTCCAACGACAATTAATATTATTTTCCATGTAAGACTTATCTTAATCCCCCCTATGCTTTGACTGGGAAAAGAAGAATTATAGTAACTTATAAGCTTTTTTGTGATTTACTACTCATGTCTCGTAGAAGAGTGTTGCTGTTCGGTAGTTACTTTTAGAATAAGTTTTTGAAGAACAATGTAATCTTTGCAAACCAAGGAATATTTGTAACTGTAATTTCTTGTGTAAAATAGTCTTGATATTCTTTACCTTGTGAGTCTTTATATGTAATTATTATGTTCATATTTCCAGAAGCAAAGTTCTTTCCCTTTACTGGAATTAAGAAAGAATGTTCTGTATACAATGTTTCCAATATTAAATTTCCATAGTCTTCTATATCTAAGCTTATATCCCTAATGGGGCTTTCAGTTTTTACTATGAATGACATTTCTACTTCTTCTTTGTAATCTAAGGTAGTAGGAGTTACTTCTGTTATTTGAAATTTAGGAACATCTACAATGTTAATATCTATATATTCATATTTTAAAGAATTTCCTTTTTTTGCAATTACTGTATACCTTTGGGAGTTTAGATTTGCAATATTTAGTGTCCAGACAAAATCTTCTGTTTTACAATCATCATTGAAACATAATTCATCTATTGTTCCTTGAACTAAGCAAGTTAATGTTCCTTGATCTTCTTTATAGTATACTCCCTTATCTGTATCGCAATCAAGTTCTACATCTAATGTTGAAATATCTTCATTTTGGTATAAATTTGCAATGATGTCTTCTGCTTCTTCTTTTGTTGTTATATCTCTTCCTTTTGCAAATGTGAATTCACTTTCTGCTTTACTTCCATACATTGTTTCAACTTCTATGTAGGTGGTGTATACTAAGTTTTCTTCTGGTTCAGAATTAACTTGGACCATCCAGAATACACTTCTTTCTTCATTTGGTAGAAGAAGTACATTTTTAGTATTGCTTCCAATTACAGTTGGTGCTTTTGTTAGTGAAATTTTTACAGGAACATAGTAATTGTTATTATTTTTTAGATTTACTTGAATTGGAACATAACTGCTTGGACCAACATCTGTTGCTAAGGATTCTATTGACATTTCAATATACTTGTTTGATTCTCCTGTGCTAGAAACTACTACTGTGCTTACATCTAATGCACCAATGTCTAAGTCAATGTTTTTTCCTTTCCATAAGAATGATGCTGAAGATTCTCCTGAATCAACAGTATCTTTAAATTTAACATGTGAAGGATCTATCCAGCCATACATTCCATAGGTTACGTCTACAGGTATCCACTGATCATCAATGTATACTTCTGCCCAGCCATGTGGACCAAAATCATGTATTGTATTTGTGTAGGCTATCCCAGAGACAAATCTTGCTGGAATTCCAAGACTTCTACAAAATGAAATGAAAAGATTAGTTAATTCATCACAAACACCTTGTCTATTTTCTAGAACCCATGAACTTGGTTGTACTGATGAACTTGTTATTGTGTTTAAATCATATTCAATGTTTGTTTCTGTCCAGTTTGCAAGTTTGTATATTATTTTATATAAATCATCTTCTCCACCAATTATTTCTCGTGCTTGTGCTTCTATTTTTGGAGTTATATTGATAAATTCTGATTCCTCTAAATATTTTGCTACATTTGAATTTGAAGTTACTGGGTATTCAGGTTTATCATAAACTTTTATGAATTCAGAGTTTCTAGTTACTGTTGATTCAACCCTATATGAATATTTAGAAATGGTTTCATCCCATGTTACTTGTATTCTTTCTGCATCTTCATCTACTGTTGCAGAAGGAGTTGTGAATATATCATTTTCTACTATTTGATAATCATAATTTTTTGGAAAAAAGGTTAGTTCAGTTACTAATTGAGTTACTTCCCCAGTTGTAAGGCTTAATTCATTTTCAGTTGTAATTTCTAATACTAGTTTATCAAAATTGTTATAGTTGTCTACTTCTTCTGCTGCAACTAAGGGGATTAGTAAAAGTAAGATTATCACCAGTCTTTTCATTAGAAATTAGTTGATTATTATATTTATAAATGTTTCATCTTTTTTAGATAGTTATTTAGTATTTCTTTTACTTTTTCTTTGTTTTCAATGTTTAACTTATCAACTTCTTTATCCCAATCTACATCAGGTAGCTTTGTTAATGTAGATGTGAAATTTCTATTCGCTAATTTTACTTGTTCTTCTACTATTTTAGCTTCTTTTGAGTTAAATTTCTTTGTTGCTGGGAATTTTGTAATTGCATCTGCTCCTGCTTCAAGAACTTTTGATATTTCATTTACTCTTCTTACTGTTGTTCCGGCAATTATTTGTAGATTAGGAAATGCATTTCTTGTTTGTTTTATCCACCAGGTGTATTGTTCTGTTGTTGGTCCTTCTGTATAGGGTGTTCCTGGAACTGGTTTTAGTGCATAGAATGTTATTCTGTCTAGCTTGTATTTTTCTATGAATTGTTTTAGTAATGGGAAGTCTTCATTCTTTTCCCCTAGACCTATAACAATTGTAATGCTTTTCTTTAGGTCTGTTTGAAGCATTTCTTCGTATTGTTTAATATCTTTATCTGGACAGATTTGTTTGTGTAGTTCTGAGTTTATGGTTTCAATTGAAGCTACTACTCCTTTTACATATGGTCGGAATAGTTCTATTTCTTCTTTTGTTAATGCTCCTAGGTTTAACCAGATTTTTTCTCCATATATTTCAGATATTGTTTTTGCAATATTTACTAATTCTTCAATTGGAAATATTTTGTACCCGCCTGTAAGAAATTCTATTCTCCAACCAAGGTTTTTTGCTAGAATTGCTTCTACGATCATTGATTCTTTACTTCTTCTTGCATTTTTTGCGTGTTTTATTCTTGCTTTTTGAGTGCTTCTATAGCAGAACCTGCAAGTACCTTTGTCACAATACCAAGAAATGAATATACATCTACCATACCATACGTTTTTTTGCATTTCTAAAAGAAATTACATTTTCTTTATAAGCTTGTTTGTGTGTTTCAATTAATGTTTGATATGCTTCCCAATTATCTATTGCTAGGTCAGCTTCATTGTCAAATTCTTCTGATCTTCTATGCATTGCTATGATTAAACTTTCTGGATTCATCTCTCTTCCAAGTAAGCCCATACTTAAATCTTCAAGAGTATCTCCAATTGTAATGACTCTTTGGGTTGAATAGAGAACTTGTAATGCTTTATCTCTTTTATCTTGACCAGTATATATACAATCATCACTTAATCCTTTTATTCTTTTATCTTCTATTTCTAGATTACAACCAAATGCTTGAATTGCACCTATATATTTTTTATAAGCTTCAGAAATTGGGAATATTGCTTTTGATATTATTACTTTATCTCCTTCTGTTAATTGTACTCCTTCTTTTGCTAGAGGATATGCTCTTTCAGGCATTCTTCTTGCTATACTAGAAAAATGAACATATGGTATTCCAGTTAATATTTCTGCAAACCTTTCAATTAGTACTCTTTCATATGCACCTTTTTGTTCTTTGGGTATTTCTTTTTCAAATCTAAATAAATCTATATTATCCTTAACATATTTTGTAAATCTTTTTGTATTCATTCCACCAAAGAATCCCTTTACTGCTAATAGCAAGGCAATATCTGCATTTGTTATTCCTCTTAATTTTTGATCATGAAAACCTTGATGTAATGTACCATCAATATCTAAAAGAACTGTTTGTCTTAATTGGTCATGGTTTATTAGAACTCTTACTAATTCTCCAAGATCACTTTCTGTCCATTTATTTGAATAAATACCCTTTGTTAATTCTTTCATTAAACTTGCTTTTGTTTGTTATTTCTTTAAATGTTTTTTGCACAATTAATCTATAAAGGTTTTCCAATGGTTTGGAGCTGTGGATTTGCCATGAAATTCTCTCTTTTTATATCATCAACAATGTAGAATACCTTGTTTTCTTTTATTTCAAACTTTTGTTCCATTTTTTCTAGGTAGTTTTCAAGGTCTTTCATGTTTTCAAAGATAAATTCTATTAGATAGTCATAGCCGTTGTTGATTTTTACTAGTTCGTTTATGAATTGGCAGTTGTTTAGGAATTCTCTTAGATTTTCTCTGTCTTTTTTGTTTACTTTTAATAGAACCTTTGCTCTTGCTTTATAGCCTAGTTTTTCAAAATCTAGGATTGATGTGTGCTTTTTAATGCAGGTTTTTTGGTATTTTTTTAGGTGGTCATATAGAGTAGATACTGGTACTCTTGTTTTTTTGCTCATTTTAGTTAAGGAGATACGTGCGTCTTGCCTTAAGTATGCTAGAATGATGTTTTTTTCCATACTAGTATATATGGCAGGAGATTATATGGAGTTAATCCTAATGAATTATGTAAATTATGTACTTTTTAACTGGTTGAATTCTGGCTTTTAAAGGTATTTTTAAGGGAATCGAAAGGTTTATATATATGTAATCACACATAAGTAGTAACAAAAGGTGCTAAAAATGGCAAAACAAAAAGAAAAACAAGATGGTGAGAAACCTGGATCTTTGGAACAATTGCTTCAAAGGACTATGAAAAGGGATATTGAGGTCCCACAGACTCTATATAGAACTCTAAATATGACTTTAGGTGTATTTGGTGATTCTAACGAAATAACTGAAGAGGCAGGTTTAAAGAAATATTATGATAATTTGACAGATATAGTTGTAGACTTTGCTTTAGGAACTAGAGGATATGGTAAAGATTATAGAAAGAGTGCGTCAGCACTTGTAAAGAAGTTTTATGAAAATCCTGAAAGTTTTGCAAATGATGATAATTTGGAAATGGTTGAAGATACATTTGAGAAAGTTGCAGATGTTTTAGGTATGGATATTGCTAGTGATAGAATGAGATCTTTAGCTAAAAAGAAATTATCTGTTAGTGATGTTGAAAGTAAAGTTGGTAAAGCAAAAGAAGCTCTTCCTCAATATTTGAATAAAGATATGCAAAGAAGGCTTAATTTGATATCTGATGCTGAGGAATTTTTAGCTGAAGCTAATAAATTAGGGAAACCAGCTGCATTGAGTTATAAAAAAGAGCAAGTAGTTTCAGGTCAAGAAAGACTAGGAGCTTTTATGCAATTGTATAGCCAGTATATGCAGAGAGAAGAACTAAAGAAAAAATATCTTTAATTTTTTTTTCTTATAAACTGTTCCATTTCTTTTACAAATTCTTCTGCTTTTTTCTTGTAAGCATCATATTCTTTACCAGTAAGTTCTTTTTTCTGTCTTCCAGTAATATCTTTGAATAGAGAATACATTTCACGCATTGTACCTGCTGATGCTTTTGAAACTTTTCTTTCTTTAATTAGTGTAGCTTCCATAATTTCAGCAACATGGTCTGGGCTTGGAGGAGTTTCTCCATGTTTCATTAGTGCTGCATGTGCTGCATCTATTACACCCCAATATAAATCTACTCCTGCTGTTAATAGGTGTTGTTTTGCTTTGTGTATTGAAGAAGGAGCCATTGCAAAATATGTAGAAATAGCTTCCCTACTTGGCCTTATTCTTCCTTGATCTAACAAAGCTTGTAACGGATCGAAGAAACCTGTGTCAACTAATGCAACACCATATCTTAAGATGTTTGTTGCTACTGGGTCTCCTGCTCTTACATATTCCCAGAAACTTGTAAATTTCATTGTTTGTATATGAAGTCTTTCTGGATCTGTATCTGCTACTATTTTTTGTATTATTATTCTGTAAGTTTGAATTACATCTTCTGTGAATTCAATTTTAACATCATCTAAAATGATTAGAATATCAATATCATTTGCTTTTGTTTTTTTTACTGTTGAACCAAATAGTATTATTCCTTTTGTAAATGCTCCAAATTCTTTGTAAACTCTTGTTGCAAAAGTTTTTGCGATTGTGAATTCTTGTTGGGGATATGTTTTTTCAACTTCCCTCTTTTCATTTCTTTTTACTTGAAATTTCATTTTTACACCTCTTTATTCTATTGAAGCTTCTGACCAGCCCCATGCATTCCAGTCCTTACTTGGACCATATTTTCCAATTATGAAGTTTGGTGAACTTGCTCTTCCGAAATATCCAGAGTGTTCAATATCTGTCCAGGATTGTTGTAATCCATCTATTCTATACATTGGTGATGAAGCTAATCTGGCCCAGGCACCTAACATTGCACCATAAGGTTCTCCTTCTTTTGATTGTGCTCCCCATTCAACAATCATTGGTTCTGTCATTCCTGCTTTTTTCATTTTTTCAATGAATTCAGCTATAGGTGCACTACCCATTCCAGGAGTTAAGTGTTCATCGTGATAACCAAAGTTATCTGAAATATGAGCATGTCCAATTATTTTTTCTTTGTTTAACTCATCAACTTTTTTTAATAACCATTTGTTGAAATCTTTGTTATTTTCTTCTGGTAGTTTATTTTCATCTTCTTTGAAAAATCTTCTCCAGACATTTGCATGTCCAATGTCAAAGGTTGCTTTAATATGATCTTCTGCTATTTTTGTTGCTTGTTCTTTGCTTTTTCCTTCATTCTGAAGTTGTTTTGCTAATTCTTTTCTTGATTCTACGATTAGATATTTTAATTCATCTGGATGTGAGCCGTAGCCTGATTCTGGGAATATGTTTTCAGGAGCTATGTAAATAGGATCTATTTTTTGTCCTTGTCTTTCCATTTGTTCTTCTTTTCTTATTGCATATGTTGCTGCTTTTGTAATGTTTTGAATACTTCTTTTTTTTCCTTCAACACTTATTGGTTCAATTCTTTCATTAAGTAGTTTAATTTGTTCTATTTGTCTGGAGTATCCTCTATAACCTTCAAGTTCTACTTGAGCATAATTTTGTGCTTCTTTTATTTTTTTATTTATAAATTCTGAAGGTTTTCCATCTAAATGAGGATTATAATTTTCTTTTAATGATCTGGCTGCTTCTCCTATAAAATCTTGTTTTATTGTTTCTATATCTCCTCCTTTTTCAGCCCATTCATATCTTTTTTGTAGTTTTTGTAGATCTTTTATTTGTTCTGTTCCTTGTTTGTAAGCTCTGTAATATTGGTGTGCAAATGGTTTTGATCTTTCTAATTCTGCCCATTGTTTTTCTATGAACATTTGTTTTGCTGCAACTTCATCATCTGTAAGATTACCAAACTTTTTTGGATCTTCTTTTCTTAATCTTGGGGCTTCTTTTTTGTAATCATCCCAGTTTTTAGTTGTGAATATTATTTGTGCATTTTCATCAACTTGTGGAATTGCTTTTATTCTATCTGTTGTGGGATTTCCATTTACATCTATCCAATCTCCATTTTGGTTTACTACTAATTCAGGTATGTATATTTCTTCACCTTTATTCATTGTTGGACGAGCAATTTCACCTGTTTTTTTATCAACTAGAATTACAATTTCTTCTTTTTTAACATCTTCTGAGCCAAATTCTTTGTATTCTCCAATATCCCTTGGGAATTCTCCTGTATGTACTACTACTGCTCCACCACCTGCGGCTTCTGCTGAGAAATCTATTGTTCTTTTTATTTCATTTAATGTTTCTCTTGCTGCTGTGTCACTAAATCTACCATTTTTTGTATCTAATCCAGAAAGATTATTTATTCCTATTGATGCATGAGTTGTAATTCCTACTTCATTTATTTTAGATAGTTCACGTATTGCTTCTCTTTTATCTTTTCCAAACATTTCAGGAGTTGTATTACCTTGTCCTAAGCTTCCTTTTGCCATTCCAGTGAAACCTAATTCAACATGTGTTGCACCTGCTGATAAATCTGATTTAAATCCCTGTAGAAGATCTCCTGCACCCGTACTAGTTCCTAGGTCTTTTATGCTTACTTTCAGAGTTTCTATTGGCTTTTTATCCAATGGATTCCAATAATCAGAACCAAAATCTACCATATTAATTATGTATTATAGAAGTTTATAAATCTTATTGTATAATTAAGGATTGTACATTCCGTGTGCTTTCTTGTAAACATCATATAATAGCCAAGCTCTACCTGATGCTGTTTTTTCTGCTTTTTTTCTATTTTCTTTTATTTCTACGGGAGACCATTCTTTTTCTCCTTCTTTTTTCTTTAAATCTGGAACAAACATACTGAATGAACTTAATAATGCTGTAAACGGTTCGAAGAAGTTATCATTTGTTTCTTTTTTTACTTCTTCTTTTTCTCTTTTTCCTGTTTCTGCTTCTCTTAGATATTCTTCAACATCTGTTCCAAGAGAGCTCATTGCATCTTCTATACCCTGTATCATATCAAATTCTCCACCTGTGAAATATTTTAATAATTCTTTTTCTGTATATTCTTTGTAAAAATCAATTTCTTCATCTGTTGCTATATAAGGTTGTACCCAAACATGTGTTAGTCCTGCATGAGTTGGTTGTTTTTGTCCTGATGAAGTGTATGTAAGATCTGGACGTGTTGTGTATAGAAATTTTACAAGAACACAAGGATGAAATTTATCTGTTTTTTTTCTTGTTATTACTCCTAGAAGTTCCATTTCTAACTTACTTGTTTCAAAAGCACTAATTAGATCTGGACTATTCACATCTTGTTTCATTTGTAATTGTTTTAATGTTGTTAGATATGGTTTTAACCAGGACATGTATAATCTTATTACATTGTAGTGTTGTCTTAAATTTTTAATTCTAAATTTCCATGTGTGTTGCATCTCTTGGTATGTTTTCGATTTCCAAGTATAATATTGTGTTAATTTTTTTGATAGAGCATCTGTAACTTTTTTGTTAATTTCTTTTTCTTTTCTTATCTTTGCTATTGTTTTTGTAAGATTTTGTTGTTGTTCTTCAGGTGTCATTCCATGAGGGTTTATTGCAAAGAATAAATCAGGAAGTGTTACGAAACCTAACTTTGTTGCCATACTGTATACAGAGTTTGGATTTTGCATTCCTTGTTCTACAACTTCAACCCATGTTGATTTTAATGTTATTTCGTTTTCTCTTGCTTCATCTGTTGGTTTTTCACAGAAACTTTTTTTGTAGAATTCTAAACGTTCATCCATGATTCTTATTTCTCTTACTATTGGGAACAATGTTTTTACTAATTGGCCTATTTGTTGCAGTGTGTTTGATACTTGCTGTTGTATTGCTGATATTTTTGTTCCAATTTGTCCATGAAAAGAGCTGGATACTGATGCGTCGAAGACATCTTTTAATTTTATAACTTCATGCATGTTCATTCCAAATCCCTTTGGTGCTCCTGATTGGGGTTGATCTCCCTTTTCCATAAATCTTCTATACCAGAAATAACTTTCTTCAACACTTGCAGTCATAGAATCTCTGAACATGTGGAGTTCTTTTTCTCCATATTTAGGATCTACATTTGTTCCATATTTAGGATCTTCATTTTTTCCTTTTGGGCCTATAATAAATGGATTTGTTTTTACTTTATTTTCATAATCTTTCTTTTTTTGCTCTTCAGGAGAAAGATCTTCCTCTTTTGAGAATAATTTTTCTGATATTGACTTTGACATTATTTAGACTTAAGACTTTTTTGTTTATAAGTTTTATCTTCTTTCCAAAAGTAGTAGGCTAATAGTAAAATGCCAAATGTATTGAAAGAATCAGCTAGATTGAAGATTGGCCAGACTGAAATCATTATAAAATCTCTTACATAATGGAAGAATATTCTATCTATTAAATTTCCAGTTGTTCCTGCTAGAATTAGGATTAAAGGTAATTTGTAAGGTATTTTTTTATAGTAATATATGATTGCAATGATTACTATTATTGAGATTATTAGAAATAATAGGTTCATTCCTTGAAGTATACTGAATGCTGCTCCTGTGTTTTCTGCATAGTAGATTCCGAAGTTTCCTATTGTGTAATATTTGTTTGTGAAAAAGAATTTAGTTATTTGATCGAAGAATATTAATATTAAAGAAATGATTAGTAATTTTTTCATTTTTCAGGTTCAGGGTAGTATTTTAATATTGTTTTAAGATTATCAATAAATTTATGGGCTTCTACATAGAGTTGGGTTTTTTGATTTTCTAATCTGTCTCTGATTAACATTTCGTATAATTTGGCTTGAGTGTTTCCAAATGGTTTTCCTTCCCATACATCTATTTTTTTTGTGATATATGCCCCTATTCTAAATTCATGTGTGCCACTTCTTAATTTTACTTTTTTTCCATTTTCTAATTGTGCTTCTACATCTGAAGCATCATCAGCCATATAACATTCAATTACAAATGTGGAATAGTCATCCTCTTGCTTTACTCCTTTCCATAATAGTTCTAATCTTTCTCCACCTTTTGGAAAATCTATTATTCCATATTGTAGTTCTTTCCATTCATACCCATGGTGCATCATCCAGAAATAGATTTCTTTATACAAATGATCAAAGTATACTGCTGTTTTAACCTTGATTTTATAACCTGATTCTACTAGTTCTATCTTGTTGCTGCCTACACTAGTAATTTTACTCATATGATTATTATATTCTTTTTAATTAATAAGCTTTTTCATACATAAAACTTTTAAAGCTATGAATTTGCAGAGTGTTTAATGAAGTTAACATCATTGGAATTAAGAAGGCAGTTACTACACATGTTCTTTGGAATTTTTCTTATTGCTCTTTTATACTTTCGAGTAATTAATGTTTATTGGATGATTTTAGGGCTGGGTTTTGCTTTAATACTATCTAAATTATGTACTATGTTTAGAGTTCCTATTGCTTCTTGGGTTATGGATAGATTTGAAAGGCCAGAATTTAGAAATAAATTTCCAGGAAAAGGGCCTATATTTTTTATGATTGGATCAATTATTGTTTTGTATTTTTTTCCGTTACATATTGCTTTGGCTGCAATGGTGATTTTATCAGTGGGAGATGCAGTTTCACATATATTTGGTAAATTGTTGAGTAGAAGAAAATATAGGTATTTGAAATCTGTAGAGGGAACAGCTGTTGCAATTTTTGCTTCATTCTTTGGGGTTTTGATTTTTGTAAATATCTTTGCTGCTGTTGCAGGTGTTTCACTTGCTTTGTTATTTGAAGATTTAAAATTGGGAATAGAAGATAATTTATTCTTGCCCATTGTTGCTGCTATTATAATGAGCCTGTTTTAGATATTTTGTATTCTAAAGCTGATGAAGAAAGTCCTGTTATTTTTATCTTGTAGTGTTTGAATTCTCTTTCTGCTATTTTCTTTTGTTTTTTTAGTTCTGCTTTGTTGAATTCATGATTTTCAAATAAAGATCTTGGCTTTGGTACAAAATAATTGATTGATAAGTAGAGTTTTCCATTGAATTCTTTGTTTAATTTGTCTATGAATTCTCTTGTTTCTATTATATCTTGTTCTGTTTGGTTGGGTAGACCAATTATTAAATATACTTTTAATTTTTTTATCTTAATTTCGTTGCAAAGTTGGATAAATTTAAAATAAATATTGTCTGTTGCTAATTTTCCTAATGTTTTTCTTAGTGTTTCATTACATTCAGGAGCAATTGTTAGTGACTCTTGTCCTACATCTTTAATAAGTTGTAATAGTTCTTTGTCCATAAGTTCTACTTTTATAGAAGGAATTGTTACTCTTACTCCTTTTGTTTTTAAGTATTGTAATATTTGTTTCTTTTCAGGATGTGTGAAACTTGGTGAGTATATTACAACTCTATTTCTTTTGTTTATTTTTAATCCTTCATCTATTATTTCTTTCCAGTTCATTCTATACCTTACTTTTTTGTATAGGTTTGGAAGAATACAGAATTTACAAGTAAATGGGCAGCCTCTTTCTGTTTCTAGAATGAATGGTTTTCCAAAAACAAAGTCTTGATTTATTTCTTCTGGAAAAGGTTGTATTAAAGGATAGTCTCCTAGTTCTTCTGTAATGTTGTAAGTGTTGATTCCTTTTATGTTTTTTATGTTTTTTAGGAAATTTTCCTTATCTTTTTCATATTCATCAAGTATTAGATTTAATGATTCTTCTGCTTCTCCGAGTAATAGGAAATCAAAGTGTTTTTTGAACTTTTCAGGATTTGCATTGATTACTGGTCCCCCTGCAAATGTAATTCCATTACATTGTTTTTTCATTTCTAGAATATTTTTTAGATCCGGTTCATATTGTAAAGTAAATCCAACTAATTCTGAAGATATTTTGTTTTTGTCTAGAAATACTCTGTTACAATTCCAGTTTTCTCTTTTATTGACGATATTGTATATTATTAACATACCTAGATTGTATACACCTCCATAGTATTTGTTTGGATAAACAATGTCTAAAGAGTATGGTACTTTTTTATACTTGAAAACTGGGTTTTCCATTTAAAATTGAGAAAAAAAGGGATTTAAAAACCTATCCCATGTAATTAACTGCTTTCTTTTCTTGTGTTTTTGTTGCAGATTGCATTTTTCCAACATAATCTTTTAATTTACTTTCAAATTCTGTTGCTGCTTGGATTAATGGTTTTGTATCAATCTTTAATGATAAATAGTCTCCAAGAACTTCTAGGATTATTGCTGAACTTCTGCTGTCTGGTAGTTTAGAGTGTGTTTCAACGAATATACCTGTTGTTTTCATTGTTTTTTCTTTTAATAACAATGCAGCTGTTACACCCATAATAATACCTTCTTTTAGAGGTTTAGCTTTCATACTTAATTTTTTTGCAGAACCTGGAACGTTTGTAAAATAATAAGCACTATTCTTTTCTGATTCCCCCATTATCCCTTCAATACTAATTATTTCTTTTGCTTTTAGCAATTTGTAAAGTTCTTGTAGTGTTGTTGATATTTCCCATTCAAGACCTTTTATCTCTGTCATTGCATGTAAGATTATGATATTTTTCTTTTTTGCATAGAATATTTCTAATGGTTGAATTATTTTTGATTCGTGTATTGCTGCTACAGGAGATAAATTTTTACTCCAGATATATCCAATTGATTTTGCATCTAAATGTTTTATTAAATACTCTGTTGTGATTGTGCCTATCAAACCTATACCAGGAAATCCTTCGATAATTATTGGATTTTGAGGTTTTTCTCTTAATTTTATTTCCATTTTAATTTTATAGGGTGGATAAAGTTAATAAAGCTTATTGTTTTTTTCTTTTTTATGAAAAAATTTTTTAGATGTAATGTATGTAATGATATTCATTATGGAATTGAAGGGCCTGAAAAGTGTCCTACTTGTAATGCAATGAATGCTTATGTTGAAACTACTTTTAGAGAGGCTGAGTTTGTATGGAAGAGTTAATTAAGATATGGACTAAATTTTGTGAAGTTGCTGATTTTTCTTTAAATGAAAAAGATCATGTTGAAAATGTTGCTAAAGGAGTATTACAAATTGAGAGTCAGACTGGTTTGAGAATGTGTCCTTGTAGATTAAGAGATGGAACTAGAAATACTGATTTAGAGTTGCTTTGTCCATGCAATTTTAAGATTCAAAAGACATGGACAGAGCAGGGGAGATGTTGGTGTGGTTTATTTGTAAAACATTAACCAGTATATGATTTTATTTGATGTGAATCATCCTTTCTTGTTTTTGGTTTGTTTCTTGAAATGTAGTGCACTGTTTTACATTTCTCTATCTTTTCTCTTATTGCAGTTCTGATAAATTCAGTTCTGTTTGAGAAATGATGTTCTATTACTGTTTTGTCCATTTCCTCTTTTAATGAGTCTGAAATCTTAAATGTCATTAGTTTCATATATACAATGTATATACACATTATATATAAAGGTTTCTAAATTTATTTATATACATCGTATATACACCTTATATACTTAGTTCTTTTTTGAACCTTTTTATTGTATTTAGAACATGTTCTGGTTGTGTTTTTAGTACTTTACAGGTTTCTAATAAGATATCTCCATTAAATGTTTCTTTAGAAGTTAGTTTCTTTTCAATATCTTTTTTCTTTTTTACAACATCTTTCCATAAGGTAAATAATTCTTGTGCTCTTCCTGGAATCTCTTCTTTTTTACAGTTTAATTCTTTAGTTAATTCGGTTATTGTTGTATCTTCTTCTTGGCATACTTGTTTTGCAGCATCACATCCTACAAAAATTAGTCTTATTATTCCATCTTGAACTTTTGTTGCTTTTATTATTCTTATTTCATTTATTTCTGATGTGTTGTTTAAATGTGTTCCACCACAAGCTTCAATATCTACACCTGGAATGTTTATGATTCTTATCATTTTTCCAGGAACTGCTCCGCCTTGATATATTGACATTCCATATTTTTTTTCTGCTTCATTTCTTGGCATAAACTTACTTTCAACTTTGATTCCTTGTTGAACTATTTTATTTGCTTCTTTTTCTATTAATTCTAATTCTTTAGGTGAAATTGTATCATAATGGGTAATGTCTAATCTTGCTTTGTCTACATCTTTGAATGCACCTGCTTGGTTTATATGTTTTCCAAGAATTCTTTTTGCAGCTGCGTTTACTACATGTGTTGCAGTGTGATGTATTGCAAGTTGTTTTCTTCTTTTCCAGTCGATTTTTCCTTTAACTTTATCTCCTTTTTTTAATCCATTTACTTTGTGAATTATTAGTGGGCCTTGTTTCCAAACCTCTTCTACTAATTTATCATTTAATGTTCCTAAATCATGAATCTGACCTCCAGAAGTAGGGTAAAACAAAGTTTGATCAAGGATTACATTATTATTATTTGAATATAGAACAGTTGCAGTAAATTCTACTTTTTTATAGTCCTCAAAGTATAATGCTTTTGTATCTGCAATGTCATTTATTTCTATTTTATTTTTTTCTGTTTTTCCTTCAAATTCTCTTTTTTCATGCAATTCTGCTATTTTTGAATAGAAATTATTTGGTACTTTTACTCCTGCCATTTCAGGGCTTATCCCTTGTGAGTCATAGAGTTTAATTAAATCATCAACTTTTGGATTTTTTAATTTTGAGATTATACTTTTTCCTCTTTCTTTAGTATTGTGGTATTTTGTTTCTTCTACTTCAAGTATTTTTCTTATTTCAGGAAGATTTTCTTTTAATTCTGGAAACATTTTTCTTAATTCATGAGCATGCCATTCACATACATCTGGTAGGTATATATCCCACCCATTTTTATTAATAAAGTTTAAACTTCTTCTTGTTAGCATTCTTAGATTGTAACCTCCACCAACATTTGAGGGTAATGCACCGTCAGTAATTGCAACTAAAATAGAACGCATGTGTTCTGCTATTGAATATATTCCAGAAAGAGGTAGAATCTTTTCTTTTAATTCTTTTACTGGAACTCCAACTTTTTTTGCTACTATATTCCAAGCTTTGTCCATATCATCAACTTCATCAGAGTTTAAGGATCCACCATTTGGTGTGAATTTTTTAAGTAAATCTTTATTTATTTTATATCCTGTTTTGTTTAATAGCTTGTTTAGAACATGAGGAAATGTTGCATCATATATAGTTGGAGATCCTTGTGAGTACCAAGCACATCTTTCTTGACCCATACCCATATCTAATACTTTTTTATTCAAATCTTTTACACCTGTAGGTGTTTGTTCATAGAGCATGTATACTTGATTCCAAATCTCTACTCCTTTTGAAAACATCTCCATACAAGAACCTAAGTTTCCACCTCCAGCCCAACTATCTTCGTGAAAAACTATATCTTTATCTTTTACTTTTAGTCCTTTTCTGTTCCACTCTATCATATCTTGAAATACTTTGTTTCTGTTCCACTCTTTTTCTTCTACAAATTGATGTTGTCCCATCATTACAAATCCAGTCATATGAGACATTGTTATTCCTACATTGTCTGTATCAAGAAAACGTAAACAGAATTGAGGTATTGTTAAGGACTTTGCTGGTGGTTCAACTTCTCCAGATATTACATATGGTTGGAATGCCGCTATTGAAGCATTTGTGTATTCCATTGTTGGATTCCATCTTGCAACTGTTGGATATCTTTTAATAGGAGTATAACCTAATTTTTCAAACATTTTTTTGTACTTTAACCATATATCGATGTAATTCATATCATTTGTTTTTTTCCCAATGAATTGATATGGTTCATTTGTACATGCTGAATCTCCACAAATATCTCTTTTTTCTGCACTCCAAAATGGTTCTTTACATTTTTTACAGATGTATCTTTCAAATCCTTCTTGTTTTAATATATCTGTAGCATAGAACTTTTCTGGGTTTTTCCAGAATATAGGTTTGTATTTCTTTTTAATTACTTTATCTGGTAGCATAGAAGTGATGTATATTTAGTAATTTATAAAATTATTGTAAAAGAAAAAAATTAAAGAGATGACATTTTTCTCTTCAAATCATCAATTTGCCTGTCTATTGGGTCTCTTGGAGGAACTTTAACCATTACTTGTGGTTTTTTTACTTTCTTTGCTGTTTTTTTTGTATTCTTCTTTGTTTTAAATACATTTTTATCATTAATACCCTTAACATGCTTTAATTCATTTAAATCCAATGGAAGTTCTTCAAATCTTATTGTTTTTATCAATCTCTCTATTCCTCTAAGTTCCTTCCTGAAGTCTTCTAGTGCTTTTTCTTTTTCAGTTCTTAAATGTTGTAATTCTTTTGCTTTTCTAATTAATTCAACACACTCAATTGTAGAGTTTAGCAATTCTCTTCTTTTTGAAACTGGTATATTTATTCTAATATGTACTATATTTCGTTCAGGACTTTTGTTTGCCATTTTATTCAAATAGTTGTTTATCAATATTCATTAATTGATTTTTTATTCTTTCCAAGTCTTGATTCCAGGCTGCTAATTCCCTATCTTCTTCATTTTTTAATCTGTTTAGCTTGTTAAGAATATTTTCAGCTTCACCAAGCCTTGTTTTTAGTTTTCCCAAAGTTTCAACAACATCTTTGTATTTTTCAATTCTTACAAATAGTGGTTGTTCTGTTCCATGCATGCTTGGTAGTTCATGTCTAACAGGCATTGCTGGTTGAGAAATAGGCTTTTGTGGTTGAGCTCTTCTCGGCTCATAAGCTGGAACTGTTTTTGGTAATTCTGGAAATTGTAGAGGAGGTAATTCTTGATTTTCCTCTTTTTTGTTTGATCCAAATAAACCCATTTAATGCACCTCCGATAATAACACTGATAATTTTTTATTAGATGTACTGGTTTAAAAACCTTTTCTTTTTTTCAACAAAACATTTAAATAGTAGTTATTGCCATTTTGTGTTAATCTATACAATGAATATTGATAATAAAGTAGTTGATGAATTGATTGTTAATCTTGTTGGAGAAGATGTTCTACCTTTACTTAATCTAATTAGGGATAAACCAAATTTTAGTGAGTTTAAACTCGCTGAACAGCTTAATATTACTGTTAATCAAGTTAGAAATATGTTATATAGAATGTATGAACAAAGCCTTGTTACTTTTATGAGAAAAAAAGATAAGAAAAAAGGATGGTATATATATTATTGGACTTTAAACAAAGATAAAGTTAGGGAAGCTTTGATTAAATTTAAGAAACAGCAGTTAGAAGAGTTTAATAAAAGATTACAAAGAGAACAAGATAGTCAATTTTATTTCTGTTCAAATGGTTGTATGAGATTGACGATGGAAGCTGCTATGGAGAATGATTTTAGATGTCATGAGTGTGGTAATTTACTTGGTCCACAAGATAATTCAAGAACCATTGAAAATGTTAAACAAAGAATTATTGAAATTGAAAAAGATTTATCTACTCCAATGGTTACTGAAAAAGTTCCAAGAGTTAAAAAAGTAGCTAAAAAGAAAGAGAAAAAAGTTGAGAAAAAAGCTGTTAAGAAAGAGAAAAAAGTTGAGAAAAAGGTTGTTAAGAAAAAGAAAAAAGTTGAGAAAAAAGAAAAAATTTCTTATGCTAAAAACAAAAAAAATACTGTTTCTAAATTGTTGAAAAGAGTTAAGACAAAACTTAAGAAATAATTAAAATAATTGAATTAGATTACTAAATAGGTGATATCCATCTAAGGGTGGAATTGGGATTATGTTGAATATGAATAAAAATAAATTTAACTTTTGTGAAATTGTCCAGCCTATTATTGCATTTATTTTTAGATTTTTTTTGTATTTTAAAACTAAAAAGGAAATTAAAAAAAGTAGTAAATTTGTTCCTGGTCCTGCAAATGCAATTAAGAAACCATGTAATGGTGGAATTCCTGTTGGAATTGATACATAAGCTGGAGCTAAAATTAACAATGGTGAACTTAATAATTTTAATATTACTGCTAAACCTAACCCCCACCAGTATATAAAAAATGTTGCAGTGTGTCCTAATAAGATTGCAATAAATTTATGTCCAAGCTCATGTAGGATTACTGCTGGTGCTGCAATGATTGCTGCGAATTGTAAATCTTTCCATGAAAAGCCTATTTGGTATGGATCTCTTTTTATGTAACCAGTAAAAATGTACCCCAGGGTCAGGGTAAGGATTAGTAATGAAAATATTTCTGATATTGTTAGTAGCATAATCTTTATTTGTGGAATTTATATTTAAAATTATCTGTCAAAAGGGAGCCATAAACCTTTTAAATGTTGGATTTCTAAAAATGGTTATGCCGGGGTGGCACAATCTGGTACTGCGCAGGATTGCTAATCCTGTTTCCTTCTGGATATCTGGGTTCAAATCCCAGCCTCGGCGGATTTTTTAGTATATTAATTTTTTTCAGTTGTTTATTCTGAAATTGGTTCTCTTCCAAATATAGTAAAGATTAGACGAAGAATAATTTCTAATGCTATAACAAACAAGAAGTAATATACAATTTGATTTATTAAAGCAGGGAAACCAAGTAATATGTTTACTGAGCTAAGAAATGTAATATTTACAGTGTCTATTAAGAAAATACCTAGTAATGCAAAAGGAAGCATTTTTGCAAGGTCCTTAGATAAGTCTTCATTGTAGTAGGCTGTGACTCTTACTGCTCCGACTAAAGCTATTGATGCTATTAATATATTTGATAGTAAAGGATCTTTTGCTAAAAATGTTAATAATATAGTTAATATTACAAACCAAAAGAATGTTAATATTGGAAAGAGTAGTATATATTCTACTATAAAAAAAATGAATGCAAGGAATTTATTTAGAAATGGATGTTCTGTTGTATTATATTGTGCTAAATTTAGCTCTATTATATCTCTTCTTGCTAAGAATTTGTAAAAATGAAAGATAAACACTGAATAAACAGCCATTCCAAAGATAAATAATGCTAAGGGTGTTAATACTTCTATTGCTTGTTCCATCCCAAAAACTATTGCCATTTATTTTTTAATAGTAAATAAATTTATAAATCTTTTTAATATTGTATAATTATGATAATCAAAGCTTTTAAGAATATTTTCAAACATCCAATTGTTTTATTACCTGATTTGTTTCTAACTGGGTTTGTTTATTTGATGGCACAATTAACTTGGTTCTTAACTGGGTTGACTGAAGTGTTTCCTACTATGGGGGAGGTTAGTGAAGAGGTTATTAGGACGTTTTTTAAAGAAAATGCAGTACAGATAATTTGGCCGGTTTTGTTATTTTTATTAACCACTTTTGTTTTTGGAGTTGCTGAAAAAGTTATAAAATTAGAATTGATTTCTTCTATTGTTCAGAAAGATAAACCTTCGTTTTTGAAAGCATGGAAGAATAGGATTGAATATTTTTATAGAGTTATTTTATTGAAAATGTATATTTTTTTAATATTTTTCTTGGTATTTTTAATTATTTTTGGTGTTATTGGATTTTTGTTTTACTTGTTAATAAATCCATTTACAACTAGTGCAATGTGGATAAGTACTATTATTACTATTATTTTCTTATTGTTGGCAATTGTTGTTCTTAAAATGAATTTTATTTATATCTATCCTATTTTGTTTATGACTAAAACAAGAAATCCTTATAGAATTATTGTTGAATCTTTTAAGAAGTTTAAGTTGAATAAACTTTTTACATTTAAGGTTTGGTTAGTATTGTTTTTAATTGGAGCTTTGTTTGGATTCTTATCATTTATATTATCTTTACTCCAATTTATTGTTATTACTATAATTGTTGTTTTAATTGGAGTTATACAACAGGTATGGGCAGATAGGTATATTTTTATGAAATTTAAAGAGAAATTCTTAAGAAGTCACTAGCTGCTTCTGTTTTTTTGAATATTTTTCTTGCTTCTTTTAATAAATCTTTAACATTGCTATATCTTTGTGAGAAATGAGTTATTACTAGGTTCTTTACTTTTGCTTGTTTTGCATAGGTTGCTGCTTGTTGTGAAGTTAGATGGTTTCTTTCATTAGCAAGTTTTTGTAAATCCTGAGCATATGTTGATTCTGAAATCATTAGAGTTGCATCCTTACACATTTTTGCAATTACTTTGTTAGGACCAGTATCGGAAACAATACTAATTTTTCTACCTTTTATTAGTGAAGTTACATCATTTACTTTTATTTTTTTACCATTCCAAATAATGTCTTTTCCTTGCTGCAATTCTCTTAATATTGGATTTGTTGTTAATTTGTATTTTTTTAATTTTGAAATAAGTACTTTTCTTCTATCTTTTTCTATAAAATTATATCCTAAGCAGTGTCCATGTTCTAATTTATGTGCTTCTAAAATAAAATCTTCATTTTCAAAGAATTTGCCTTCTCCAATTTCTTTTATTGTTAGTTTTATCATATTGCCTTTTATGATAAATGCCTTTAACATTAGATCAAAGAACTTTTTTGTTCCTTTTGGACCGTAAACTTCTAATTCTTTTGTAAATCCATTTGCAATTAATGTTTGTATTAATCCTGGAAGGCCAAATACATGATCTCCATGCCAGTGTGAAATTAGAATCTTTGTTAATTTTGCTGCTGAGAACTTTGCTTTTCTTAGTTGCCTTTGGGTTCCTTCTCCACAGTCTATTAAAATGTGTTCTGCTTTGTAGTTTAGTAATAATGCAGAGTGGTTTCTATCACTAGTTGGTACCATTGAACTTGTTCCTAAAAACATTATTTCCATATTTATAGGAAAGGAAAAGCTTTTTAAATAGTTTACTATAAAATGTATATTATGGTATCAAATGGAACTGTAGAGGGTATTATTGAAGGAACCTTTTCAAAAGAGAAGATTATTGCTCCTTCAACAGATATTAGTAGAGAATATTATGAAAAATCTAGATATGGAGAGCCATTAAAAAAAGATAAATTTCAATATTCTTTGGTTGAATCCTTGTATTTATTAGAAAGAGGCAAGATGAAGGTTTTTTTTGGTAAAAAAGAATTAGATTTTGATACTTTTTTGAATAAAGCTAAGAAATTGGAGTCAAACTTTTGGGTTAGATATGTTGTTTTTGGAGATATGAGGAATAGAGGTTATATCTTGAAGACTGCTTTAAAGTTTGGAGCTGATTTTAGAGTTTATGATAGGGGAGTTAAGCCTGGTGATGATCATGCTAAATGGATTTTATACCCTGTTCATGAGACTGAGGCTGAGACTTGGTATAATTTTTCTGCTAAGAATAGAGTAGCACATTCTACAAAGAAAAGGTTATTGGTTGGTTGTGTTGATGAGGAAGGAGATGTAACCTATTGGGAAATTAAGTGGACTAGGCCATAATAGTATATAAAAGCTTAAAAATTACTTTCTTATTAATTCATCTATGAATAAAACTTTGCAATTAAAAGAGAGGATGTATGCTTTTATACAAAGAATTGGTCCTACAATTCCTATAAAAGTTGCAAAGAATTTTGGTTCTAATACTATATTTGCTTCTGCTATTTTATCTGAGTTTATTTCAAGTAATAAAATGAAATTGACAAAGGCAAAAATTGGAGGTACTCCTGTTTATTATATTCCTGGGCAAGAAAGTAAATTATACCCTATTTTGAGAGATCATTTAGGGCAATTACCTAGGAGAGCTGCTGATTTATTAGAACAAGAGAAGATTTTAAGAGATGTTGATTGTGAGCCAGCAATAAGGGTTGCTTTGAGAGAAGTAAAAGATTTTGCTATTCAATTAACTGTAAGTGTTGAAGGAAATGAGGAGATATTTTGGAAATGGCATTTATTAGATGATAGTATAACTAAAGAAAAAATTAATGCTATTTTAGAGGTAGTTTATGCACCTAAACAAGAACCTAAAGTTGAAGAGATTGTTGAAGAGGTAAAAGAAGAGTTTAAGAATGAACAGGAAAAGATTGATGAAGAAATTAAAGAAGTTTTTTTACAGCCAGAAGAGGTGGAAGAAAAAGAGGAATTGGTAGAGGATGATGAAGATGAAGATGAGATTGATGATGAAGGAGAGGAAGATGAACAAACTTCTTTGCTTTCAGAGCCTAGAGAAAAAGAAACTTTGTTGAAAGCAGATAAACCCATTGAAAAAGCGAGAGATTTTGAGAAGATAGTTATTTCATTTTTGAATAGAAAAAATATTAATATTTTGGAAAAACAAACAATTGCTAAAAATAGAGAGTTTAATTTTATTGTAAAAATTCCTTCTAACATTGGAGACTTGATGTATTTTGTTAAGGCTAAAAGTAAGAAGAAAATTAATGAAGGAGAATTATTATTGGCTTTTACTGAGGGGCAGAATTTGAAGTTACCCACTTTATATGTTACTAATGCTGAAGTTTCTAAAAAAGCTTTGGATTATATGAAAAAGAATATGAAAGGGTTGTATTATCAAAAGATTAACTTTTAAGTAATCTTTATAAATACTTTTTTTAAACTTGTTTTTATGGTAGAAATATTGGCTCCAGTGGGGAATTTTGCAATGCTGAATGCTGCTGTAAATGCAGGTGCAGATGCTGTGTATTTTGGAATTCAAGGTTTAAATATGAGGGAGAGTGCTAAGAATTTTACTGTTGAAGATTTAAAGGAATTTCCTTCTTCCGTTAAGAAATACCTGGCCTTGAATACTATTATTTATGATTCTGAGTTAGAAAAAGTTAAAGCAGTTTTATTGAAAGTTAAAGATTATATTGATGCTGTTATTTGTTGGGATTTGGCTGTTGTTAGAATAGCAAAAGAGTTAGGCATTGATGTTCATTTGTCTACTCAGGCTTCTGTTGCAAATGTTGAAGCTATTAAAATGTACAAAGATTTAGGTGTTACTAGGGTTATATTGGCTAGAGAATTATCTTTAGAACAAATTAAATTTATTAAAGATAATGTTGACATTGAGATTGAGGTATTTATTCATGGTGCAATGTGTGTTTCTTATTCTGGTAGATGTTTTTTATCTCAGGATATTTTTAACAGAAGTGCAAATAGGGGTAAATGTATTCAACCCTGTAGAAGAAATTATAAAATAATTGATACTGAATTAGGGCATGAATTAGAGTTAGGTTCTCAATCTATTTTATCTGCAAAAGATTTGTGTACTATGCCTTTTTTTGAGAAAATTTTAGATTTGGGTGTTGATGGTTTGAAAATTGAAGGAAGAGCAAAGACTCCTGAGTATGTTGATATTGTTGTTAGGGCTTATAGGAGAGCTGTTGATGAGGAATTAACTGATGAATTAAAAGAAGAGTTGATGAAGGAATTGGAGAAATCATATAATAGGGGATTTTCTTCTGGGTTTTATCTTAATGAAGGAAGTCAGTTTACTAAAGAAGAGGGGAATGTTTCTGAAATAAAGAAAGAACAGATTGGAATTGTTGTTAATTATTACAAGGAGAAGGGTGTTGCTGCTCTAAAATTGTTTGGTGATTTGGAAAAAGGAGATTCTTTGTTGGTTACTGGAAATAAAACTGGAGTTGTTAGAACTACTGTTGAAGATATGCAAATTGAACATAAAAAGGTTGAAAAAGCTTCTAAATGTTTGGTTGCTATTAAGATGGATTTGGTTAGAGAGAATGATAAAGTTTTCAAGATTAGTAAAATTTAAAAATAATTATTTTATTTTTCTTTTTGGTGCAAATTTATAGTGTTGACACGAAGAAATTTAATTGGAATTGGTCTTACTGTAACTATTGGCATTGCTATGCCCTCTTTTGCTAATCCTTTTAGACTAGAGATTGTTCCTAGAGAAGAATGGGGTGCTTTGGAACCAAAAAATGATTCAGATTATGTTCTCTATCTTAGAGATGGTTCTTTTGATATGGGATTTTTAAGATATTTAGTTATACACCATACTGCAGAAATTCCTGGTGTTGGAACTAATCCAAGTATTCAACTTCTTCAAAAAGCACATATGAACACCAAATTTTCTGATATTGCTTATAACTGGGTTATTTCTAAAGATGGAAAGATTTACAATGGTAGACCTTGGTTTGTTATGGGGGCTGCTGTTGGACCAAGTTTAGAGAGCAGAATGGATAAAAAAGAAGATGGTTTTTTAGATAAGCCTTGGAAATCTTTGAATTATGGAACTTTAAATGTTTGTTTGATTGGAGATTTTACTAAAGAACAGCCTACTGATAAACAAACAATTGCTTTATTTTATTTAGCCACTATTGTTGCTGATTTGTTTAATAACATAGAGGGGAATAGAATTATAGGTCATAAAGATTTCAATATTATTGCTGAAGATAAAGGTGTTAATTCAATTGAAGGGTATGCTACTTTATGTCCTGGCAATATTGATGATTTGATTTATGCAACTTTGCTTGAATTTGGGAATTGGAGAGAACAACAAAAAGAATATAAACCTGAAAAAAAGAAAGAAAATCATGAAGATGATCATTTTTTTAGGCAGAGACCAGATGCTAAGTTTGCTAGAGTTGGAGACTTATTTAAAGTCGCAAGCTATCAGGTATAAAATTATTTCAAAAGATGATACTGTAGTTGTTATGGATGCAGATTTTAATTGTTCTAAAGTTATTAAAGAATTAGGTGGAATTGTAAAAATTGCTAAAGTTATTAAGGATTTTGAGTATAAGGGGAAGAGTAATAAGATAAAATGTGCAATTTCTAATTATACTGATGAAGATGTTTCTGATTTGAGAAAAGATTTGAAGGAATATTTTAAGAAAGAAGGATTGACAGTTACTTGGAAAAAGTCTCATAGAAAACAAGGACATTTAGATCCTTCTGAATTAAAAGATGTTTTGGAAATTGTTGTTTATGGAGAATATATTGGACAAACTCTTGCTGTTTTTGATCCTAAAGAGCATATAAAAAGAGACTTACATAGACCTGTTAAAAGACCATTGCATTCTATTTCAATTAGACTTGCTAAAATATTGTTGAATTTAACTGAGAGTAAAAAAGGAAGAATATTAGATCCTTTTTGTGGGATTGGTACTATTTTAGGAGAGGGTATGTTGTTGGGTCATGAGATGTATGGTATTGATTCAAATAAGACTTGTATTGATGGTTCTAAAAAGAATTTAAATTGGTTGATGAAATCGTATCATATTACTGGTAGTTTTAAGTTGTTTTTAGGTGATGCAACTAAAATGAGTCAATATGTTAAGAAAGTTGATTATGTTGTTACTGAACCTTATATGGGTCCTTTTTTGAAAAAGTTGCCTACTGAACAAGAAGCAAAGAAAACAATAATTCAGTTGGAACCAATGTATAATCAATTGTTGTTGGAATTGAAAAAATTGAGGGTTAAAAAGGCTGTAATTATTGTTCCTGTGTTTTTATGTAGAAGTAAAAGAAAGTTAAAATTAAGATTGGATTTTAGTAGATTTGAAATGGAGTCAATTCCTTATACTACTCCTACCTCTAGACTGCACAGGGAGATACTAATCCTTAAGCCGAAACATTTATAAATGGTATAAAAAACTTTTAGAGATATGGGAAGAATCAAAACTACACAAATTAAGAGAATGGGCAATAAGATCCATGTTTTACATAAAGAGAAACTTAAGAAAACTTTTGATGGGAATAAAGAAGTTCTTCCAGGAATAGCAGATATTCCTTCTAAAAAATTACGAAATGTTCTAGCAGGTTATATTACTCGATTAATGAATAAAGAGTCTTAGTATAAATAAATATTATAAAAAATGAAGAGATATACTTTAAAAGAGTATGATTTAGCAATTTTTTTAGCTAAACAGGGTTTTGGCAGTTTGAGAATTTCTAAAATTATCAGTATTCCTAAAGGAACTATTGAATATTGGATTAATAGAGGAGGAAAACCTTATGATTATTCTGAATCTAGGATTAAGGCAATAAATTCAAAAGAGAATATAAAAAGGCTTAGGAAGGTGAGTAAATATTCACAACCTTTGGCTGTTGAAAAAGCACAAAAAATTAATACAAAAAAATTACAAACTTCTTCTTTTATATTATCAGAGAATTTAGGCTATGTTTTAGGAGTTATTTTTGGAGATGGCCATACTTCTGAGAAGTCTAGGAGGATTATTTTAGCAGCTATAGATAAAGATTTTGTTTTAGAATTTAAAAATAATCTTGAAAAGTGGTCTGGATTTGAATCAAGAATTTTTTTAAGAGTGATTCCTACTGATAATATAATAAAAAATAGGCTTCCTCAATGGACCTGTTATTTGGACACTATAGAAGGGGCTAAATTTATATCTACATTTGATTTAGATAGCTTATTAGACACTACTAATAAAATAAAATGTTCTTTTTTAAAGGGACTTTATGATAGTGAAGGCTCTATAAGTAAGGATGGAATTATTTTTTATAATTCTGATAAAAAATTGATTTATTTGATTAAGAATTTATTAAATTCATTAGGTATTTTTCCAACTCTTAATGTTTATGAAGCTAAGAGTTTGAGTGGAAAACTAATTAAGTATTATCATTTATCTATTTATAGAAAAGAATATCTAAAAAAGTATCAAAATTTAATTGGTTTTTCAATTGGAAGAAAATCCAAAACTTTAAAAAGTTTGATAAAAAATTCATATTCAAATACGGAGGTATTGGTTAAGATGGAAGAAAACACAAAACAACAAGCGAATACAGATAATGACCATACAATCTTTGTAGGTAGCAAACCGTTTAACTAATGTTGGAAGTATCCAATTAGGACGAGTGAATTATGTTACCGGGGTTGTAATGCAATTTACCACACAGAATGCATCTGAAGTGATAGTTAAGGCAAGAGGTAAATTTATGTCAAAAGCAATAGACATTGAAGAAGTGGCGACAAAGAGATTTTTGGATAACAAAGTAGAAATAACTAACATTAAGGTTGATAGTGAAGAATTCAAAAACAAAGAAGGGAAACAAGTTAGGGTTTCTACAATTGAAATTTTCTTGAAAAAGAAATAATTCTCTTTTTATTTTTTTAAAAAAATTTATAAACTAATTAGATAGCTATATAATATATGTTTAATAGTATAAATACACTTCTTCCAGGATCAACCCAAGAGGTTACTCTTAAATTCTTTAATTTATTACAAAATTTACCTCAAAACTTATTGTTTGATATTGGTCTTGTTTTGATTTTTGCAGCTATTGTTGCTTATTTGGCAAAATTAATTAGACAGCCATTAATTCCAGCTTATATTATTGCTGGTTTATTATTGGGGCCTTTGGTTTTTGGTATTATTCACGATATTGAAATTATTCAAACGATTGCGGAGATTGGTATAATTTTCTTATTATTTGTTGTTGGTGTACAGATGGACTTGAATAAGTTGAAAAGTCTTGGTTGGACTGCTATTCTTGTTGGTACTTTACAGGTTGTTTTAACTTTCGTTGCTGGTTATTTCATATCTTTACACTTTTTAGGTTTTAATTCATTAAATTCTATTTATGCTGGTTTGATTTTAGCTTTCTCTTCTACTATGATTGTTGTTAAATTATTGTCAGATGAGGATGAATTAAATACCTTGCATGGAAGGATTATTATTGGAATATTGTTTTTGCAGGATATTTTTGTTATAATTGCTCTAACTATTTTGATGGGAACAACTAATTTTTCCTTTGTTATGGTTTATCCAATTTTTATTAAGTTTGCAGCTATAGTTGTTATTGCTTATTTGTTGAATAGGTTTGTTGTTTATAGATTGTTTAGGTTTGCTGCAAATTCACAAGAATTATTATTTTTACTTTCTTTGGCTATTTGTTTTATGTTTGTTTTATTTGCTTATTTATTGGGATTTTCAATTGCTATTGGAGCTTTCTTTGCTGGAATTACTATTGCTAATTTGCCTTACAACTTGAATATTGTTGGTAGGGTGAGTCCTTTGAAAGATTTTTTTTCTGTTGTTTTCTTTGTAGGTTTAGGTTTAAATTTAGGAACTGGTAACTTTTCTGAAATTTTGATGCCTTTACTTATTTTTATGCTAATAATTTTATTATTGAAACCTCTAATTATTATGATTATATTGAGTGTTATGGGTTATGATAAGAGAAATTCTTTTGCTTCTGCTGTTTCATTAGCACAGATATCTGAATTTTCATTGATCTTAGTTATGAGTGTTTCTGGAGTTTCTGATGTTTTATTTACAACAACAATCTTGGCTGCTGTTATTTCTATTGCATTGACTTCTTATATTATTAAATATGAGGTTGAAATTTATAACAAGTTGATTCCTGTTTTGAAGTATTTTGAGAAAATGGGTTTAATTAAGAGAACTAGATCTAGAGATTTTAAGGATAAGAAGCAGATAATTTTATTTGGTTATCATAGAATTGGAATGATCTTTTTTAAGGCTTTAACTAAAATGAAGAAAAAGGTATTGGTTGTTGACTTTAATCCAGATGCAATTGAAAGGTTACAAAAGAATAATGTTTCTGCAATGTATGGTGATATGGCAAATACTGAAATTTTAAAGAAAATTAATTTTACTTATGCTAAAGTTATAATTTCAACTATTCCTAAAGAAAAGGATAATATTGTTTTGTTGAAACATTTGAAGGATGTTAAATCAAAGGCTCTTACTTTCTTAACTGCTGATTCATTAACTGTTGCTTTGAGGCTTTATGATGAAGGTGCTGATTATGTAATTTTACCTCATTTAATGAGTGGAGAGAGTGTTTCTTTATTATTAGAAAAATATATTGATAATAAGCAAGCTCTTTTGAAATTAAAGAAGAGTCATCTAAAACATTTATTAGAAGTAAATGCAGAAAAATATCGTTAAATTCTTATAATTATACCTTGCATTGGTTCTGCGATATAGTTATCTTCCATTAATTGGTGTAATGATTCTCTTACTAGAAGTTCTCCTATACCTAAGTCTGCTGCTAGGTTGAATACTTTTTCTGAGAAAACTGATTTTGTTTCAAGAGTTAGCTTGTCTACAATGATTTTTATATCTTCTTTTATGTCTTTTGTCATATCTACACCCCCTTTATACCTTGTAAGAATAGTTTCTTTATATATACTTATTCACTAAAATATATGTTTGAAAATATAGTTTTTGCTTTTGTTAAATCTTTATAAATGGTTTTTTTGGAAAGTGGTAACTAGAAAGAATAAATCTTTTTATATTTTTCATTAAGGTAGTCAATATATTGTTTTGGGTCTAATCCCTTTCCAGTTGTTTTCTTTATTATCTCTTCAGCTAGCATTGAATTGCCTTTTGAATGGACATGCTTTTCTAACCAGTCTATTATTGGTTTGAAGTTGTGTTTTTTTATGTTAGATTTTGTTTTAGGCAAATCTTTTATTATTTGATTGTATAATTGTGCTGAGTAGATTGATCCTATTGCATATGTTGGGAAATAGCCGAAACCTCCCATTGACCAATGTACATCTTGTAATATTCCCTCATTATCATTTTTTATTGTTAGCCCAAACATTTCTTTGAATTTTTTGTTCCATTCTTCTTTTGCCTTATCTACTGTTAATTTTCCATTCATTAAGTCTCTTTCAATTTCAAACCTTAGTATAATATGTAAACAATAGGTTACTTCATCCGCTTCTACTCTTACATATGAAGGTTTAACTTCATTTATTTTTAAGAAGAATTTTTTAAATTCTATTTTTTTAATACCCTTTGCAAAAGTAGAATAGTAATTTTTCCAAAATATTTTGTTTTTAGCTATCATGTTTTCCCAAAACCTTGATTGGGATTCGTGTAATCCCATTGAAGGGGAATCGTGTAGTATTGTGTATCTATACTTATCAGGAAGGTTTAGTTCATATAAAGCATGTCCTCCTTCATGAACTGCTGCTGAGAAGGAACCTAATTGATCTTCATACCTAGTTGTGATACGAACATCATTCTTTCCCATGCTTGTTGTAAAAGGATGTGCAGAAACTGATAGATTAACTCTCTTTCTATCTAATAACATTTTTTTTACTATATATTTAACATTTCTTTTTTGTATTTCTTCCGGTATTGTTATCTTTATTCTGTTTTGATCTTTATATTTTTTAGTTGATTTTATTTTAGTTAAAAGAAGGATTAATTCTTTTTTTATTTCTTCAAATAGGATAGTTAGTTTTTCTGCGCTCATTCCCTCTTCAAAATCATCTAAGAGTGCATCATAAGGAGATAGTTTAGGATTTATCATTTTAGCCTGTTTTTGTTTTAAGGCTACTAATTTTTTTAATTCAGGTTTGAAAATATCATAATTGTTTTTTTCTCTAGCTTCTCTCCATTTTGCTCCTGCTATTGAAGCTGTTTTTGTAAGCTCTTTTGTGAATGATTCTGGAATATTTCTTACTTTTTTAATCTCTTTATGGAATTTATTTACAACTATTCCATCAATTCTTGAAAGTTTTTTCTTTTTTAGTTTGTTTAAGTAATTGTATAGCTTTGGATTTGTAACTTTTTTGTGGATTAGTACTGAAATGTATTCTTGCTGCTCAGCTCTTGATAGATAAGCATCTTTGGGCATATTTGTTTCTTCATCCCAACCTAATAATGCAGAAATATTTCCTAAAACAGTAAGTTCTTTTTGTACATCATAAATATATTTCAACTCTTTTTTCATTAGTTATACTGAGATGTTAGAGTTTATAAAATTACTCCCAATTCTCTTTGAACTATCTCTCTTAAGTCACTTACTCTGTGATTTTCATTTGTTGTGGGTATTTGTCTTTGGGGTATTTCTAATAAATAGCTAACAAAGCTTTGTCCATTTGTTGAAGCTTTGCAACCAATTCCAGTACAACCTAATTGATATGCAATTGCAAGATCTCCTGGGCTATCTCCTGTACTAATAACCCTTTCATAATGGCTTCCATTTAGTATTGTTCTTGCTGCATGAGGTTTTGATTGATATAGTGGATTTTTACTTACACCAATCATTGTTTGGAATAGATGTGTTATTTGTAATTGTTCTACCATTATATTAACACCTTCTTGACTCGCATTTGAAATTATTACATTTGTTCCACCTTGTTCACAAACTGTTTCTAGAACTTCTTTTGCATAAGGACGAAGAGTCATATCATTTGGGCAGTGAACTCGATTACAGAGATATTCAGCTCTTTCTCTCATTTCTTTTAGAACCTCTTCTGGTATGTCTCCTAGAGCTGCTAGATATATTTGTTCCCAAGTTTTTCCATAATTATCAATTACAACTTGTAAAGGCACTTGTTGAGAAAAACCAAATTCTATTAATGCTTCATTCATTCCTTTAGTTAAAGCTATTTCACTTCCTGTTTCTATTGTCCAGTTTAAATCCCATATGAATAATCTTTGCATTTTTATTTTTGAGAAATTAACATTTAAAAGAATTTATATTAGAAATTTACCATTTTTTTGGATTATTTTATCATCAATTAGGAATTTTCCATCATTTCTTAAGTCTTTTATCATATCCCAGTGTAATGCTGATTTGTTTACACCCTTTCCACATTCAGGATAGGCATTTCCAAGAGCTAAATGTATAGTTCCACCAATCTTTTCATCAAAGAGTATTGATTTTATAAATTGGTTTATTCCATAATTTACACCTATGCCAAATTCTCCTAAGAAAGAAGAGCCTTTATCCATTGCAATCATTTCTTTTAGATATTTTTCATTTTTTTCTGCTGTTGCTTCTACTACTTGGCCATCTTTAAATTTTAATCTTACTCCTGATACTTCCCTTCCACCATATATTGCAGGGAATTCATAGTAAATGTATCCATTTGCTGAGTTAGGCACTGGTGCTGTAAATACTTCACCATCTGGCATGTTTCTATGGCCATCACACTTTATTCCATTTAATCCTTTAATTGAGAATGTTAGTTCTGTTTCTTTTCCTAATATTTTTACTTCTGAACCTTTGTTTAGAACATTTTGTAATTTATCTTGTTTTTTTGATTGTTCTTGCCAATCTACATTTGTTGCATTGAAAACAAAATCTTCAAATTCTTCAAGAGACATGTCTGCATCTTGTGCTGCTGACATTGTTGGGAATCCACAGCCTACCCAATTATCTTTTTTTAATCTTATGTCTGATAATGGTCTCATTGCAGTACTTCTCATTGCTACTTTCTTTGGATCTATGCTGTTTAGTTCTCTGCTATTGGTTGTACTCCATATACCTATGAAACCATCTGAGTTCTTTGCTTCAAACATTGCAATTTTTGGTAGTTTTCTTAATTGTTTTTCATTAGCTGTATTGTAATATATGAAAGATTGATTAGGTAGTGAAATAGATGTTCTAGGGTATGCTCCTTTTTCTAAAACTTTTCGGTAACACTCGAGAACTAGATCTTTAGATTCAATTCCTCCATTTATTTGAATAGTATCTCCCTCTTTAATTTTTATTGAATAGTTTGTTAGAATTTCAGCAAGTTTTGTTATTCTTGGATCCATGTTGGATTAAAGAAAGAACTTGTTTAAATAATTTGCTAATGTGAATAAGATTTTACATAATTTCTGAAGTCATTCATTATATTTTTTATATCTTCTTTTAATTCGTCTTCATATAAAGCCATTTTTTTCTTGGATACAAGTTTGTCATACATTTCTCTTATTAATCTCTTTGTAGGTTGTTCTTTGCTTAATTTCCAATCATCTTCTACATCTCTAAGTACATATCCACGAAATTTACCTTCTACTGTTCCATTTTGTCTTTTTGTTTTATGCTCTTTTGTTTCTATCATAACATCTTTGATTTTTGCTTCAAATCTGAAATCAATCATTAGTTCAATATAATATTCTACTTTTTTCTTTGGAATCCATCTCCAATTTATTTTTCTTATTCCAGATTCTAGAATTTTTTCATCATATTCAAGTTCAATAACATCATAATGTCTATCTTCGAACCATTTTAAGAAATATCTGTAAAGATCCTTTTGATTGTAAGTTAGAGTCCTTGAAATTGTTTGATCAGGCCCTATGAAGTCTTTTTGTGACATTATTGTTTATTAAGATTGTAAGAATATAAATGTTTCTATTCTATTGCAATGTAGAATTGTTCATTTTCATAAGAGAAAATATATACTTTTTCTCCTGTGTTATAATCAGCTAAGATATTTACTTCCACTTCTCCATTTTGTAGAAGGATTTGTTCATTATTTAGATATTCTTCTATGAAGTTGTTAATAATATACAAATTACTATTTATTCCTGCTGAAAAATATTTTAATTCCGATTTAATGTCATTAGTTATTGTTATTGGCCATTCAACTTCTGCTTGTATTTCTTTGTTTTCAATTGTTATTTCTGTAGTTATATCTCCATATTCAATTTCATAATCTGATATTTGGACCTTACAGTTTCTTAAGTTTGTTTCCATATACTTTGAGAATTCATTTTCTAAGTTTAAATTAGAATAATATTCAACATTATATTCTTGATTGTAATCTTTTAATTCTGCAACTCCTCCATTTCTCATAATTGTTGTTTTTGCTTCTTCTAAAGTGTCATATATACAAGAGTTTATGTAATTTTCAAAATCATCAATGTTTTCTAATTCAACAACTTCTGATTGAATACTAGATTTAGACTGGTTTAGAAATAGTAACAATGCAACTATTATTATTACAATTAAACCTAAAACTGTAAAAATTGTTACTTGACCCCTTTTCATTCAAAATTTCCTTTAATTAAATTTAATAAATCAACACATTCAGCTGCTAATTTATCTTCATATTCTACTAATTCATGATATCTAATATACCTTTCATAGATATGCCTTAATATTTCACCAAACTTGTTTTTAGGAAAAGTTCCTCTGTAATTCTTTTGCATTTCACTACTGAAATATACCTCTGCTTCAGCTCTGAATCTTTTTTCATCATTTACTTCTACTTTGTTAATATTTTTAATAAATAGTTTTACATCAATTTTAAATTGAATATAGTTATTTACTTCTCTACTAGCTGTCCAGTCAGAAGCATATTCTTTTCCTATTCCAATATCTTTTTGACCAAGTCCCTTTTCCCAGAAATCATATTCGAATCCGTTAAACCATTTTGGTATTTCTTTGAATAGGTTATTAATATCAATGTATCCATTATGTCTAAATCTATAATTAATAAAGATCTTTATTGGATTATCTTTTTCTGAACCCATAGGTTATACAAATCAAAGAATATTAATAAAACTTTCTAATCCCTATTTCCTTCATTATCCAAACATTCTGCGCAGATAAACCTTCCATTATTCTCATGGAGTTGTGCATAATTGTCACACATTTCACAAACACCTTCAATATATTTTTCTTTTTTCTTTGTTAATTTTCCTAGTGTTGATATTAATTCAAGAATTGCAGGTTGTAATTTCATTATATCTTTTTGTGTGATTATTCCTAGAACATTTCCTTTAGACACAACTGGTAGTCTTCTTATTTTGTGGGTTTGCATGTTTTCCATTGCTTCTACAATATCCTTATTTGGTGAAATGGTTTTTACACTTTTGGTCATTACATCAGAAACAAGGGTTGTTTTTGGATTTAGTTGTTTTGCAATAACATCTCTTACTAGATCTTTTTCAGTTATGATTCCTATTAGTTTTTCATTTTTCATTACTAAAACATTACCTGTTTTTTTCTTTAACATTAGTTTTGCACAATTTTGTAATGTTTCAAGTGGATTTACAACTATTGGAGAATGAGTCATTGCATCAGAAACTTTTACACCTGTTTTCATATTTTAACTTAAGTCTTTTAAATTTATAAAGTTTGTTGTATAAATGCTTTTTCTTATCTAATAGGAATAAAATGGAAATATTTATAAATAACTTCTTACTTAATAGGAAGTAATGGCCAGTAGTAATAAGCAAGTAGATGTAGATATTTTAATTTCTAACCTAAAAAAGAAGTATGGCCTCTCTTCTAAAGAAGTTCTTAATTTGGCTAAAAACGAAGAAGAGATAGTACTTCCTGTTAGTATATTTAACGATAAATTAGGTATGTTAGAGTCTGCTTGTTTGTACTTAAAAGACGAAAAGAAGCTGAGCTTCAAGGAAATAGCAAAAATTCTGAAGAGGGACTACAAGACAGTTTGGACTTCATATAACAAAGCTAAGAAAAAAATGGGGATTAAAAAATGAGTGTTAGGTATGTAAGGAGGAAGAAGGAAGAATTACCTAGCTTCAAGCCTATTTGGATAACTGCTTTAGTTATTGGAATTATGTTGTTGTTTAGCTTTATGACTAGCTTTACTGGATTTACAATTGTAGAACCAAGTATTGTAGAGTTTGATGTGAATGAGATATGGAACTTGTCAGATGGATTTACAAGAGTTAGTCAAGGAATGAATGTCTTTGATAATGAGGTTATTGTTATAGTTGATAAGATTGTAGTTAATCTATCTGACTATAATTTGACTGAAGGATTAGTTTATGTTGACTTGGTAATTAATGAGACTGTTGTAGATAGTGCAGTAGTTAGTTATTTTGTTGAAGTTAATGAAACTGTTAATGAAACAATTGTTGATATTGAACCTGTTAATGAATCAATTAATGAGACAGAAGAGGTTCTCATTATTGAAGAAGATCCAATTGTTGAGATTCAATCAGGTAGTCCTCCTACTCAAAGTACTCCATTATTGAATTCTAGCGGAGTAATCAATTCTACAAGTGAAGATCTTACTGTATACAATCAGAGTACTGCAGATGGTGATGGAGATTCTGTAAAGAATATTTATAATTGGTATTTGAATGGTACTTCAATTACTGTATTGAATATGCCTTTTGAAGGTGGAAGTAATAATACCTTTGCTAAAGATTATTCTGGAAATGAAAATGATGTAGCTACTAGTGCGTTTGCTCTGTGGGATAGCAATACAGGTTATGATGGATATGGTGCTTACAACCTTGAGGGAAATGCTCAATTAACAGTTGCTGATGATGATTCATTAGACTTGAATGGTTATTCTATGACTATGATAGCAAGAATAAATTTCTCAGATGATCTTAATGATCAGACTATATTTGATAAGGCATCACTTTATATCTTATGGATAGATTATAATGCAGGAAATTATGTAATAACTTGTTCATTTAGAAATAGTTCTGCAAGTGGGCAGATTAATACAATAACAAATAATAACTTTGGAGATTATGTTGGTAAGTATACACATGTAGCTTGTTCTATCCTTGATGAAAGTACGGCTTATATTTTTGTAAATGGAGTTCCTATTGCGACTACAACTAGTACTGCAGTAGGAGGTAGAGATTTAACTAAAGTTTTACGTATTGGAATGGATAATAAGATTAGAAATTGGTTTAATGGAACTATAGATGAAGTGATGATTTTCAATAAAAGTCTTTCTGCCCCACAGATGTCATTATTATATCAAAATAGAACAGATATGATTTCTAATTCAATGACAAAAACAAATGAGATATGGAATGTAACTGTAACACCTAATGATGGTTCACAAGATGGAGATCTTGCTTGGAGTAATACTATACAGATATTAGATAATGCTATTCCAGAGATTACAAATGTTGTTTTGAATACAACATCCTCACAAAATTATACAAATGGAACAATCCAATTGTCATGGGCATTTAGTGATTCTGATGGACATACTCAACAGGCATATGCATTAAAATGGTATATTGATGAAATTTATAATCTTTCACAAGCAAACTTTACAATAATCTATCCTGGAAATACATCTAATAGTCATATGATTGATGGAGAGACATGGGATGTTTCAATTAGAGTTTATGATGGGTTTAATTGGAGTGATTGGTATGGAAATTATAGTGTTACTATTGTGAATTTTCATCCAGAAATTAGAAATATTACATTAAATTCAACTTCTAATAATAATTATTCAAATGGGACTATACAAACGTCTTGGGATATATTTGATTTAGATAATGATTTTGTAAATGATAATGAAATACAATGGTATCAGAGAATGGTAAATGGTTCTGTAATACTGAATACAACCTTTGCTAATAATATTAATATACAAGCTGCAAACCTTACTAGAGCAGAGATATGGAATGTATCAATTAGAAATTATGATGGAATTAATTGGGGAGAGTGGAGTGATAATGTTTCAATAACAATTGCAAACTATCCATCAAGCGTTGGAACATTGAATATTTCAAGTACTAATGGACAGAATTATACAACAGGTTCTATATTCTTGAATTGGAGTATGTATGATGTTATTGATTCAGATACAGAACAAGCAAATAGTATTATATGGTGGGTTGATGGTGTTTTGAATACTACATTTGCAAATCAAAGTTGGATTGATTCTGCAAATTTCTCTACAAATAGTACCTTGAATGCTTCAATTAGATTGTATGATGGTAATGATTGGAGTGATCCAAGTAGTAATGTAAGTATTAGTATTATATTCAATTACCCCTCAGTTGTTGATTCCATATTGCTAAATTCAACTTCAACTGCTAATTATTCAAATGGAACTTTACAAATGTCTTGGGATCAAAGTGATGGAGAAAATGATATAATATCAGATAATGAGACTAAGTGGGCTATAGATGGAGTTTTAAACACCACATTTACTAATAATACAAATATCCAAGCTTTAAACATATCTAAAAATGAGGTTTGGAATGTTTCAATTAGACTATGGGATGGTAATAGCTGGGGTAGTTGGAGTTCTAATGCTTCTATTACAATTGTAAACTTTGTTCCTGAGATTTTAAGTTTGAATTTAAAATCAGATAATACAAATAATTATACTGGAAATGATGTTTATATTAATTGGACTTTTATGGATATTGATGCTGATGTTTCTGTTGATAATGAAACTAGATGGTATGTAAATGGTACTTATAGAGTAGATTGGATTAATGAAACAAGAATTAATAAGAATAATTTTACTAGTGGAGATGTACTGAATGTTTCTGCTAGAATTTATGATGGAAATAATTGGAGTGATTGGAGTGCAAATGAAAGTATTACAATTGTTGCACAACCAACTACTCCAGTAGAAACTACTACTAGTTCTGGTTCTAGTGGTGGTGGAGGAGGTAGTGGAAGTTGGGAATCTGGAGAGGATGAAATAGAAAGAGAAAGTAAAAAGAAAAGAGAGGAAGAGAAAGAGACTGAATTCAAAGTAAATGAAGAAATAATCAAAGAACAAGTAAGAGGGCTTATACCATTTAACTTTAGATCATTATTTTGGGTTATTCTTACCTTGATATTGGCAACAATCTTTAGCTATTATTTTGCAAGAGGTTCTTTAGTTATGAGATGGTATGGAAAAAGATACTATTTTGTTGGGGATAAAGATTTAATTATGAATCTATCTAATATAAATAAATTGAAGTATTATATTTTATATAATATTTCTTATGGTAAAGCTGAGGATAGAATTAAACGTGAACTATTTGAACAAGGATGGGATGTAAATATATTAGATAAATTGATTAAAAAATTAAGAAAAATTCCAAAAGAAGAATTAGAATTGTTTATTTATTCTAATTTATCTAATGGTATGGATAAGAATATTCTTATAGATGTAATGACTGAGAAAGGTTTTGAAAAAAAGAAAGTTAAAAAAATTATTAGGCAGTTTATAAGAATTTAAAATGGATAAAAAGAGAGTGAATAGAATATGGAAGATTGTTTTTATAGTTATATTTCTCTTAGTTATACTTACTGGATTTTTTAATTTTATAGGTTATACTTTCATTGAACCAAGTATTGTAGAGTTTGATGTGAATGAAACATGGAACTTGTCAGATGGATTTACAAGAGTTAGTCAAGGAATAGATATATTTGATAAAGATATTATTGTTGTAGTTGATAAGATTGTGGTTAATCTTTCTGAGTACAATTTGACTGAAGGAATTGTATATATTGATTTGATAATTAATGAGACTATTGTTGATAGTGAAGTGGTTAATTATTTAGAAGAGGATATACCTATTGATATACAATCAGGAGATTCTCCAACTCATGATTTTCCAATCTTAAACTCTACAATTGGAAGAAATTTAACTACTGAAAATTTAACTGTTTATAATCAGAGTACTACTGATGTAGATGGAGATGAGGTTAAGAATATTATTAATTGGTATAAAAATGAAGAATCTTTTTTATTAATTAATGCTCCTTTTGAAGGGGGGAGTAATAGTAGTTCTACTATGGATTATGTTCAAGGAAGTTATATATATATTAATGGAAGTTATGATAGAGACAAACCTGTTTGGAATTCTAGTGGGGGTAGAGATGGATATGGGGCTTATGAATTAAATAGAACCCAAAGAATGCTCTACCCTCATCTTTTGGATAATATTAGTAATTTCACTCTTTCTTTTTGGTTTAAACCTCATCCTTGGTTTAATTCTTCTGCTTCTTCAGGTAGGGGGCTTTTTTCAAAGTATAATGCTGAAAATACCAATTATTTTGATTGTAGTTTGAATTCTTTCACTGGAAAAATAAGGTGTCAAATACTTTTTAATGATGGCACATCTGACCTTTTTAGCAGTTCTATTGATTCATGGGAAGAGAGTGCTTGGTACCATATTGTTTTTAGATGGGATACATTGAATGGAACAACTTTATGGGTAAATGGAACATATGATTCTGGGGAAGGTAATGGAACTGAAGCAATACATGATACATCTTGCCCAAATGGTACATATTTTGTTTTAGGTGGTATTGGTGAATATGGTTGTCCAGCTGTTTCACCTTCTGGTTATAGTAATCCTACAGTACAACCCAATTTTACAATAGATGATTTTATGGTATTTAATTACTCACTAAGTTCTCAACAGATTTTATTACTCTACCAAAATAGGACAGATGTTATTCATAGTTCTATTACCTCAGCAACTGATATCTGGCAAGCCTGTATAACACCTAATGATGGTTCACAAGATGGAATTACCAAGTGTAGTGGGAATTTAACTATTCTCGGTATAAATGCTCCTACTGTTGATAGTATTATAATAAATTCAACATCTACAGCAAATTATTCAAATGGAAGTATACAAACTTCATGGGTATTTAGTGATAGTGATGGAGAACTACAATTAGATAATGAAACTAAGTGGGTTATTAATAATGTTTATAATATT
>JBDRRK010000003.1:0-47159 GCA_043825775.1 archaeon
TACTAAAGGTGTTAAGGAAGGTGAGATTGGTTTTTTTGAAGAGGCTATGAAAAAGGTTGGTGCTAAAGGTAGAGTTGATGTTGACATTGCTGACCAACCAAGATCTATTGAGTATATTAAGAGAAAATTACATGGTGAAGAATTAAATGCTGAAGAATATGATGAATTGGTAAAAGACATTGTTCATGATGAATTTTCAGATGTTGAATTAACTTACTTTGTTTCTGGGTGTTATGCAAAAGGCTTGAACATGGATGAAGCTGTTTCTTTAACTAATGCAATTGTAAATAATGGTGAAAAATTTAAATTCAATAAAGGAGTTGTTGTTGATAAACATTGTATTGGTGGAGTTCCAGGAAATAGAACTACAATGGTTGTTGTTCCTATTATTGCTAGTTTAGGTTATAAAATGCCAAAGACATCTTCTAGAAGCATTACTTCTCCATCTGGAACTGCTGATACTATGGAAGTTGTAGCACCTGTGAAATTGAGTGCTGATAAAATAAAAAAAATTGTAAATAAACATAATGGGGTTATTGCTTGGGGAGGAGGGGTTAATCTTGCTGCTGCGGATGATAAGTTAATTAGAATTAGACATCCAATGTCCTTAGATCCATTAGGAATGATGTTAGCAAGTATAATGGCAAAGAAAAAGGCTGTTGGTTCTACTCATGTTTTAATTGATATTCCTTATGGTAAAGGTGCTAAAGTTGAGAAGAAAAATGATGCTTTAAAACTAAAAGAATTATTTATTGCTATGGGGAAAAAATTAAATATAAAAATTAAAGTTGTTCTAACTGATGGTAGTCAACCAATTGGTTCTGGAATAGGTCCTGCTTTAGAAGTTGCAGATGTTATTGCTGTTTTGAAAGGAAATGGTCCAAATGATTTACGTGAAAAAAGCATATTTCTAGCTACCGAAATGTTGAAAATGTTGGATGTAAAAAATCCTAAAGAAAAAGTATTAGAAATTTTAGAGAGTGGTAAAGCTTATTCTAAGTTTAGGGAGATAATTGTTGCTCAAGGGGGAAAGAAAAGACCCCATGTTCCTAAGGCTTCTTTGTTCTATGAATATAAAGCTACTAGTAATGGAAAAGTAAAAGAAATACATAATAAAGAAATATCTAAGTTAGCTAGAATTGCAGGAGCTCCAGATGATAAGACAGCTGGTTTGTATTTGAGAGTTAGAAGAAATAACAAGATTAAGAAGGGTGAAATACTGTTTACTTTATATGCAGAAAGCAAAATGAAGTTAGAAACAGCTATAACTTATCTTAAGACAATAAAGCCTATAGATTATTAGTTCTGTAGAGAGGAAAGATTTGAGGCTTTTTATGTGTTGAGAGCTATATTACCTGTCGCTACGCTCCTGGTTGTAAATGTTAATTATCTAATTTTTTATTTATCAAACTCTTAAGTTTTTTAATTATTAGTTCTATTATTATTTTATTCCTGTCTAAATAAATTGGTTTAATAAAAAATCCTTCATAAACAACTTTATTTCTTGTTTTTCTAATGTCCTGCATAAACTCTGTTTCAGATAATTCGAACTCTTTATAATTCTCTTGAAGATAATCAAAAAGTATTTTATGACTCAATGTTTTATAACCATCTAAATTTATGGTTGCTGTTGCTAATTCTTTTATTATTTCATAATAATCCTCAACAAGTAAAGTGGAAAATTCTTCTCCTTTATTCATGTCAATTCTTTTCTGTCTTAAAATGACCATCTCTAAGATACTTTTTACTCTTTCTTTATCAGGTGTTATTTTTATTAATTCTTCTTCCATTTTAAAATGCTCTTAAAAATCCATATAATTTAATACCATTGATTAAGTTATTTTTTAATTCTTTACTAAGTTTCTTAAAATCATCTTCAAATAATATATTAATGTTTCTATTGAGTAATTTTTCAAATTTCTTTAAGTCTAATTCTTCTTCTTTTCCTTCAACAAAGAGATCAATGTCACTCTCTTCAATATCCTCTCCTTTTGTAGATGAGCCAAATAATATTATTGTTTGAGGCATTATTTTTTCATGAATCAAGTTTATACAACCTGACTGATTAAGAAGGAATATTGTGTTTTGCTGTTTTAATAATTTAAATGACTCATTATCTCTATTTGCTTTGTAACCTCCATAAAGGCCTTCAGTTGATTTTAGTATTAATTTTTCACTTACTAATTCATTCAGATGAACTTTCACAGTAGGCTGGGATAACTTGACTAATCTGCATATTTCTCTTATATGGAATATATGTCTGGGTGTTCTGAAAAATACTTCCAATATTCTGTATCTGCTATACTTTTGTATCATATGATATAATAATATTTCAAGTGATATATAAATGTTTCTGTTTTATTTGTTTCTAACTGGAAGGCCTCAAAACTTTCAATAAGGACTATTTTATAGTAGTTACATAAGGGAAAGGTTTATAAGCGGATATTTTATCCGATTTTGTAGGATGAAACAGAAATTAAGTGTTACAATTGATAAAGAATTGCTTTCTAAGTTAGATGGTAAACTCCAGAATAAAATATTGAGAAATAGGTCTCATTTGGTTGAAATTGCTCTGATAAAGTATTTGGAGGAAGAATGCAAAGAATAATCACTCCACAGGAATTTGCACAAATAAGAAGGTTAAGAGAGCAAGAGCTTAACGAAGGTAAAAAACCTACATTAGAAGATAAACTATTTGAACAAAATGAAGTAAGTGCAGTTCTTCAAGTTCCTTATGATGATATTCAACTTTTAGATGATTTTGAGTTACAAGAAAGAATTGGAAGAGGTTCTTTTTCAGAAGTATTTAGAGCCTTAGATTCAGAAAATCAAGAAAGGGCAATAAAAGAATTTAGGTTAGCTACTGGAATAAAGAGTGTTTCAGATTATGAAAAAAATAGAGAAATGTTTCAAAGGGAATTAAAACTCTATAGAAGTTTAAGTGAACACCCACAAATTCCTGATTTTCATGGTATTGCTGCAAGATTAACTAGAGATACTAAACGATTTAGGGAATTTCAACCAGCTATTGTGATGGAATATGTTGCTGGCAGAGATTTATTAGAAAGGTTACAGAAAAAAGATATTTCTCCTGAAGAAATTAGAGATGTTTTAATGCAAGTAAGGAGTCCTTTACAAGCATTGCATCATGGAAATTCTCAGCCAAGATATCATAGGGATATTAAACCTGCCAATTTAAAAGTTAATCCTGAAGGGACTTTGTATCTACTGGATTTTGGAAGTATTAGGGATGAATTAATTGGAACTTATGGTGGAACTTTACAAGTTGGTTCATTAGGTTATGCTCATAAAAAACAATTAGATGGAGAACCTTCATTTAGAACTGATTTGTATTCTTTAGGTAGAACATTATATGCTTTAGCTATTGGTAAAGATTTGAGAGATAGAGATAAGTTTTCTAGAGATAAATTAGATCAGACTAATCTAGATTCTCAATTAAAAGATGCAATTGAAATGCTTAGTGATCCTAATTTAAATGGAGTTCAGAATGTTGCTGAGTTAAGTGATTATTTGGATAGAACTCCTGTTGTTTTAGAAGATGTTGTTGCTGAAGTTCCTCAACTGGCTTCAATATCAACTACTGATGATAACATGGGGATGATTCTTGGAAGACCAAAAGAACCAAAAGAGATTACTAGTTTTTATGAGGGTTTATCAGATGATGATATATCTGTAATGAAAAAAGGATTATTACTAACAGTATTTACAGAATTAGCTTATTGGCATGATATAAATAGTCCTGTAGTTGACTCCCATTTAAGAAAAAGTAAATTTGTTGACAACCCCTACGATCTTACTGACCCAAGGCATTTTGAGCTAGATTGCTTAAGGAGAGGTTTTAAAGGAGCACCAGCAGATAAATATGTACGTTTACATGAATTTGGAGATAGAGGACTTACTCCAGAGAACATTAAAGCTAGAAATAAACATGAAAAACTTTTAAGAAGACAGTTCAAAAAAGGTCTTAGAAAATTATTGGAACATTCTCAATCTAACTTTGCCGATAAATTAATAGATTACGGAACAAATTCCTCAAGACACTTTTTAGATTATTTAAACGCAAGAAACTTAGTAATGTTTCAATCAGAAGCCCAATCAAATAGAACTAATGATATTGGATTCTTTTTCAAAAGAATTACTAATGATGGAAAAGGTTGGTTTGAGAAACGTACTGCTTTTGAATTAACAGAAGAAGAACAAAAAGCTTATTCTAAGTTGCCCCTAACTACAGATACAGTTAATTTTTTGAAAGAAGAGACAGAAAATTATCAGTCACGTTTGTCAAAAATAAAAGAAAGGAATCTAGGTCTATCTGAGGGAACTATTGATGATGTTGTTGAAGCTGAGTTGGTTGATGAAGATAGAGATAGAAAAATCCTGTTGAACCAGATAGATTCTTGTAACAAAGAATTAGTTTCAAATAAACTTAAGCTATATAGCTCTTTGTACGTTGGAACTGCAGGTCTTATAGCAACTTTGGGCATGAGTGATTCAGCATTAAGTGTTATTCCTGCAGTGATAGGTCTTTCTTGTGCATGGTGGGGTATGAGTCTAGCAGTTGCACGTTCAACTTACAAAAAAGATATGAAGCGACTTGAAACACAGTTGGCAAAACAATTACCTGCACCAGAAGGAGAACAAGCTTTAGAAGAAAAAGTAGAAGTAAGAGGGAGATTAGGAATGCTCTGGGATAAAACTGGATATAAAACTCCTTTGGTTAAGTATTATTTTGATTCATTAGAAAATCTTGAAAATATAGCTGAAAGAGAAGGTCATTCTGAAGCTGATTTTGAAGAAAGAATTACTAGATTAGAACGTTTAAGAACCAATACTACTTTTGCAAAAAGGCACGCTGATTATGATAAATTGAGAGTTAAAAATAGAAAGAACAGGATTAAATTTTTAGAAAGAAGATTTGAAGATAGAAATTACTTTGCCTCAGATATCTTTGGTAAACTAAAGGAATATAGCGAACTTTCAAAATTAGAAGGCGGAGAGGAAGCTGACCTTAATTTATATCTTAAAAGATGGAAAATGCGGGAGCTTATAGATAATACACCAATAAGAAAAAAATATGATGCTTATTCCTCAAGAATAAAAGAACTACCCTTTAGTCCACAAATTAAGGAAAATATTAAAGCTGCCTTTTATGCTGCATATGATGGAAATTTAAGTGAAGTTATGAGCTATTTTGAACCTATTGAAGAAGAGGTTAAAAATTTCCCAGAAATTATAAAAATGATTGACGAGTTGAGCATATTTAGAAGGTTAGATGATTCCTAGAGATTAAGAAAATATATAGAGAAAGAAAATAACAATTACAACCAAGGAGCGATAGTGACAAGTAACATATATACAACAGGTATAAAACAGAGTCAATGTCTTAACACCCACTACCCAAAATACACAAGATAAACCAATATTTATTGAACAATTATCTTTATAAAAAAATTCTTTTAATGTACTCTTATGGATGAGATAAAGAAAAGTATTCGAACAATCCCAAATTTCCCCAAACAAGGAATAATGTTTAGAGATATTACAACACTTCTGAAAGATCCTAAAGTTTTCAAAAAGACTCTTGATTATTTGGCGATAAGATATAAGGGTAGAAGAATAGATAAAGTGGTGGGCATCGAAGCACGAGGGTTTATTTTTGGGGGTGCTTTGGCATATTTATTAGGTGTTGGCTTTGTGCCAATTAGGAAGAAAGGTAAGCTTCCTGGGGAAACCACTTCAGTTAGTTATGAACTGGAGTATGGGACTGATACAGTAGAGGTACATACGGATGCGATAAGTCCTGGGGAAAATGTGTTAGTGATAGATGATTTGGTTGCAACTGCAGGAACGTGTTTAGCTGCTTGTCAATTAGTTGAAAAATTAGGTGGAAAAGTGGTTGAATGTGGTTTAATAGTTGATTTGCCAGATTTGAAAGGTACTGAAAGGTTGAGAAATCGAGGTTACGATGTTTTTTCATTAATCGATTTTGAAGGGGATTGAGTCTCTGATCTTTTTGATATAAAAAATAATAAAAAATTACCTTTTTTTCTTAACTTTTTTTACACCACTCCTTCCAGTAATAAGCTTTTCTAGTCTAAGAATTTTTCCTTCTAATCTGTAAATTCTTCTCATACTATAGATCATTGCTATTACAGCTGCTAGAGTTACATAAGAAATGAATAGGATTTGATTTTCAATTGATGCCATGTGACCACCTCAATACTTTATAGACTATGTTGATTTATATATTTTTCTAATATCGAAAGGTTTATAAATAATGTTCTTACTAAGTAATAGTAAAATGCTTTATGACCCTGTGTTTGGAAGAGTGGAAGATGTTGATTTGAAATATGGAAATCTCTCTGCTAGAGACATCTGTCAACAATGGCCCAGAATTAGTAATGATGGACAGATTGTTGGTGCTCAAAATGATTTTAGAAGAACCTATGCTAGTGGTGAAAAGATTCTATCTGCTTTAGTTGATGATTTGTTAGAAAGAACTTTTGATTTTTTAGGTGTTGGTGATGATGCAATGGTTGTTAATTTGCAAGAAGTTACTTACTCTTGTCATAATCCAAAACACAATCTTGATATCCCTAGACATGTGTCAGTTAAAGGAAAAGAAGGAAGACGAAAAAAAAGAGCACAACCTAAAAAAGTATATAATCCTAGAGATGTTGCAGTTGCTTTGTTTAGAAATGATGTCCCTCTTTCTGAAGCAACTCCTACACAAAGAGACCTGTTGTATATTCCATTTGATACATCAAAAGGAGAATATTTTCCTGTTCATAATATTCTTGATTCCGAAGGGAATGTTAAATGCCCTTATTGTAAATCTAAAACTGGTATAAGCAGGGAGGCAACTTCAGATGTTGTTGTTTTCTATAGAAATAAACTCCCTATTGAAACTATAATTGATCTAATTGGGGAAAGAAATGATCCTGTAGATTTGAGAAGAATTCTTTCACCTTTTAAAATCTATCAAACTTATATGCATGGACTGAGAGGAGATATACCTCTAGAAGTCTTATTAAGAGAAGATATCCCTAGAGGTAGAATTAGAAGTAAAGAATTAGAAGAAACAAGAAATGTGATAAGAACACTATGTGCTCCTGAAGGAGTTCTTCAAAGTAGGTTAAAATTAACTAAACTTGTACCTAAATACCTACTAACAAAAGATATTGATCAAAAAAGGGATATGCTAGATTTTATGGGGATGAGATTAAGTTTAAACTCTGTTAGAGAGGTATACGGAGTATTTCATGGTTTAATTAGAAATGCCCCTTACTTAGCTATAGGCACAACTCCAGATGATATACAAGATTATATTAGTCATCCAAAAACTAATGGATACCAAACTTTACAGGTTATGGCAAGATTAATTAAAGACCAACTTCCAGAAAGTATAAAAGATAATATACCTGAAGCAGAATTAATGAAATGGGTTGCTTGGAAATTTTTAGAAATACAACTAAGAACTTTTGAAATGGATGGAATGGCTCATACTGATTCAAAGCAAAGACATGATACTTATCATGAGATGAGAACTCATCAAGAACTAACCCGTGCTTTGAAATCCAAAACTAAAAAAGCTAAATCTTTAGCAAGAAGAAAAGTATTATTGGAGAAAGTTTTAGATCATACTCAAATTGCTCCAGAAAGATATTACCCTAATATACATGCTTAATCTTCTTCGTATAATTTTTCTACAATATGTGCAAATGCAGGTCTTGTTAATAGAACTCCAATTGTAACTCCAACAATTGTTGTTAATGCAAATCCTCTAATCAATCCTGCTCCTGCATTCCAAAGTGGAAGCATTGCTGCAACTGTTGTTGCATAAGCTGCAAAAATAATAAAGAATGCTGTTTTTAATCTTGCTTTCCAATTTCCAGATTTTTCTTTAACTCCTTTCATTGCTTCATCAACAATAACAATTTGATCATCAACACCAGTTCCTACTGCTGCAATAATTCCTGCAATAGCTGCCATATCTAAGTTCCAACCAACTGCTGCTGCAAATCCAAGAATCAAAAGTATTTCAGCCACACCTGTTGCTATCATTGGAATAACAACTTTCCATGCTCTGTACCTAATGAATACTACTAATGCTACTGCAAGTAATGCAAATAAACCAACCCAAAAAACATTCTTAACAAAACTTTCTCCCATTATTGGAGATACAGTGTTCATTTGTGCAATTTCAATGTCAAATGGTAATGAACCTGTAATCAAAATTGTTTGTAATTGGTCCATATTCTTTGCTGCATCTTCTACTGCTTCTGCTTTACTTGTTCCATATCCTGGACCAGAGATTGAAATTTGAGTTGTTGCCTGTCCTTTCAAATCTTCGGAAATTCTTAATGAATCAACTAATTCATCATCTAAGTATAGGTCTAATGTTTCTGAAAGGAATGCTCCTCCAGATTCATCATATTCAACTTCAAGATTTTCAGTAGCTGCTGCTTGACGTTCTGCTGCTTCTTGAGATAATGTAATTGAAAAGGAAAAATCACAAACCCATTGATTTCCACTAGGATTACAAGTTCTTATTCCTGAACATGAACCATCATCTCTACATACATAAGGAATATCTTCTTTTCCACCAATGAATACTGATTCATTTCCTACTTTAGCTTCAAAAAATCCTTGTTGTGAAATAAGTTCTTGAACTTCTGACTCAGTTGTTCCTGCAAGTTCAATTAAAACAAATCTATTTCCAGCCCAGTCTTCTGCAGTTCTAATTTTAATATCAGATAAACCATATACATTTAATCTGTTTTCTAGAACTTTAATTAAATCTTCAATATCTGCATCTGTTATTTCTTCATCAGATACTGGTTGTAAAAGAACCCTTGTTCCTCCTTGTAAGTCTAAACCTAATAATAAATTTGAACTTGATGCCTCTTGAACTGTAAATTCGGGAGTTTCACGAGATAGATAAGCATATTCACCTTTGTTTGTAGTTATCTTTATTGTTTGTTTTGGTATTAATTCATTTTCAATTTCTTGGTATTGTTCATATGTTTCTATTTCTTTTCCATTTATTTCTAATAATGTTGACAAAGGAGTTAATTCCTTTGAATCTAGAATTGTAAGGTTTTCATCTAAGAATATATCTAAATCATTTGTAACTGTGTATTCAATATCTTCTTCTGTTGTTTTTACTTGTACTTCTTGAGATTCATATTCAAAAGTTAAAATTGCATCTTGATAATCTTGTAATGTGTTTATTGATTGACCATTTATACTAATTAATGTTTCACCTGAAGACAAACCTTGTTCTGCAATATCTGAACCTGTTGGAACTGATCTTACTTCAATGCCCTGTGCATTAGGTGTAGGATTTATTGCAATTATTGCTAGAACTATGAATATTAATAATAACCATACTCTCCATGTGAAAAATTTCTTAATGTTCATTCTAGATTCCTCTTCCTTTTTGCATACCAAATTAATACAGATGCGTTCATACAATAAGTCATGATTATATCAATAAATAACCCTATAACAATTATTAAAAACATTTGTTTCAACACTGGGGATGTTGCAACAAAATAACCAACTGTTAATGCAACTATTGTAGTAGCTGACATTGTTAGTCCTGTTTTCATTGAACTTTTAATGCCTTCAAAGATTGTTCCTTCTCTTTTTCTTAAAACTCTTGTAGTTAGTAAAATATTAGTGTCAATTGAATAACCAATTAATAATAATAGGGCAGCTATTCCTGCTGTTGATAATCTTAAGTTTAATATGTTAAGTATTGCTAGAGTAATTGTTAAATCCGCAAAAGCTGAAAATACGACTGTTAATGAAGGAACCCAAGCTCTAAAAGTTATAAAAACAACAATTGCCATGAATAAGAATGCTAGTAAAATAGCTACAATCATTTGTTTATAAAAATTTTCTCCTAAGGATGATCCGACAATTTCTAAAGAGTAATTATCTGAATTTAATATTAATCCTGTAATTTCTTCTAAAGTTTCTTTTAATTCATCTTGTTCTACATCACTTATTTCTATTGAAACTCCAATGTGTTCATCAGAACCAAATTGAGTAATATCTCTAACAATTAAATCCTTACCTGGAAAAATGTCTAATAACTGATTTTCTATATCTGGAAATGATTTTTCTGTATAGATTGTTGCTGTAATCCCCCCTTTTAAAGTTACATCTTTTTCTATAATATCTCCAGTTTGATTATACTGATAAGCAAGAAATGAAATTGCAATTATAAGAATTACAATTGGAATAATGAATAATTTTTTGTAATTATTAAAGTAGATCTTTCTAAAATCCATAAGTTTGTAGAAATTTGTTTTGTTTATATAGTTTATTCTTTTATATGAAAAGGCTTTTAAATAAAAACGTATTTAAAAAGGATTAAAGAGGATGAAATATAGATATTTAATTTTAATGGTTGTAATTACTATTTTTTTGTTAAGTAGTACTGTTGTTAGTGAGGAATTAAATGAGAATGATACAGTTGAAGATGTTTCTGAGAATTTATTAACTTTAGAGTTTGATAGGACAAAGTTTGCTGAGAATTCTAATCTAGAAGGAACTGCTGTTTTGAGTTTAAAAGAAAAAGTTTCTGTTGATGAAAATTTTAAAGTTTCTGTTGGTAATGTTAATTATGTATATAGTTTCTTAGACCTCCTTGATTTGCAAGAGTATAATTATACTGAACAACAAGGAGATTTGAATGCTACTACCTCCTCAGCTACAAAAGAGATACATTTTACACAAAAAGATGATGCTTATTTAGCTTTACAACTTCCAAGGTATGCTATAATAAAAGATGTTTCAATGGATCTTTCAACTGATTTTTATTCTGATTCATATCCAACAAATGTTACAATTGATTTTGGGGATGAAGGAAATGTAGATTGGTATTATTTTGGTGATTTTGTTAGATATGGAGATAATTGGTTAAAGTCTAAAGATTTTGATGATGTTACTGAAGAAACAATTTATCTTGTTAGTAATGATAATTATTATTGTGAAATGATTGATGTTCCTGAAACAAAACATATTAATTTTTCAGCTGAGTATACTAAACTAGGTTCAGTAGGGGATTTAAAGGCAGTTATTTTAAGCGCACCTAGTGGTGATCCTACTGGAGGTTATGAAGGTGGAATAGATATTTGTGATTTGCCTGAAAATGGTGGAAGCTGTGAAATTGAATTAGATTATCCTATTGAAGGAACATATTTATTCTGTGTTTATTCTGAAGATGTAAATGGAGAGACACAACTTTATGAATTGCCTGTTGATTCTAGTTCTCAAACAACAACTTCTTTTGTTTGTCCAATTTCAGAAACTGGTTTGTGTACTAAAAACTATCAAGATAATTTTGTTTTCAAAGTAAAGGCTGGATATTATGATAAGGTTTTAGATGGAAATATTAATTTTACTGAATGGGAGACTTTTTCAGGAGCTGTTATGGAAGGAATTAAATTCTATATTGGTACTGAACCTTATGATGGAATTTGTGAAAAAGAAACTTGTGTTGTTCCAATTAAAATTCATAGTGATACTGCTGGAGCAATAACATTGAATAACTTAAAAATAACTTACGATTATTATAACCAAGATTTAGAAAAAACAACTACTTCATTTTATAGTTTAGAGATTCCTTCTAATTTAATATCTGTTATTAATGGTGATACCCTTGTTGTTGGTACTGATGTTGATATTGACTTGAGTAAATTGAATATTTCTCTTGATAAGGGAACTTATGATGTTGAAGTTAATTTTTTAGGTAATACTGCCAGTTCAAAAATTGAAGTTGTTTCTGAAGATGAATATTTTACTGCTGAAGATTTGATTTCAGAAGGGAAAAGTAAGTTTGCTAGTTTTCTAAATGATAAAGTTATAGAAATGTTAGGTTATACAAGAGACATAGAAGCTGCAAAAGAAAATCTAGAAAACTATGAAGAACAGATTGGTTTTGTTGATGATTTGGAATTGTTAGAAAATGTTGAAAATCAACTTATTGATTTACCTTGGGATGTCGTGTATGGTGGTGATTATTCTGATAAAATTATAATTGAACCTATTGATATTCCTGATAGTGTTGGAGGAGATGAAGTTTACTTTATGCAAGATAATGTTGATATTTATGGTACTGCTAATAAGGTTTGGATTACTTATTATAATGGTGATGTTGAAACTTATAGGTATGTTGAGATAACTGTTGAAGCTAAAGAAGATTTAGAAAATTTGGATGTTTATGTTGTTAGTTCTACTCCCTTGAGTTCTTTGATGTTTATTGATGAACCAACTAGTGTTTCTACTTATGTTGGTAAGTATTCAGTAGGTAGTTTGGGTAAGGGTGATATAGTAACTCATTACTATTTAGCTCCTGAAAGTGATATTTTGAGTGATTTTAGAACTTTTGTGTACGCTGAAGAGGAAGTAGAGTGTGAAATTGATGATGATTGTAATGATGGTTTTGAATGTGTTTTAAATGAATGTTTAGAGAAAGAAACTAGTTATTTATGGTTATGGATAATTATTATTATTCTTGTTCTTGGTGGATCAGGATATGGAGTTTATTATTTTTTGAGTAAGAAAAAAACAAAAAAAGTAATTCCTAAAAAAGATCCTGAAAGTGAAATTAGTAAATTTATTAAAGTAGCACGAAAAAAAGGTGTTAAAGATAAAGCAATAATCCAACTATTAGAGAAAAAAGGATGGAAAAAAGCTGAAATAGAGAAAGAGATGAGGAGGAAATAAAATGAAAAAAGTAATGATTTTGTTTATGGTGGTTTCTTTGTTATTAGTTGTAGGCTGTACTGGGAATATTGCTGAAAAACAAATGGAAGCTCAACTTGAGGCTGAAACTGGAAATGATGCAGATGTTGAAATTGATGGTGATGAGGTTACCATTAAATATGAAGACAATGAGGGTAATGATGTTACTGTTACTAGTTCAGAAGGTAGTGGTGAATGGTGTGATGATGACCTATTCATGAATGTTGAAGGAATGACTGAAACTGGTGAGACTACTTATACTGTAAATGTTCTAGGTATTGAAAAATCTGGAGAATATGCAGGTCTTTGTAAGGGTGAAGTTACACTAACAAGTGCAGAGGGAAATATGTACTATACTTATTACTTTGACGAAGATGAAGAACATGGACATGTTATAGTATCAGGTACAGGTGTATTTGCAAGTTATAACATGGAATATGACTTCTAATTCTTTCTTTCTTTTTTTCAAAATATTTATAAAGAGTTAATTTGTTCTAATGAATAACGCACCGGTAGTTCAATGGCTAGAGATTTAAAAAAGAATCAGCTAAAATTTTGGCCTTCCAAGCCAGCGATCCGGGTTCGAATCCCGGCCGGTGCAGATTCAATCATTTTATATATTAGTTCTTCTTCTAACTGAATAGGGCAATAGAAATTAAAAAATACAGATGTCCACATTGTGGAAATGAATATGAAGATTCAGAAAGAGGCCATTTTATAGGAAAACCATGTAAATCATGTACTAAATTAAAGATGCGTTTACATAAATTACTAATGGATGTTGAAAAAGAACAAGATATAGTTAAAAGAAACTTGATGATTAAAGAAATACAAAAAATGCAAAAAATAATAAAGAAATGACAAATTTCTCAATTTCTTTTACTTTTAGCCCAAATTTTATTCTTTCAATTAACTAGAATTGAGTTTATGTTAATCTCTTTGATTATACCATTCTCTAAATAAATGAACAAAAACATTAATCATTTGCTCAGAAACTTTTCTTTTCTTTAGCTTTTGAATACTCTCTCTTACCAAATCAACAAATTCAGGCCTATTCGCAAATTCAAAATCAATATCTGGGTGATAGCCATCAAACATTCCATTAGCAACACCCTCATGAACTTTATCCTCAATCGCTTTAAAAACAGTCATTGTCCATTCATATGTTATTCCCTCATTTATCTCATCAGAGAATATTGCATCCATTCCTTTTTGCATTTTTTTAAATAATTTTTTTTCCTTTGAATCCATACTTTGGATAATATATTCTCCTTTGATTAATGCTAAAAATAGGTCCTGGAATGTTCCTATTTCCTTTATTTTGTCCATTATCTCAAGTTCTAATTCAAATTTTAATTTAAGATATGCTAACAATTTTTTAGGGTCATTTGATCCAGTTTGCATTTTTTCTACAAGACGCATCTGTGATTTTAAGACTAAATGTAACTGAAATAATAATCCATGAACATATTCATATTTTGTTTCTGCATATCCTAAACACTGTTCTAACTGCTCCACTCTTCTTACTTTTTGAGAATGTTCTATTGATTCTAAATCAAATATCAGTTCTGATTCTTCTTTTTCTTCACTAGAGATGTCTACTAATTCTAAATCTAATAATTGTTTTAACTCTTGCAGATTAGTTTGAAAATCCTTTAACCTCAACTTGCTAATAATATCCTCTTTTCTAGACAAAGTTCCAAGATAATGTTTCCAATGTTTAATGATGGATTTTTCATCTGCTTGGATTTCTTTTGCAGTAGATTCTGTTGAGCTAAAAAAATTATTTAATAATCCCATATAATTGCAAAGACTCAATAGATTAATAAATATTTGTTTTCTATACCCATAAACCTCTAGAATACATTAATAAACCCTTTATTATTTCTTAAACCTATGAAAATACTACTAGTATATCCACCATTTTGTACTCCAGCTAGTCCACCTTATTCTGTGACTAATTTACATTCTAAATTAAAGGATTCAGAAGTATTAGACCTAAACCTAGAATTTCATAAGTTAATGTTCCCTATATATGAAGAATATTACCAAAAAGGTGAATGGAAAGATTATGACTTACTTACAACTGAATACCATAGAAAAACATCAATAACTTATGCTAAAAATAATAGAAAAGTGATTAATGGCAAAAAACCAGAATTCTTTGATATCTTACTAGAAAAAATAAAAGAGAAAAAAGCAGATATTATTGCATTTAGTGTTGTCTATTCAAGTCAAACATTCTATACTCATGCTTTGTTAAAAGAATTGAAAAACACAGTTGTTGGAGGGCCTGCTGTAAATAAGAAATTAATTGATTTGACTGATAAAACTTTAGATATTCCTAATACTGATTTACCCTTAAAATTTAAAAATGTAAATGAATATTTTGTACCAAATCCAGTAATTCCAATTAAAACTTCATCTACTTGTTTTTATAAAAAATGTTCTTTTTGTACTCACTATACTGATTCTGTTTATTGTGAATATGATTTAGAAAATATTAAAGAAACTATTGTAAATTCAAAACAGAAATATTTCTTTTTAATTGATGATATGATTCCAACTAAAAGGTTGTTAAAAATTGCAGAGATGATGAAACCCTTGAATGTGAAATGGACTTGTCAATTAAAACCTACTTCTGATTTGAATTATGAAGTATTAAAGGAACTGAAAGAATCTGGACTTTCTTTTATTATGTGGGGAGTTGAATCTGGAAGTGATAGGATCTTGACTTTAATGAATAAAGGAACAAATAAAAAAGATATTTCAAAAGTTTTAACAGATTCTCATAAAGCTGGAATTAAAAATATGATTTACATTATTCTTGGATTTCCTACTGAAACTAAAGAAGAGTTTTTAGAAACAATTGGATTTCTTGAAAAAAATGAGAAAAATATTGATTTAGTCTTGACTTCTATATTTGGTTTACAAAAAGGTTCTGAAATCTATAAAAACCCTAAAAAGTTTGGTATTATTAATGTAATTGAAGAAAAAAGAACTTTACTGGAACCTAAAATAAGTTATAAAACAAACCAAGGATTGACTCAAAAAGAAGCAAAAGAATTGAGAAAAAAATACAAAAAAACAATAGATAAAATAAATAAATATCCCAAAGCTATGAATTTTTTTAGGGAACATATGTTTTTTGTTTAATACTAAAATTTTATAAATCATTAAAAATTCATAATTTTATTCTTTAAGGAGGAAAATAAAAATGAAAGCAAAAGCATGGAATGTACTTTTACTGGTTGTTCAACTAGTTATCCTTGTTGTTATGTTATTACAGATAAACGCTTTAAATAGTAAAATGGATTTTATTACTGGACTTGCTACAGGAAATATTGCAGTCGAACCTGATGATAGTGTTGCTGGAGTGGCTGTAGCTGAGCCTACTATTGTTGAAGTTTCTGAAGATGATGATGCTTGGACAGGTGGAAAGAATGCAGATGTTGTAATTGTTGAATTCTCTGACTTTCAATGCCCATACTGTGCTAGAGGAGCTGAGGTAGTAGCTGAATTACTTGAGGAATATGGAAATGATATTAAAGTTGTTTATAGGGATTTTCCGTTGAGTTTCCATGAAAATGCACATATTGCTGCTGAAGCTGCTGAGTGTGCTGCTGAACAAGATAAATTTTGGGAATTCCATGATTTATTGTTTGCAAATCAAGGAGCATTAGATATAACCTCATTGAAAGGCTATGCAGCTGAACTTGGATTAGATACTGAAAGTTTTAATGAATGTCTTGATTCAGGTGAGATGAGTGCTGAAGTTGATGCAGACTTAGAAGATGGAATTGCAGCAGGAGTTAGAGGTACACCAGCATTCTTTGTGAATGGGCAATTAATTTCAGGTGCACAACCTATTGAGAATTTCAAAGCAGTGATTGATCCACTTCTTTAACAAACTTTTTCAAAGTTTGATCAAGGGAGTGCGGGCATAAAGCCCACTTTTTCTTTTTTTATTAAAAAGGTTTAAATATGTAAATATCCTCCTTTTTTGTATGATAATTGCATCAAAAACCTGGAGAACTTTTCTCAATTATAATAGGGTAGTGGAGGGGGTGATCTTTTATGGGTAATATTTTAATTTTTTGTGCCCATTCGCTCAGATGACGAAGCGATTGGGATGGGTGGAACCATTGCAAAGTATGTAAAAGAAAGAAAGAAAGTAATTAAAGTAGTGTTTTCACATGGTGAAAAGTCTATTCCTCATTATCAAGAACAGTTTGTTAAAAGAACTAGAAATAAAGAGACAAAGGAAGCTAGTGCATTTATTGGGATTAAAGAAACAATAAATTTGGGTTTGGCTGATTCAAAATTAAAAAAAGAAGTTAAAAATCCAAAAATTAGAGAAAAAATACTTGAAATTTTAAAGAAGTATAAACCTGAAAAGATTTATGTTCCTTCTGCTTTAGATATTCATCCTGACCATCAAGCTGTACATAAGAAAGTTTTGAACGTAGTTGATGAACAATTAGTAAACTACCAAGTTTATGCTTATGAGGTTTGGAATATTATGAATGAAAATCATCCTATGATATATATAGACATTTCTAATTATATAAATCAAAAAATGGATTATATAAAAATATTTAAAAGTCAGTGGATGTATATGTTTACATTATACTTACCTGCATATTTAAGAGCTAAAAAATATGGGAGGAAAATAAAAGTTAAATTTGCTGAGAAATTTTATAGACTAAGATGAAATTTTTATTTGTTGTTTCTGGAATTGGATATGGTGATGCTACTAGAGAGGATTCAAATATTAAAGCTGTTAAAAGTGCTTTTCCAAGATCTAAGGTTGTTGTGGCTGGATATGATAATTCTTATGAATATTTTAAAGATAAATATAGAACAGTTAGAATCCAAGGCTATAAACTGCCTGGGAAAAAGATGAAGATTCAAGTTTCTAGATTTGTGTTGAGTAATATATTTTTGCCTTTATTCTGGTTTACAAGTACTTTAAAGGTTAAATTACATGAGTTTAACTTTACTCCAGACATTGTTATTTCTGATTTTGAACCAGTTGGTATTTCTTATGCTGGTTTGTTAGGAAAGAAATGTGTAGTTGTTTTTGGTTATGATCCTTATTTATTTAAAGAGTATAAAGAGAACAATAAAGTTAATTATAAATTAAAAACAGAAGCTAGATATTTTGAATATTTGTATAATAAAGCTAATGTTGTTGTTGTTCCTACTTTGAGAAAACCTAAACCAAAAAAATTAGATTATGTTTATATAAACCCAATTGTTAGAAAGAATCCTGAAGAGTTACCTACTGAAGCAAAGATAATGAATCAATTGAAATTAAGAAAGAAACCAATTATTATTATGTTGGGCGGTTCAGAGTTTGGACATCAATTAGCCACTAGTATAAATAAAGTTGCTGATAGTTTCAAGGAAGATTTTATTATTTTTGGAGGAAATATTCAAGATAAATTGAAAGAAAATGTTACTTATATAAGGTATACAAAAGATTTCCTGAAGTATTTGAAGATTTCAAAAGGAGTTATTACATTAGGTGGGCAGTTAACTCTTGCTGAAGCTTTAGTGTATAAGAAACCATTGTTATGCTATCCTATCCAAGATCATGTTGAACAAGTTTTGAATGCTTATGCAATTAGAAATGTTGCAATGATTGGAAAAGAGATTTCTGCTAATAAAGTTAAGAGTAAATTAAAAGAATTTATTAATAAGTTGCCAGAATTGAAGAAAAAAACTGTTAAGTATGACTTGCAGAATGATGGTTCTAAAGAGTTGGTTAATGTGCTTAAGGTTGCTTTAGAACACTAAGCCATTGTTTTCCACGTTTTGTTATTGATGATAATTCGAATATGAATACTTTTTTTACTTTGTTTCTTTTTAGAAATTCTATATCTGTTTTGAACTCTTTTATGTCTTTGTAAATTGGTTCATTATTGAATATTCCTTTTCCAATTAAACCTATTGCAAAATTTGCATTTTTATTTAATTTTATGAAGGGAATGTATGCTAATCTGTATATAAACCTTAAATATTTTGGTACAAATGAGGGATAGAACATAAAATTGTTTTCTTTTGCTTCAGTCCAACCCATTCTTTTTAATAAAAAATGTGGAAGTGGAAATGTTGATGCTATTATTCTCCCATTTGTATCTAAAGTTTTTATCTTTTTTTGTAAGTAAATTCTGTTTGGTGCTTTTTTTAAGAATCCTTTTAATAACCACAATGTTGAACTAATTAAAGAATATCCCCCTTTTGGCATTGGAGGTTCCACATCGATTTTTGTTGGAATATCCTTAAAATCATCTAATAAATCAATATTTTTCTTAGAAACAAATCCAGAAAACCAATAACCTTCACTTTGTGATAGAGTTGGCCAGGCATTTATTGTTATTCTTGTACTTTCTTTTCTTATCTCTCTTTTCCACCAATCAAAGTTCTTTCTTGATGTACATGCTACATAGGTTGTAATATTCATATCTAATTCATCTAACCACTTTGCAAGTTTTTTCCAGTCTGTTTTTCCTGGAAATTCACACCAAAATCTGAATTTCATTTCAACCCTTCCATATATTTTACTAATAACTCAGTTGATTTGATTTTATTTAATTCTTTTCTAATTATTCTTGAACTTCTTAAGTTTTTTGTGAATTCCTGAGCTTTTTGTTGTATTGTATGTAAACTTACTAAATCATATTTCTTTGCTAGTTTGTAATATTGTAGAAATGAATCTATTTTTTCATGAAGTACAGGCATTGGTAAAAACTCTTTTTTTTCTAGATATGTGTTTATTCTTGTAAAAATCATTGGATCACCAATTGCTGCTCTTCCAATCATTACTGCATCACAGGAATTTAGTAAAATTTCAGCTTGTTTACCATTTGTAACATCTCCATTACCAATAATGGGAATATTTGCATTCTCTTTTACTTCTGCTATTGCTTTCCAATTGGATTTTCCAGTATAACCTTGTTTGAAAGTTCTTGCATGAACTGCAATTGCACTTGCTCCATTGTCCTCAATTATTTTGGCTATCTTCAGTACATTATTTTTATCATAACCTAGTCTTATTTTAGCTGTTATTGGTTTTGAAGAATGTTTTACTAATGTTGAAATAATCTTTCCTACTTTTTCTGGTCTTTTTAGTAGTGCAGCTCCAGAACCAGCTCCAACAATTTGATTTGCTGGGCATCCAAGGTTGAAATCAATTATATCTGCTCTATCTTCTATCTTTTTTATTGCTGCTTTAATTGGTTCTTCTCTTTGTCCAAATAGTTGAAATGTGATTGGTTTTTCCTCTTTTGTTGTTAAACATAACTTTTCAGTTGCTTTATTGTTTTTTTCTAATGCATTTATGTTAATCATTTCAGTATATTTTAAAGCTGCATCTTTACAGAGAAGTCTAAATGGCAAGTTAGTTATACCTGCCATAGGCGCAAGAATCAATTTATTTTTTAGTTTTATATTACCTATTTTCATATTGAACGGACCTGGCAGGATTTGAACCTGCGACCCCTTGCTTAGGAGGCAAGTGCTCTATCCAAACTGAGCTACAGGTCCATACCCTTATAGAAAAAGTTTTGATTTAAAAAGGTAACTATACGAAAATTATTTAAACTATGGAGAGTTAATTTGATTTATGAAAAAGATATTACTTTTATTATTGTTATTGGTTGTAGTTTCAGCTTGTGAATCTAGTATAACTACAGATGCTGTAGCTGATGTACAGGGTGCTGAAGTTGCATGTTTAAGTTATACTACTGATTATATTAAAGCTAAATGTGTAGCTACTACTGCAGTTGATTTATCTTTGTGTGCAGATGTGTCTCATTCATTACATAGAGAGGATTGTGTTTTATTGGTTGCAGAGTTAATACAGGATGGTTCTCAATTAGCTGATTGTTCCATTGCAGAAAATGAAGTAAACCAGATTATGTGTAAGGCATTAATTAAAGAAGATGTTGATTACTGCTTTAATATTGCTGAAGGGGAAGGAAATGATTTAGCTTTGAGAAATTGTATTGACTTGGTTTCTAGAAAAACAAGAGATTTTGATTCTTGTGAGTATTATAGAAGCCATTCCCAACAAATATATGATACTTGTGGACATACTCAAGATTGTGAGAATAGATGGCAAGAACCTTTAATGATGCAAGAGAATATTGATGGTTGTAAAGCAGCTATTCAAGCTGAGTTAAATTATTTAGAAGCTAATAGTTAGATTAATTCTTCTAATCTTTGTTTTAATGGTTGAGGTACATTAATTTCTATTGTTGGTCTTTTTCCATCATATTTGTTTAAAACCTGTTCAAATCTTATTATTAATTCAGATTCAGATAGAGAAAATCTTTCAGTATCACCATCTTTTAAAAAATATTCAGTAGAGGCATTACATCTCTGATTATAACCTATGCTAATTGAGGAAGGTATTTCAAATTCTAATTCACATATTGCTCCAGTCATACCTACTTTTTGATAATTAAAGAGCTTATTAAGATTTCTATCCTCTTACTACTATTTTCTTATTGAAATCTAAAGCATCTACAAGTTTTTGTCCAACATCTGACTTTTTACTTATCCTTATATCTCCTTTCTTACCAGATGTGGAGGTGAATAAGAAATTATCATCTATAAATATATCAACCATCACCCCAGAATTATCTATTGTTAGAATTATGTAGTTTCCTCTTTCTTTAATTCTATACGATAGTTTACGTTGGTTTTTCCTTTCTGATTCTTGTTCAAGGACATCTATGCTTATTCCTACATTTTCTTCAATTTTTGAAATATTGCTTCCTTTTACACCAATTATCTTTGCTTTCTGTCCTTTTGGAACATAAACTCTTACTTTATGATCTGAAACCATTTCCAAATCAAATTTTGGAATGTATTTTTGTAATTCTCTGCTTAGTTGTTTTTCTGCTAGAGCGTGAGTTGGAGATTTAGTCTGTTTTTGTATAGGGATTACAACTGTTTGTTCTCCATAAGAGTAAATTTCAAACATTAGATTATGAGTTTGGAAATCATGAACTTCTATAATTGGTCTTGCCAAGTCTGCTTCTGTCATTCCAGATGGTACTTTAACAGTCATCTTTACTGTAAATAGTTGTTCTATTGTTCCTTTATCTATGAAAATAATTGTATCTAAGATTGATGGTATTGTACCAACATCAATCCTTCCAATAAATCTTTGTATTGCTCCTATAGGTGTTGCTGAATGTAAAACTCCTATTACTGATGAACCTCCAAGTCTTAGATCTACATATAATTTGAAATCAGGATTGTCCCTCATTTCATCAAAGATTACATTATCTGGACGTGTAAGGAAAAGAATATCATGAATTTCTTCACTAGATGCAAAGTTTTTAGAGTATTGAGTTATTTCATCTCCTAATATAAGATCTCTTGGAGATTCAACTGTTTTTGTTATTCTCCCATTTTTTGCATAGTATTCTGCTAAGGATTGTGCAAAAGTGCTTTTTCCGGAACCAACCTCTCCAGCAATTATTACTCCTGAGGATTTTTCCTTTAATCTTTCAAGAATTGATTCTGGTAGATTATAATCATCTAGATTTAATTTTTTTAATGGTTTTACTGCAGTTATCTCCCATCCATCTGCTACAGGTGGTCTAGTTATAACAATCCTGTAATTTTTATATTGAACAATTGTTGAACTTCTTCTTTGTATCTCTAAGAATGCATTTTTAACCTGCCTGGTTTTTTCAATAATCTCCTTTGCAATTTTTTGTACCTGTTCTTGTGAAAGTTTTGTTTTTGCAATTGGAACTAATTTCCATTCACCTGGCTTTCCTTTTTTTGCCATTGGAATTGTATTTTCCTTTAAATGAACTGACATAGTAGTATTATCAAAATAACTTTCAATCTCTAATGTTTCTGTTATTTCCTTTTCTAGAAATATTACATTAACTCCAATTGCCTTTGCTGATTCTGCTTGTACTAAATCAGCTGTTATTAATGTTGCTTGTTGATCATGAGCAAGGTCTTTTATTAGAGAGTCTATTTCTCCTCCCCTTTTTGCAAATTTTATTTGCTGTAAATTTGGTCTTTCACCTATTATTTCTACTTTTATTTCTGGTAGAGTTTGTAGAATTTGTATCTCATTAAGTCCTTGAAGTCCTGTTTCTCTACCTGTATTTGCTTGGTTTTCTAATTCAGAGATAACTGCTTTTGGGATTAATACTGTTCCTTTTACCTTATTTTCTTTTATTAGCTTTGTAACAGCTCTTTCTATTATTGCTGAAGTGTCTAATACATATCTCATATTTACTTAGAATATATCTGTTTATTTAAAGGTTTTGAAATATGAATTAGTCTAAAAGAATATAATAGCCAAATAAAGAATCTTTCATTACAACACCAGATATAGTTACTTTATCTCCTTCTTTTGGAAGATTTTCTGTGGATACTGGAATTGAGTTTCCTTTATCATCAACTAAAGTATATCCTGAAAGAGAACCCAGCTTTATTGTGTTTTCTACTGTTCCCTTCAATATTACTGTTTGTCCTATATAATCTTCACTTTTTACATCTTCTACAGAATTTACACATCCAGATATTAATAATAAGGGTATTAGTAGTAATAGTATTCTTTTCATATTTATTTGAAGCTATTATTGTTTATATATCTTTAGTAGGATAATATTTATAAATAAAAAGTTAATTTTTCCTTTAAGAAGTGATATTTGAATGAGTGAAGAGAGATTGGATGATAAAAAGGTAGAGGGTTTGCATTTCTTAGTTAGCAATTGTTTATCTACTAACAAAGGTGTTTTAGAGTATCATACTAGGAAATATTGTTTGCTTTCAGCTTTAGACTGTCCTTATCAATCTCCATGTAAAGAGCATGTTTTAGATTATTGTAGAAGGAAGAATTGGAATCTTAAGTATTAGATTTTTCTTGCAATTGTAAGAAAGGCGGTATGACCTTCCATTTGAGATTTTGGACGAACCTTTCTTCCTTGTACATACCATTCTCTTTCAAGAAGTTCTATTGTTTTCTCAATATAAATTCCTTCTTTATTTGAAAATTCCATTACTTGGGTTATAGAAGGTTGATAAGCAATGATAGTTGCTCCATTTTTTAGATTGTTTAAAGGAACAGTCCAAGGTTCTGGTAAATCAAGTATAAGAACATCAACATTATCTTCAAATCCTTCTGCAATATCTTTGTGGATTAGTTCTACATTATTGATTTCTAAAAATTTAAGATTCTTTTGGGCTATCTTTAAATGTGCTTCATTAATCTCATAAGAATATACTTTTTTTGCTTTTTGAGCTATTACTGAAGCTAATAGTCCTGTTCCTGAACCTGCTTCTGCAACTATTGAATCTTTTTCTATGTATAGTTGTATATATGCTAAGTCTTTTTGCAGTAGAGTTTGTGGGCCTCTTTTAATTTTCTTAGTCCTATCTAAGAAGTTAGCTGGATAGATTGTAAATTCCTTCCCTGAATGAGCCTTAACTTTATTTGACTCTTTCTTTATGTCTTCTTCTTTAATCTTCCCATAAGGTGTATCTAGATCTCCTTCTTTCCAGAAGAATCTTTTAATCCCCTTAATTGAGTTGAATAATAGTATTTTCATGATTTTAAAGAATTATATTTGTTTTATAAATGTATTCTTATTTCATTTGAGTTTTAGTGGCAAAGGACTTAATAGATTTATTTTAAAACATAGAAAAAAATAAAAAAATTATTTCATATCTAAACCATCTACCTTACCAAAACTTTCGAATGGGAAAGGTCTCTTGTTTGATGCAAAAGTTATATATTTTAAGAATATGTAAACTTGTTGGTTCCAGAGATGTGCAAAGTCAGACAATCCTCTATTTCTTTTTCCTGTTACTATTACTAGTAGCCAATGCACTATAACAATAACTTCAACAAGAATTCTCCATAAGTTTAAAATAATACCTGTTACAATCAAAACAACAATTCTCATTAATGCTTCTGTTCTTTCAGACATATTATCACCAATTATAGTTAAGATCAATTAGAATTTAAAGGTTTCTAAAAAAATAAAAAAAGAAGAGGTGAGTCCCATAAGTTATAAGCTAGTCCTCATCATCGTCATAATCATCATCTTCAAAATCTTCCTCTTCTTCTTCAAATGAGTCGATTTTTATTTTATCTAACATTTTAATCTCTCCTTATTTCTTTTTTTTAGTTTTAGCTGCTTTTTTCTTTGCCATTTAATCCACCTCCTTTCTTTATAGAAAGAATATAATTTGGTATAGAAAATTTATTTTGCATTGTTCACCTCTGATAAAACATCTTCAAAACTTAAACTTGTTTTGCTGATTTCCTTTGTTTTTCTCCTTGTGCCATCATGCAATTTTTTATTTAATTTTTAATGCCATACAAGTTTTTAAACCTTTCTTTTTTTGAAAAAATTTGGAGGATTAGAAAAAATATACTAGTCAAAAAATGCTCAAAATTAACCCCAGTTTAGAGGGATTATTTCTGAATATACTCGTCCCTGACCATAGTAAACTCGCACCTGGAATTCATTAGAATATGATTTTCCAGGAGCTTCGAATACTACGTTCACCTCTTTAGTTTCCCCAGGATTAATGACAAAGTCTTTTTTGGGATTCACCTGAGCATCAATATCACCAAGATCTATATAATCAACAAAAGCTGGTTTTACTCCTTCATTATATAAGAAAAAAGTAAAATAAATTTCATTATCAATATCGACTGTACTTAACTCTAAAGGCATAGATTGGAATGTTAATTCTGGAATTTCTTCAACAAAGTAAGTATTGTATATATTTACTATACTCAGAGTTAGAGCTATTAAAACTCCAATTGTTGAAAGTATGTTATATAATTTCATTTTCAAAATATTGCTGGTGTTACCCAGACCTCTATTAAACCTGCTATTACAATGATTACCATTGAAACTAATATTAAATCAATTGAGTCCCTCATTAACAACTTGAATTTTTTATCATCTGTTTTGTAATGAATTAGTGCTAAGGAAATTAAACCTCCAGCTAAGCCTCCTACAAAGTAGGCAAGAATTTCAAAGACACCATGAGTCATATACCTAAATGTACCTAGTATGAAAAGATGAAAATAAGTTGCAACCTTTTGTAATCCTACAACAGATGCATATGCTGCAAGATTATTTCTTACAAATGAACCTACTGCTGCAGCTATTACTGATGCATTCCATGTTAATATGAAGATTGCTCCTGCACCAAAGAAAAATGAAAAGAAAATGCAGAAAAATAGAACCCTAAAATTGTTAGTAACTATGATTGAAAAGAAATCCATTGAGGTTAAACCTCCAGAAATATCATTGCTTGCAAAATTTGAGTTGATTGATTGTATTGTTGATACTTGTGAGGAAAATAGATCAGTAACAATGTTTGAAGGAAGAACTATAAAAGCTATAGACATTGCTACAACATATCCCATAAAGATAAAAATAAATACTCTCAAACCAGACCAATGATCTTTTATTAGTTTAAATTCATTAACTGAGCTTATTCCTTTTTTTGCTTCTAGCTTGATTGTTGCATAAACTAAGGGCAATGAAGCTAGAACTGTCAAAAATACTAAAACTAATGATGCTTCACTCCTGAATATCCATAATGAAAGAAAAATTGCAATAGAAGCATATAAAAAACCAAGCATGAAAACTTTCCAGGGTTTTCTCTCTGCATCAACCCCATTTAGTATGGACTCTAAAACCATATATAATTTAATAATAAATAGAATATTTAAATGTTTCTAAGATTCTCCTGCATATACTCTATTTCCAATTCTAATCATTGCTACAGTTGGACCTGCACAACTTGTTGCATATCGTAATAAATGGTATTCATAATCATCAAGATCAGTGTCAATTATAGGGAACCCTTTTAATATTTGTAATTTTACAATAACTTCTATATCTGTTGTTAACACAACTCTTCTTATTTTTTTATACTTTGCTTTTGCATAAATACATTCGTTTAGTGTTTTGTGTCTATCTTTAAGAGGATTTATTTGAATTACTCTTGGATTTTCTCCATTTAATTCTTCTAAAGAAGAAACTCTTTTTACTTTATAGCCTATTGTTTCTAATTTATCCCTTAATAAAAAAAAATTTCCTCTATCTCTAAAACTTTCAGGTTCTTCTGTTACTATTACATACAAGGGTTTTGACATTTTAATAAGATTTAGCTATGTAAACAAGATTTGTTCCTTGTTTTCCACAGTATACACATTTATCAAATTTTGTTGGTTGTTTTAGTGGCATATTAAGAATTTTTGCACCTTCTGTTTCATGTTTGATATTTTCTTCACATACAGAATTTCCACACCAGAAAGCTTTTGCTAGTTTTTTATCCTTAATTGCTTTTATTAATTCTGATTTGTTTGTTACATTAATTGTATTTTTTATTGTTAATTGTTTTGATTTGTTATAAAGATTCTTTTGTATTTCTTCTAATAGTTTTTCTATTGTAATTACTAGTTCTGTTTCTTTTACTTGTATTTTCTTTCCTGTATCTCTTCTTACTAGAGTTACTTGATTATTCTCTACATCTTTAGGACCAATTTCAATTCTAATTGGAACACCTTTCATTTCCCAATTATTAAATTTCCATCCTGCAGTATTATCTGAATCATCTAGATGTGCATTAAATTTCTTTAATTTGCTCATTAATTGTTTACATTTTGTTATTACTGGTTTTTCTTTTTCTTTGAATAAAATAGGAATTACAACTACAGGAATTGGTGCTAATTTTGGAGGTAGAACCAAACCTTTATCGTCTGAATGCATATAAATCATAACTCCAATCATTCTTGTTGTTATTGCCCAAGTATTTTGCCAAACATATTGTTTTTTCTCGTTTTTATCTAAAAAAGTTATATCATAAGCTTTTGCAAAGTTTTGTCCATCGTGATGTGCATCTGGACCTTGTATTGCTTTTCCTTGAGGTAAGAAAAATTCTAGAGACAATGTAAATTCTGCTCCTGCAAATTTTTCCTTTTCTGTTTTCTTTCCTTGTAATCCATATAGAGCTAAATAGTTAGAACATACATCATCATACATTCTTAAAATGTCTAATGTTTCTTTTACTGCTTCTTCTCTTGTTGCAAAAACTGTGTGTCCTTCATTCCACAGAAATTCTCTAGTTCTTAAGAAAGGAACTGCATGTTTGAATTCCCATCTAACCACATTATTCCACTGATTTATTTTTAATGGAAGATCTCTCCAACTTCTTATCCATTTAGAATAAGAATCATACATAATTGCTTCTGAAGTTGGACGAACTGCTAACTTTTCTTCAAGTTCTGTATCTCCTGCATGTGTTACCCATGCAACTTCAGGAGTGAAGCCTTCAACATGTTTTTGTTCTTTAATTAAAAGTTTTTCAGGGATTAATAATGGAAAATAAGCATTTTGTACACCCATTAACTTTATTCTTGTATCCACTTCTTGTTGAATTTTTTCCCATATTGCAAAGGAATATGGCTTAAAGACAATGCAACCAGAGACTTCAGTGTAATCAGCAAGGTCGGCTTTTTGAATCACTTGTGTGTACCATTCAGAAAAATTTTCTTCTTTTTTAATAGTTATTCCTTCTTGCTTTGCCATTAATTTGAATATAGCCAATTAGTTTATATAATTTTTGATAAAGTTTATATATTACTAAGATATAAGAAAAATATGGTTTTAGGAAGAAATATAGGGGGCGGAGGAGGAGGAACAGCCCTACCTTTAATTCTTGGTCTGATTTGCATTGGTTTGGGATTAGGATATATTGGTATTTGGGAGATGTATAATTTTTTACCAAGTGATATTTTGGAGATTAGTACAGGTGTTATATTGTTCCTTGCTGCTGGATTCCTGTTTTTTGAAGTATTCAGAAGAAAGTACTAACAAGAAAAGAATATTCTTTAGGAAAATCTTTTTTCATTTCAATAAATGTGAGATTTTCTGAAAATTGTGCTTGATATTCACTATTTACTTTTATTCTATTATACTCATGATATAATTCGTGTAAAGTTATTGCTCTTATGAATATTAGAGGATTTGAAATTTTGTATTCCTCAATTAATTCGTTTATTATTTCCATGCAATAATAAATTACATATCCTCCTTTCATCTCTGCAATAAAGCAAGGAGTTTTATTTAGGTGTTTTTTTAGCTTCATTAAATCTAAATATTTAGAAAATCTTTCTTTATTCAAGAAAAGAATTGCAGGATTATCTATTTTATAGGGAAAATGAATTATTGATTCGTTTGCTACTAGAAGTATATCCCCTTTTTCCATAGTTTAATAAGGGAAAATTATATATAAAAGTCTTTCTACACTTAAGTTATGGAATGCAAGAAAGAAATTAATATGAAAAATTGTAATTGTACTTACTCTTGTGATAAAAAAGGTAGGTGTTGTGAGTGTATTTCATATCATAGAAAGAGAAATGAATTGCCTGCTTGTTACTTTTCTAAAGAGAAGGAAGCTACTTATGATAGGGGCATTAATCAGTTTCTTGAGTAAAATATAACTCTATGAATATAAGGATTTTAAATGCATTTACATTATTTATTTTAGGACCAGTTATATTTGATAGCTTTGGAAAAATTATATTGCCATGATCATGATTTACTACTGATACTTCTGTTGAAATTTTAGTGTACTCTTTTAGATCTTTTCCCAAAAAATGAAGATTTTGTAATAAAGAACCTTTTATCTTGTTATAAGCCCTTTCATTTAATTCAAAAAATGTCCATCCCTTGTTATCTTCTGTAGCAAACATATATGGTGTTAAAAAAATCAATGTTTGAGAAAATTTTATTTTTTGTTGTTGTTTTTGTAAGAAAACATTAAAGTTCTCTTTTTCCATTTCTAATTCTTTTAACCTATCTGGATTTGTTTCTTGTCTCATCTTGTGTAATAATTGCTTATTTTTCTCTGTCCAATGATCATAATAGAATTTATGTATTTTTTGAGCAATTTTTTTTATAAAACTTGAAAACTCTGCTTCATTATAATCATTGGATGGATAAGAATATGTTCCAAAAAAATTTGTTTCAATAGGTATTTCAATTTTACCTGTTTTTCCACTCCTTATTGGAGGGTAAGTTTTTGTCACTCCCTTGTAAAATTCTACTTTGTAAAGTGAAACCATATTTTTTAGATAGTGAATAAACTTATAAATTTTTGCCAAAAGAAAAGGTTATAAATATGGATATTAGTGAAAATAATATGGGCCTGTGATGTAATGGATAGCATACTTGGCTTCGGACCAGGGTATCGGGGTTCGAATCCCTGCAGGCCCATCTACCCTATATTCTAATGGACTGCCCTAGAAAATTAAAACCTTTAAGCAAAAAAAGTTGGCCCATTGAATTTGTTGTTTAATGGCCTGCTTTTTTTGTAGGGCCCCTTAGAATGAAGGTTTAATGTAGCGGTAGCCAATTGACCTTTCATTCTAATGCACCAGCTCTTTTTTTGCTAAAAATAGTTAAAAATGGGCTTTATAACTTCAAAAAAATCATCTTGGAGGTAAAAATGGTAGAAGATGATATTTATAAAAATAAATTGGTATATGAAAGGTTTAGAAACAATCTCAAAGAATTCCTAGATAAGCCCTTAAAAAATGGAAAAAGGGGAGAAAGAGTTTACTATTGTAAAAATCCTAAAAATCTTGAGTATTTTGAGAAATTTTTTGATTTATTTGAAGCGAAGGATTTGAGTTATATCCATAGATTAAGAATTTTGGGGTGTTTTAAACTTGTTTGCCATGCTACTAATAAAGATTTGAAAGAATGTGAAAGGGAGGATATTAACAAAATAGTAGCTTTTATGCACACAAGATATAATTCTCCAAAAAGCAAAGGAGATTTTATTAAAATATTAAGATATTCGTGGAAAACCATTTTTCCTGAAAAAGATATAAAAGGAAGATCAGATGATACAATAATTCCTTATGTTGTTAGGCATTTATCAGCTAAGATGGATAAAAGCAAAGATAGATTAAAAAGAGATAAACTTGATTTTGAGGAATATGAGAGATTGATTAAATATTTTGACAAAGACCCAAGAATGCAAGCCTATTTGACTTTAGCTGTTGAAAGTTTGGGAAGACCTCAAGAAATTATGTATACCAAGATTAATGATTTAGAAATATATGATTCTTATGCAAAGATTTGGATTTCTGAACATGGAAAAGAAGGTTGTGGTTTTTTGCAGTGTATTGATAGTTTTCCCTATTTATTAGAATGGTTAAAAGTTCATCCATTTAAGACCAATAAGGATTCTTACTTATTTGTTAGCATTGGTAAGAAAAATGAGGGTAGTCAGATGACCCCATATGCAGCAAATAAACAGATTAGATTTGCTTGTAAGAAATTAGGCATTGATAAGCCAGTTACTTGTTATAGTTTGAAAAGGAATGGAGTTACTTTTAGAAGATTGAAAGGAGATAGTGATACACAGATTCAACATGCTGCTCGTTGGACTAGTACAAAGCAGTTGAAAACTTATGATATGAGTGACCAAGAGGATGCACTTAAAATTGAATTGGTTAAAAGAGGAAAATTGCAAGGTTCTGATTCTATGAAGAAATATGAGCCTTCTGTGAAAAAGTGCGTGTGTGGTGCTGAGAATGGGTTTAGTGATGAGTTTTGTAGTAAATGTATGAGGCCGATGGATAGGGAGAAAGAGATAGTTAAAGAGAATTTTATGGAGATTCCAGAGATTAAGGAATTGTTTTTGAAGATTGGTGAGTTGAAGGGGAATCTTTAATTTCTTTTATTTAAATCTAAAAAAAAGTAAAAAATTATTTTTGTCTATTATTTTTTGGATTCCTACAAAATAGTTAGCAATTTTACTTTTTAGTTCATCTTTAATTATCATTTTTGACAAAGTTTCAATATCCTTTTTTATAATTTGTTCTGAAGAAGTTACAAATTTTATACGATAAAGAATTTGATTAAACATTTTCAAACTAGTATAATAAGAAAAAAGATCTAATTTTAAATTAATATCAATCAGATTGTTATTTTTTATTATATCTTTAACAATTAAATATTCAAATTCTGAAAAACAATTTTTGTTATTCTCAATAATTTCTATTTCATTACCTGTAATATGTTTTATTAATCTTCTATTATCTTTAAACTCAACCAATAAAACTTTCAAATCTACTTTTTGTTTTTTAATTTCAAGAAATCTATTAACTCCAAGAGTTGCAAAAATTGTCAATATAAAAGTGATAAAAACTGCTGCCAATGTTGTTCCAATGTTCATAATTCTATTTTTCTTGTTAATTTCTTGAGATAAAAAAAGAGCATACAATTGTGAAGACACAACTTTAAATGAATCTAAATTTTTTCTTGAAGAAACAGAAGGATATCTATAAAAAGTTGTATAATGGCTAACTCTAGTAGAACTTTCCCAATAATTAACATCGACATTTATTCTGTAATCTCCAGGTTCATCTAATAATTTTTCACAATCAGAAGTATTAAAATTATAAATTTCTTGGCTTAAATTTATATCATAAATTGAAGTATCTACAGATATTAATCCATCTCCTATTTGAATAGTACAAAAATGTTCTGAAAGACCTTTAGGGTTTATTAAATCAATCTCAAATATCATATTTTCAATATCACAATCTTTAGAATTTACATATACTTGGTCTAAAATTATCCAGCTTCCTTCTAAAAATAATTGTTCTTCAAAATATAAAATATTTGAAGGCATATCAATCGCAGGTTTAACATATAATCCAATATCTAGAGTACAAAAAGGTTTTGCTTCCACAACAAAAAATGATAGTAAAACAAATAAACTTATCAATAATAATAACCTTTTCATTAATAGGTAAAAATATAAAACATTTAAAAATAAATAGCTAATTGTTTATACTCTTTATTTTTGTTATTTCCTCTTCAGCTTCCTTAACAGCTTGAGAAATCTTTTGCATTAGTTCATAGTAGATTTTGTATTTTTCCATAAGATTGTTGATTAAGGTTTGTTTAAAAAGAGAAAGTGTAATTAATTTTACAAAACTATAGATCTATTCTTTCTTCCAAACCCACTTTTTAGTATAAAGAATTTTTTCTACTAAACCATATATAAGTCCAGTAACCACTGAAGTAAGAAGAATAAGATAAATTTCTATTGTACCATATTGTTGGAATATATTGAATGGTAGTTCATTAGGAGAAATTCTTAACATAAATCCAATCATTCCTAAAAGTAAAGCACCATAAATAACAGTATTTATTAATGTATTTCTTCCTTTTGTTAATCCTACAAATACATATTGATGCATTATATCTCTCTCAAAAAATTTGTCTATATTACCCCAAAGACCTAAAATTTTTATTTCATTAAAATATCTGACTATAAATAACATTGAGCCAATAAAAGAAGACAAAGTAAAAATATTATTCAAAGAAAGAGTATATATAGAAATAGCTGAAGTTAAATATAATGAAAGGATAAAGATTAAGAAAGAATAAAAAAACACAAGAGGAATCAGTTTTATTTTATCAATCTCCGTTTTGAAAAAAACACTAATTAGCATAATTGAAAAAAGTAGAATAATCGGTGCAGCTGCTCCAAAAACATATTCTGTAAAAGGATCTGTACCAAGTTCTGCTCTATATATTATCACAAATACATAAACAATCATAAACGTTAACGTTACCAAAAAAATATTTTGATTTAGTTTCATTTTAAACTCTAAAATAAGAAATTAATCATTTATTTATAAGTTTTATATAACTAGATTTTCAACAAAATAATTCAACTCTCTCCTTAAATACGCTCTATTTTCTCTCTTTCTAAAAGTCTTGGAGGCAAAAATGGAATGTAAAATATGTGGAAAGAGAACAGAGGAGGAGATTTGTAGAAGCTGCTTTGATTTTTACAAGTGGAAATACAAGGTAGAAGACATTGATGAGGTTCTTGAAATGTTAGACCAAGACAGGAGAAACAAAAATGTGGAAAAAACTATTCAAAAAAAGAAAGGAGGCAGAAGATGAAGAAAGTATTACTATTGATATTGGCTCTGTGCCTGATAGTGAGTCCAGTGATGGCTGCGATTGATTTAAATGAGCCATTAGACCCTGCTGATGAGGCTGCTTTTGATGAGATTTTAGAGCCCATAATGAGTATTTATAGTTTTATCAAATATGTAGCTACAGTAATTGCTGCTTTTGTATTAGTTATTGCAGGAATCGTGTTCATGACATCAGGAAGTGATCCAAGTAAAAGGGATAAGGCAAAGAATATGATTATGTATGTTATTGCTGGTTTGATTTTGATTTGGATTGCTCCGTTGATTGTGGAGTTTCTGGTTTAGTAGCCGAGTCCCACTACGGCAAAAGGAGCGGACTAAAGTCCACTTTTTTTCTTTATTTTTAGTAGAGAGTGGGGCTTTGAGGACTTTTTATGCTTGTTTAATCTTTCTTACCTGTCGCTACGCTCCGGGTGGTATGTGGTAATTATATTTAATAGATATTAGTTTCAATTATTACTTGGGTGTACTTTCTTTGATTTGATATTATATATCTCTTGTATTATCGCACAAAAATGCATTATTGATAGAAATAGACCTAAATGAAAGACTTTATGAGGCAGTTTAAAATCAGATGCTTGATGAACAATCTTATGTCTAATACTTAAACCCAAGATTATAGTTCCATACATTTTCTTTAAATCATGTATCGGTGCTCTGTATAGATTCCTCACAACCATCTTAAAGAAATTCCTAAAGAATCTTGGTTTGTTCCAATCAGGAGATTTTGATTTTGCGATATGTTTGTACAATTCTTCTATTGCTTTTTCAGATTCTTTTTTTGTAAATCCTACATCTCCTTTTTCAAACTGAGATTTTAGTTTATCAAAATGTGATTCAAAATCAATAAGAGAACATAATTGCATGATTTCATTAAAATTCTGAAAATTAAATTCATTCGTAATAATCTCAGATATCTTAATCTTTTCATTCTTGATTCTTTCTATATCTGCTAATTTAAATTTCATATCCTTGAATTTTTTCATTTTAAGAATATCATCAAGCTTAATGATTTTTTTATCTATCATTAAAGCAAACATATCTTGAAGATAGCTTTCAAAGCATGAAATCAAGAATACAATAAACTGCCTCTTAGCATATTCATGACTACGCTTCCCTAATTTTAGAATCATTACCTGCCTTTCAAGTGTAAGAGCCTCTGTAAGTCTCTTCTCAAATACCTTAAATGGAGGAGTCGACTTCTTGAATATCCTATCCTCAATAATTCTATCTATTTTAACCATATATAATAAGAAATCACTTGAGTTATTAAATATTTTGGGAAAGTGCCCCTTGTGTCATAACTCCTCTGATTCGCCTTCGGCGAATCCTTGGCCTTCGCTCCGCTCCGGGTAGTAATGTTTATAAATAAAACCTAATTATTCTATAATATGAAATTTTCAAAAGAAGAATATATGGGATTAGGTAAAGTTCCTATTGGAGTAGGTGCAGCTATAAAAGGGTGGAATATTACAGAAGAGCATTATAGAAATCCTAAATATCTTTCTGTTGTTGATTTTAGAGCTATGACTTCTTCTTGTCCTCATGATTGTTTTCATTGTTTTACTGATAAATCAAAGAAAACTTTGACTTTAGAAGAAATAAAAGATATAATAGACCAATTAGCTGAAATGAAAACACATGGCATTGATTTTGTTGGTGAGGGAGAGCCTACCTTAGATAAAGATTTTTTTGAGATAATTGAATATACTTTTTCTAAGGGAATTCAGCCAATTGTTTTCACAGATGCAGCTACTAAATTAAGAGATAAAGAGTTTGTAAAAAGATTTTATGAAACTGGTGCTAGTGTTTGTTTAAAGGCTGATAGCTTATGGAATCCAGAATACCAAAATTGGGTTGTTGGGGATGATACAAAAGAGTATTTTAATCAGAGGAAAGAAGCAATAAAAATTTTAATGAAAGAAGGGTTTAATAAAAAACAAGAGGATGGGACAACAAGAATAGGTTTTGATATGGTTGTTTCAAGAAAAAATATGCATGAAGTTGAAAGAACTTTAAGATATTGTAGAGATAATAATTTCTGGATTGTTTTTGCTTTTTACTTGCCTACTGGAAGGAGTGGAATGGAAGAATTTGATAAAGCTCTTTTATTAACAAAAGAAGAAAAAATTAAAATTTGTAATAAAATTAAAGAAATTGATGAGAAAGAATATAATTTTAAACATGTTTTAGTCAATAATTTTGCTACAATTCCTTGTATTGAACTGATGCAAATTTATGGAGATGGTAGAGTAAGTCCTTGTCCAGGAAATGAAACTATTATTGGGAATATTAAAACAGATTCTATTAAAGAATTAAAAGAGAAGATTATAAAGAAATTCCCAGTTCATGATAAAACAACTTTTGATGGTAATTGTCCTTATAGAGAAAGGTTGTAAGTAATAAATTTAAATATTTATTTATAAGTTTATGCTTTCTTACTTTTTTTAAGATGGCTTCAAATTCCCAAATTTAACCATTTAGGGCTGTTTTATAAATATTTTAGTAATCTTTATATACCTATATTATTACTATTATATTATGAAAAATACTAGAACTGAAGAAATTTGTATTACCCAAGAAAATTTTGATGAAATGGAGAAAAGTATTTTAAATCAAGTTATGAAAGTTTCTAAAGCTATGCTTGAGACCTTTAAATTTAAAATGATTTATGCAACGAAGGTTAGTGAAGAGCAAAACAAAAAGACATTAAAAGCCTTAAAAGAGTTTAGAGATAAAAATTGGGATAAAACTTTAAGCAGAGATGAGGCTTATGAGAAATATATAAGTTCATAAAAACTATTTATTTAATTTCTTTTTTAATCTATTTTCCCTTTCTATATCCCTTTTTGGTAATGGGAGTATGTCAAATTTTAGTTCTTTGCAAGTTTCTAAAAAACCATTATCTGCTGAATGAATAATATTAACATTTTCTCTTGAAAAACCACCAATTATGATTATATCTTCATCACCAATTTTAAGATGGGGATTATTCTTCTTTTTGATAACTCTTTTATTTGCATCTTCAGCTAAGTCTTCATATTTTTTATCTACATCTTTTATTCTTTTTATTTCAGTAACATTAAATTTTTCTTTAAAATTTTCAAATGCTTTTTCTGCTTCTCCCTTCGAAAATCCATATTTATTTATAAGAATACCTTTAACTTCTTTGTATCTAGAAATTTCATGGCTATAGAATAGATTTGGGGGAAAAGAAAATCCTTTTCTTTCAAATTCATTAAATTCTGGACCAAAAACAACAATAATATTTATTATAACACTTGAATCCAATCCATTCTTAACAAATCCTTTTAATTCCCCCATATGTTGCATGGAATAACATTGAACGTTCTTTATCTTCTTAGCCATTTTCTTAGACAATCCCTTAGTCTACTAATTTCTCGCCTCCTTTCTTTTTTAAAGTTTGTGATTTTTTTTCATCTTTGTTATACAAACCACGAAAAATATTAGTAATCTAAAGTTATTTTGTATTTCCCAACAAAAATTCTAAAACTCATTTTATTCTGACCTAAGGGGGAGAATTGCACCTTTAATATGCTTGCTAAAAAAATCTAGATGCCCACATCCAGTTATAATTGTAATTATTCCATCAGGAATCATTGTTTTTTTAATATTCTTTAATAGCTCAGATTCACGTTTTGCCTCTTTTATTGGATCAATAAGCTTTTTAGAAGAATTAGTTTTTATTTTTTTAAGATTTTTAGATTTATTCATATCTTTCCAATTAAGATTTTGCATGAGCTTCTTTTGTTCTTTAATTACTTGCTGATTATCTTCTTCTGTCAGTCCCTTCCTTATTACATTTATTTTTGAATCAAATCCATTTACATTTATTCTTCTTTTCTTTCCCCACTTATATGCAAAAATCATTTCTGGAGGATAAAGGTCAAATTTTCCATTTTTAATATCTTCTTCTGCAATCTCTACAAGAAGTTGATCTGGATTGATTTTTTCAAGAATTTTTTGCAATTCATTTTTAGAAGTTAGACCAGCATGAAGTGTACCTATTATAATGATTTTTCTCATATTTAAATAGAAGATTAGATATTATATAAATATGTTGTTGGTTTGATTTGGATAGCTCCGTTGATTGTGGCGTTTCTGGTTTAGTAGTTTCTTTTTCTTTATTTTTTCTTCTATTTTATTTATACACACTACAACATCCCTTTCTATCTCTGTACCCCAAAATCTTATAATATTCCAACCTTGTTCTTTTATAATTCTTTCCTTTAACCTATCTTTTTTTCTTTGTTTTTTTTGATTTGGACTAAGTGTTTTGTATAATTTGGGATTTCCATGCCAATAATCTCCATCACATTCAATTATTAACTTATAATCAAAAAAAGCAAAATCCATACAACCAATAATTCCCTTCAACCTAAACTGAGAAATAAAATCTTTCTTTTCCTTATAACCTCTTTTTATTAGTTCTTCTTTTAATAATAATTCAATCTTAGTATTGAATGTTTTTCCTGCTTTTTGCATCTTCTTTATCCTTTCTTTTGCAATATCAGGATTATTTTTCATAAACTCCTTACTAGAAATAATTAATTTTTTTCTTATTTCTTTTGCCCTACGTTTTCCATAAATTTCTATAAGGTCTTTTCCTTTATTATGTGGAACTTGTCCTATATGTGATTCTGATATGGTCCTTTTTTTTGTTTTATTTAATTTTAAAATTTTATCTACCTTACCACTACTACAACCAAATTCTTTAGATATCACATTAGAAGATTTTCCTTGTTTATATAAATTACAAACTAATTTTTCATCAATTTCTTTTCTTTTATTTCCAACCCTTTCAATATTATTCTCTTTTAATAAAGTATCGATAGGAGATCTGCTACACCCTTTTAATTTTGCCACTTTATCTGCACTCTTATATTTTTTATATAGATTAATTATTTCCTGTTTATTAAGTTTCATCTTACTTCTTCTCTTTTGTCCTTTTATTTGACATTCACGAGAACAGAATTTACGAGTTATTTCATTTCTATGTACTTTTTTTTCTTTACCACATACCTTACAAACAATAAGTTTTTTCTTATCTCTCCCTCTATTATGGCAATCCCTTGAACAATATTTGCTATTTATTGATTTTGCTGGAATCCTATAATAAACTTTTCCACAATACTGACATTTTAAACTAACTATTACTATGCCCGTTTTATCAAAAAAAATTTTCTTGGATTTTGATATATTTCTTATGTTTATATCATCTCTCATAAACAAGAAAAACGCAATAAACTTATAAAAATTTATCCTTTCCCAAAAACATTCCACTCTCTCTTTTTAAACAAAATATAATCAATTCTACCTATGGAATTCACTCCAGAGGATTTAATAAATGGAATACTATCCGGAATAGAAACCTTACTAGAAAGCCTACCAGAAACCTTTCTAAATTTCATCTTAGATCTATTAAATCAACCTCTACAATCTTACCTAAACAATATTCAACTATTTCTCTCAACAGCACCAATGATAGAACTATTCTCAACATTATGGGCTATAATCATCTATATAATATCAATGTCATACGGGCTTTTATTTGTCTATTCTGGATTGAAGATTATGATTTCTGGGTATTCAGCTACAAAGAGAGCAGAGGCAAAGTCAACACTGCAAAACACATTAATAATGGTTATAGTCATTCAATCAAGTTATTATTTGTATTCTTTGATAATTAGTGTTAACAATGCATTAACCTCTTCAATTTACAATCTAATAGATCCAAGTGTCTTTGTTTTGCAAATTGGGAATTTCTTGAATGTTGGAGATGCATTTATAGGTACATTGGTCTATATCAATGTTTTACTAATAACTCAGAGCCTTGTTGTTATTAGATATATGATTGTCAGCTTTGGAGTTGTCTTGTTCCCAATTGGTTTGTTCTTGTATTTTTTAATTCCTTTAAGGCAGTATGGGAAGGCAATCTTGAACTTTTTGTTATTGTCTGTATTTTCCTCTTTCTTTTGTGCCTTGATTATATTAATGGGTTCTTTGATATTTTCGCAGAATATCTTTGGAGCTACTAATTTTTTAGGGATTAGTGCTACTTTTCTCTGTGTTGATTTGTTACTAGTGTATTTGTTGTTTAGTTCTTTGTTTTCTTTGATTAGTTTTAAGAGAACGATAAAAGTAGTTACTAAGGTTGTTTCTGGAGTTCCTCCTAGTGTTGGGGATTTTAAAAAGTGATGAGAAATAAAAAATAAAATATTAGAAAGGTATATCTCTTACAGGAGAAATAGTAACTCCTTTAAATTCTGAAATAGTGCAACCTACTGCACCTTTATGTGCTTCATGTTTAATCACATCAAGAGCATAAACTTGCCTATCATCTTTAAATATTACTTTGTTCATACAATCCAAAATAGTCTTTACCACATTATCAATATCAACACGTTTAATATAAGAAGAGGAAAGAAATAACTCAAATCTGACGGCCAGTTTTTTTTCAAATAAACTTTCAACTTTATTTTTTGGTATATTATTAACTATTTCTTTAATACTTTTTTTAATAGAACTTCTATCCTCTCTTTTAAGATTACGAAAAGATTTTCCAGAAACTAAAATAGTAAATTTATAATTATCACCTAAAATGGGTCTCCTTACTTTACTGCTAGTTAAACTAAATTTACGACAAAGTTGGTGTTTATCTCCCTGATAAATTTCATTCATTCAAATAGAATATTATTTTAGATTTATAAGATTTATCTACTTATCTTTTCCCAAAAAAAATCCAAACTCTCTTTAAAAACCATCTTTATAAATTCTAAATAATGTCCTACGAAATCCCACAACAGCTAGTTACATAAGTTATTGGTGTTGTTGGGTAGAAGGAGTATAGCTTTGGAGCTGTTGTTTGCATACATATTAATAAAAAAACTTATAAAATCCTTTAACTTTCTTATATTTATGAAAAAGTGGGTAAAATGGTGGTTAGTAACTTGGGCGATACTTGCTTTTTTTAGTTTTTGTTCCAGCTTATACTTTGAGATTTACTCAGAAGGTTTAGTTTTTTCAATAGGTAATATAATTCTCTCATTAATTTCAGCTGTAGGTTTAATGTTTTTCTTTTCAATACCTTTTCTAATAGTATACTATCTGGTGATGAAAAAATGAAAGCAATAATCAAAGTTTTAGGAATATTTTGCATATTAATAATCTTCCTTTTTGTTATTGGTATTATAGCAGCATTATCTTTCTCTGATACAAGAGAGATTATGGGCGAATCATACAATTCTATGAAAGATAGCTCAGAAATTACAATTGAAGGAATTGAAGATACTTTTAATGCTGAAGAAGACTCTATTAGTGTTTATGCTCGAGATGATGGTACTTTCCAATGTGAAGATGGAAAAATAGTTGATGACCCTACTTATTGTTTAGGAATTGAAGAAGAATTAAAAGAGATTATTGAAGAAACGTATATTCCTAAATGTAATACTAGTTGGAAATGTGACTCTTGGTCAGAATGTTCGAAGTCTGGATTACAAACTAGGACTTGCACTGATAAAAATGATTGTGGAACTACAGAAGGGAAACCTGATACTTCTGAATCTTGTACCTATTACTATGGGTTAGGTGATGAAGTTATAATTGATGATATATCATATACTCTTCATAGTAAAACGGAAAGTTCTACAGCTGGAGATTCAAGTTATTATGGTTTTGTTGGAGAAGAAGCAGATGGAATATTTTATATTTTTGATATGACCATAGAAAATGTTGGAAAAGAAACAAAAACATTTTGGGGAGAAAATATTAAGATTGAAGATTCACAAGGTAGAACTTACGACCATGATTCAATGGCTGAGATATGGGTAGATGACTCTTTTCAATATGCTCAACTACAACCAGGACTACCAAAAAGAGGAAAAATTGTTTTTGATATACCTGCTGGACTTGAGGGGAATATAAAAATATCATCTACTGAAGTTTTTTCATATGATATAGAGTATATCTCTTGGAAATAAAATGGTTAAAGAAATTAGAAAGAAAAAAGAAGCAAGTATAATTATAGGTATTGGTTTTTTATTTTTAACTATTGGATTTATATTTGGGGGATTATTCTTTTATTCTTTTGGAATTATTTTGATTGTTGTAGGCCTTATTTTTGCAATAGGTGGTGAAACACACGTACTTTGGAGATGTTCTATTTGTGATGAAGATTTTGATGATAAAAAAGAAGCCTTGGAACATGAAATAAAATGTAAGAGAAGGAAAAAAGAAAATAAAAATAAAGAAAAAGGTTTTTTTAATAAGTATCTATCTAAATTATTTATTTCTGATTAAGAATTTATTTGTTTAATCCTATAGAAAACATATAACCCTGCTTCTTTTATTGTCTTTAAATTAGTTAAAGGTATTTTTAAATCACACGAATCTATATCCTCATGAAGAACATCCATCTTTATCCCAAAAACATCTATAAGGTGATCATTATCAACACAGAATATTCTATTACCCAAATTATCACAATAACAAATAGAAAACTTTGCTTGTTGAGGAGTAATTCCTGCACTAACAACACCACTATTATGGATATTATCATTTCTAGGTCTAAATGTTAAGTATACTTTTCCTTTTTTCATATAATGCGATGTTACAATGCTTCCACTAGTTTCATTATCAACAAAATCATATAAAATCTCTAAATATGTTTCTTCATCCATAATTTTTTTCAAACTCTTCCCTTTTTAAATTTTTATATATTACAACCCTCTCCGAAGGAGAGCTGGTAACATAGCTCTTCTCACATACAAAGTCCTCAAAGCCCTACTTTTTCCCAAAATAATTCCAAAACCACCTTTTAAACCCCATTTAAAAACAAAAAGGTATGTCCTACGAAATCCCCCAACAGCTAGAGTACCAAGAAAAAATCATTTTCAACTTAACCTTCAAGCAATGTATTTACGCAACAATTGGAGGATTAATAGACTTCGCATTATTCTTCAAAACAGGATTTTCAACAACTACAAAGATATGTCTAATGATTATACCAACAATAATAGCAATAGGTTTTATCTACCTAAAATTTGACGAACAAATAGTAAACTTCTACCATTACTTCCAGTTTAGAAGAAAAAAGGATTTTTTTAAAACAACAAATCTAACAATAATAAAAGTAACTCCAAACAATTTTGCAATAAAAACAAAGGATGAACAAGAAACAACAATAAACCAATTCTCTAAATTCCTGAACTCTTTAGAATTTCCAATACAAATCTTAATGAAAACAAAGGAAATAGATCTAGAGCCTTATTTCTCACAATTAACCCCAACAAGAAAATACAAAACATTATTCCAAAAGAACAAGGAGCATATTACAACTTCAATAAAGGAGAACAATGTAAAGGACAGGGTTTTCTATTTAATAATACCAGAAAAAGACAACCTAGAGATACAGACTGCAATATGTGAGCAAGGATTAAAGGCATTAAATTTGAAATATGAAATAATAAAAGAAAAATTAACAATCCCAAAAAACATAACAAACAAACCTAATTTCATAAAGACAAATAGTATTTACAACAGAATTATTTATGCACATGGCTACCCAAGAACAGTAGAACCAGCTTTTCTGGACAAGATTATCTCTTCTCTAGGTGATTTTGATTTATCCATTCACATCAATCCTTATGAAATAGAGACAATGCTCGTAAACTTGAACAAAGAGTTGCAAAAGCAGAAAGCCGACCTCTATGCAATGCAGTTAAAGGGAACAATCAACCCCTCTCTAGATATAAAGTATAAAGATACGAAGGCAGTTCTTGAACAACTGCAAAAAGGGAATGACAAGCTATTCAACATCTCCTTATACATTAATTGCAGAGCAAAGTCAGAAAAAGAACTTGACTTAATCACAAGGAAAGTTCAAGCAATTTTAAATTCAGTGATGATTATACCAAGAACAGCCTCTTTTAGAATGGCAAAAGGGTTGAAATCAACTCTTCCATTAGGCAAAGATGAGTTAAAGATTACAAGGAATATTACCTCAAAAGCTTTAGCTACTTTCTATCCATTTACAAGTCCATTTTTACAAATAGATGACACTGGAATCTGGTTAGGCAATAACAAGAATGGAATACCTGTCATAAGAGATATTTTTAATTTATCTAATCCAAATGGAGTTATTTTAGCAACTTCAGGGGGAGGAAAGTCTTTTTTTTCAAAGTTATTGATATCAAGGTATTTACTAAACAAAACAAAAGTAATGGTGATAGACCCGCAAGGAGAATACAAAGAGTTAGTAAAGAAATTCAAAGGACAGAGAATTAATCTTTCAAGGACTTCTGATACCATTATTAATCCTCTTGACCTAATGGGGCACGACTTTGCAGAGAAAAGACTTGCTTTAATGGATTTAATGCCAGTTATGTTAGGAGAGATGACAGAGCCACAAAAGTCATTCATTGACAAGGCATTGACAATAGCTTACGAGGAAAAGGGGATTAATCAAAATCCGGAAACTTGGAAAAATGAGCCACCAATTCTCGAGGATTTATTGAGAGTATTGGTTGAGATGGAAAAGAAAGGTATTACATTTGAAAAGTCAACAATTAGAGCATTGATTAACAGGTTATCTATGTATGTTGATGGAGTATTTTCTTTTTTGAATAGGAAAACTAATATTGATTTTGACAATGAGTTCGTATGCTTTGACATTGGAGACATACCAAAACCTGCAAAGCCGACAATTATGTTTCTTGTTTTGGATTATGTTTACATGAGAATGAAGACAGATAGGGACAGAAAGATATTGCTTATTGACGAGGCATGGAGTTTATTGTCAAGGGCAGAAGATGCCTCATATATCTTTGAAATCGTCAAGACTTGTCGTAAGTTCAATTTAGGATTATTATTAATTAACCAAGAGGTTGAAGGGTTGTTAACTTCTGAAGCAGGAAAATCTGTCCTCGCAAACTCGGCATACACTTTCTTAATGAAACAAAAACCTGCAGTTATAAAACAGATAATAGAAACCTTCAACCTCTCAAAGATAGAAAAGGAGTTATTGTTAACAGCACAAGTTGGAGAAGGGATATTGATTATTGATGATGAGCATTTAGAGTTGAAAGTAATTGCCTCTGAAGAAGAATACAAAGTCATCACGACAAAGGCAGATGACTTGAATAAAGAGATTGAAAAAGCAAAAGAACAACAAGAGAATTCAAACAAACCAAAAAAGGTTGTTGAAATCAAGGTCAAGGTAGAGGGAAGATTCTATGAGTCCAATAAACTTACATTAGCAGAAAAGAAATACCTAATAGCCAAAGGCTACAAGGAGCGAAAATACAAATCATTGTTCGCAATTAAAAAGGGTTCATATTTTGTAAAGCCAAGAAGTAATGAAAGTGATGTGCATTGTATGGTAACTTATGACATTTATAATCATTTGAAAGATAAAGTTGATAGAATTGAATTATACCAAACTGTAAAGCCAGATGTTGTTTTCTGGATTGGAAAGAAAAAATATGGAATAGAAGTTGAGACTGGAACAGTCATGAGAACTTCACATAAAAGAGTGAAAGAAAAAGTAGATTTATTAAACAAAAACTACGATGAATGGTTCTTTTTCCTTTTGAATAAAAACTTAGTTCCAAAATATAAGAAGTATGGAACTGCATTGGACAGAAGGAATTTTTTAAAGAAAATAGGTGAAATTTGTCCAAACCTAATTTCAAAGAGAGGAGCCTTGAAACCAGAGAATTCTAGTGTTTCAAGGAAAAATGTCCACCTACATAATAGGTCTTATTCAAAGGGACACACAAAAGAACAAGGAGAAAAAAATGGAAGAACTTACAAAACTAAAAATAGAACAACTAAATAAACAACCTATTATTGAATCATTTGTTTCTACAAGTGAAGACAAAAAATGGGTAATAACAAAGACAGTGATAACAGACATAAAAGCACGAAAGTATTTTGAAAAAGTTATGGGCTCTTAGGAGCCTATTTCTTCTTTTTTAAAAAAAACAACATTTATTCCAAAAGAATTATTTAATGAATATAACACCATATTACTAACTTGCCCACCAATCTTTTCTAAAGAAAGTCTATTAGATATTATGTTCAAATCTAATTTTTCACCATGGACTAAATTATTTCTAATTTTATAAATATCATCAATATTGTCCTTGTATTTTGTTTTGTCAAAATATTCATATTTATTCAGTAATTTTCTTATCTTATTTTTAGAGTTTCCAGAAAAACTATTATACTCTGCTAGATTTTCTAATAAAGCCCATCCAGAAACTATCCAAATCTTATTATCTTGCATTAATAAATTATAATATGTATCATAATAAAATCTCGCTACTTCCCTTTCTTTAAGGTTTTTATAAATAAAAGATAAATCGTTTTCATTTTCCACTGGACTAAATATTTGAGGTCTTTCTTCATAAATCTGCAAAGTATATTTTGTAGGTTTGTTTTCATCAACAACAATAACAATAGAATATTTAAGCTTACAACTACGTGAAAGACTTAAGATAAACTTAATAAACTCTAATTTTTCAAAAGATTTGTCCCATGCTTCCTTTTTAGAATTAGCTTGAATATTTTTTATTAATAAAACTGAAGAATCATATACCTCAAAATCTTTAGAATTTGTATCTTCCCATAATTTTTTCCAATTTTCTGGGTTAAATTTTGGAAGTTCTAGGAAAAGAATTAATTTTTCTATATAAGACTGAATAGTTTCATATCCAAATTTTTGAAAGGGATACAAAATTATATTTTCTTCTAATTTGACTGGCCTAGTCAAACGCAAACTTCTAAATACTACAAAAATTTTATATCTTTTTTGTTCTAAACCCATATATTAAATAAAAATAAGAAAGAGTTATAAAAACTTATGTATAAAATTACTCCAACTCATAAACCTATTATTATATTAAAAGAAAAAAATTAACACCAAGCATAGGTGTTATCCTTTCTACAGAGTTCATCCTTCAACAACTCATTTTCATCCTTCAATGCTTTTATTCCTTCTACTAACATAGTCACAGTAGCTCCAACATCTCTTCCTTCAGAATAAACAGGTTGCTGTTCACACTCGTCCCAACAATTGTATCCCAATTCTTCATCATCTCCACATACTTCATTACAAGTTTCTGTATAACTAGAAATAAAAGTTGTTTGTGTAAATTCAGGTAATGAAGAATGGTCTATTTCTCCATTTACTCCTTGAATTGCTGTAAGTTCTGTTAATGCTTCTTCAGAAGTTCCAGTCCAGTAAGGAGTTCTATCTGTGTATCCTGCTGCAGAAACATTTGCAGAAACCCAAAGACTTATTCCACTA
>JBDRRK010000004.1:0-7764 GCA_043825775.1 archaeon
GCCTTCTTCTTCGCCATAATACTTGCAAGCATCATCCCTAAAGGATCTATTCCCATATGATGTCTAATAGAAATCAACTCATCATCAGCAGCAGCAAGATTTGCAGCACCACCCCAAGCAATACAAGCATTTGTTTTCTTAACAACTTTAATAATTTTATTAACACCAATTTTTACAGGTGCCAAAACTTCCATAGTATCTGCAGTTCCAGATGGAGAAGTAATCGCCCTAGAAGAAGTTTTAGGAATAGTATAACCTAAAGCAGCAATAATTGGAATCACTACCATAGTAGTTCTATTTCCTGGAACACCACCTATCGAATGTTTATCAACAATTATATCACTCTTTATTTTCAATCTCTCACCATTATTCACAATAGCCTCAGTCAAAGCAGCAGCTTCTTTCAAACTCATCCCTCTAGTGTAAGCTCCAGAAACAAAATAAGTTAATTCAACATCTGAAAATTCATTATGAACAATATCTTTTACTAGTTCATCATATTCTTCAGGACTTAAAACATCTCCATGTAATTTTCTTTTGATATAATCAATAGATCTTGGTTGGTCAGCAATTTCAACATCAACTCTTCCTTTTGCACCAACCTTTTTCATAGCCTCTTCAAAAAAACCTATCTCACCTTCCTTAATACCTTTGGTAGAAACATTAACAACACAAATTATTTCTTTTTGCATCCTCAAACGTTTAATAGAAACCCTATCTCCTGGAACCAAATCTAATTTTTTTGCATCATTTGCATTAAGAACAGCTATCAAAATACCTCCAGAAGACAATCCCACCTCTTTTACTTTTAATTTCATTTTATTCCTTCTTGAACATATATTTCAATAAGTAACATTAACAATACAAGAATTACTGGACCCAATATTAAACCAGTTAAACCAAACACACTCAATCCCCCTAAAACTCCTAACAAGATTATAATTGGATGTATATGTCCCTTATAACCTAAAACTTTTGGTTTTACAATCATATCTAAGGCTAAAGTCAACACTAAAAATCCAAATAAACCAACACCAATAGCCAAACCAGTTTCTCCAATCAAATACATATACAAAGCCAAAGGTCCCCACACAACCAAAGGACCGATAGCAGGTAATAAAGCTGCTATAGCAATAATAGAACCAAACAATGCTGGAGCAGGAACTCCCAATAACCAAAACCCTAACGTTGCAATAACACCTTCAATTATTGAAATAGCAATCTCTCCATAAACCAGAGAGTTCACAGTTGTCTCTATTTTATTAAATACTCTTGTTTTATGCGAATCTTCAATAGGTAAAGATTTTTTAAATTCATTAACAACCTTTTCTCCATCTTTAAACACAAAGAAAAATACAAATAACATAATAATGAAATTTATTAATTTTTTAGGTAGTGAAAAAACAAAACTAGAAGCTTCTTTAAACAAATATTCAGTCCCTTGGTGTGCAATATCTAAAATTCTTTCTTCATTTGCTTCTGTTAATTCAATTCCCATTTTTTCATTTAAAAAAGTAGATAAATCAGATTCTTCAAAAGTTGCATACCTATCACCAACCTCATTAACTAACATATTCACAAAGAAAAAAGCAGGAACAAAAATAAGAATTAATAAAATTCCAGTCATAATTAAAGCTGAAATTGTAGGTCTTTTAATCCAGGAATTAATTTTTCTATAAACTGGAAAAAATATGTAACCCAAAACAAGAGCAGTTAAAATAGCTCCAATATAAGGTTTTACAATAAATATAGCTCCAACAAGTAATAAAATAAACAATGCCAATAAGAAATATTTGGAATGTTTCTTTAATGTCATATATTTTAATAAGTAAATTAAAGAATATATAAATGTATCGTTCACTTCAGATAACCTTTTAAATCTGATAATTTTAATCAATCAAATGGATCGGATTGTGTTGGGGTTGTCTGAAAAAATAATATTAAACAACAAGGAACTTATTGCTAAAATAGATACAGGAGCAAAAGGCAATTCTATTTGTGAAACAATAATCAAAGACTTAAATATTCCCTATATTGAAAAAAAAATATGGGTTAAATCTTCAAATGGAAGACAGCTAAGAAGAATGGTAGAAGCTGAAATAAAGATTAAAGATAAAACATTTACAACAACATTTAATGTAACAGATAGAACACATTTAAAATTTCCAGTATTAATTGGAGTTCAAACATTAAAAGAAGGATTTTTAGTAGATCCTTCAATAAATCAATATATTGATTATTCAAAACATCCAGAGTTATACACAAAATGAAATTCGGACTAATAAGTTTGGGAGCAACATCAGCTCAATGGATTGTAGAAAAAGCAAAAAATTATTTTGATAGTGCTGAACATCTAAACTTAAAAGAGATAGGAATTAAAATAACTAGAGATGGAAAACAAGTATTTTACCAAAATAAGCCCTTAGAAGATTACCATTGTTTATACTTAAGAGGCTCTTGGAGATATGAATTATTAAGAAAAGGAATAGCTGATATAATATATCCAAATACATATACTCCTTTACACCCTGAAGCCTATTCAAACTGTCACAATAAATTTTTAACAGCTCTTGCATTACAAAATGAAAACGTTCCTGTTCCAGAAACCTACTTTGCAGCAACAACTAGTATTGCGAGAGAAATAATTAAGGATATTAAATATCCAATTATTCTAAAAGTACCAAAGGGAACACAAGGAAAAGGAGTTTTATTTGCAGATTCATATTCTTCAGCAAAAACATTACTTGATGCATTAGAAGCATTTAATCAAAAATATTTAATTCAAGAGTTCATAGATGCCGGAAACTGTGACATTAGAGCAATTGTAGCTGGAGATAAAGTTATTGCTGCAATGAAAAGAGTTGCATGTAAAGGAGAAATGAGGGCAAATATACACCAAGGTGGAAAAGGTATTCCAATTGAACTTGATGAACAAACAAAGAATTTGGCAATAAAAGCTGCAAAAGCAGTAGGAGCAGATATTTGTGGAGTAGATATTCTTGAAGGAACAAGACCCGTTGTATTAGAAGTAAACTCATCACCAGGAATCAAAGGAATAACTGAAGCAACTGGAATTGATGTTGCTGATAAAATAGCAAAATATCTTTATGATAGATCATTTCAATACACAAAAGATAAAGAAAATAAAGGTTTTAGTGGAATAATGAATGAATTAGAAACAACAAATGAATTAGTATCAAATTTATCAGTAAAATTAGGGATAATTAAACTTCCAGAGCTTGTTACAAGACTTACTAGTTTTAAGGATGAAGATGAAGTTATAATTAAAGGTGAAAAAGGAAAGATTGAAATACTTAAAAGTGATTTTAAGAAAAAAGGGAGGTAGGTAAGATGGCTTTGTGTCCTTTTGTGGATAGGGAATGTACAGACCAATGCAAGGCATATGACAGCACTAAACCAGATGGCTGCGTTGTATTGCACAGGATGGACAGGACAAATAAATTACTAAATTTTATCGAGAAGAAATCAAAATAATCTTCTCTTTTTTATTTATTTTATAACCAGAAAACATTTAAAACTAAACTTTAAACTCATTTTTATGAAAAACAAGGTTTTATTTATAGCTCCCTTAGCAGGAATATGGATAGCTCTATATTTTGCAACAAATAAGTTAGTTCATTCATACTCTTATTTTGATTATAAAACCCCTTTTGATTCTTTCTTCCCATTTCTTCCAATATTTTCAATAATTTATGTATTGACTTATTTTTTCATTTTTATTCCATTATTTAAAACATAAAATTTCAAAGAATTTATATATGGATTTCTTTCTATACTTGTATTTACATTACCTTTTTTTATTTTCTTTCCCGGAACAATAGAAAGGCCAGAATTTATAGTAACAGGATTTTCAACTTGGTTGTTATCAATTGTTTACACTCTAGACTATCCTCATAATCTTTTTCCAAGCTTACATGTATCTATGATGATGTTCTCTGCTTTGGTATATAATAAAAAATGGTTTTATGGGGCATTATTTCTAGTGGCTCTTTCAACACTATTTGTAAAACAACATTACTTTGCAGATGTTATTAGTGGATTAATAATAGGAACTTTAGGATATTTAGTATACAAAAAATTACTTTCTAATAATAAGAATAACAGCAACAATTAGAACAATAACCTTTGCAATAGAATCAGTTTCAAAATAAGGAATTCTAATGAACATAAGAACTAAAGCAATCAATAAAGCAATTGCTAAATTTCTATTATTGAAATAATCACTCTTCATTTTCAGTCCTAAAACTTTTCTCAAGTTTAATTCTATTAGTCATACCATAGTTATGCTTAGTAATAACCTTTTTTGATTCTAATCTTTTAATTATCCTATGAACTTTAACTTTAGACATACCAGAATCTCTAACTAAATCATTCTGAGTCATTGACTTATCATTTTCCTCTAAAACATTTACAATTTTAATTTCTTCAGGTAATAACATGTCAATATCAATTGTTTTTCCATCATCTGAAATATTTTTTTCTTTTTCAGCATTAACATGAGGATTAGACTTTTGTAACTCTCTTCCAGCAAAAACACTCAAAACAAGACCACACAATGAGAACAGTCCAATGATCCAAGAGATACTATAAAGAATTTGAGATGAAATAGTTGCAATATCACTATTAATATAAGTGTTAAAAGAAATAACATTACCATTTTTTACAATTACTAATAAAGAAATAAGAAATAAAATTAAAGAAATTCCAGCATAGACAAAACATAAAATCATAATAATACTTCTCTTATCAGTTTCAACTTGTTTCATTGTTTTACGCCTTATATCTTAAGATTACACGAATATTTTAAATGGTGTTTCAACCACTCTACTAGTAAAGATTCGGACTTTTTAAGGGTTGCGAATTGGAGGAAATAAAATGAAAATGAAAAAATTTGCATTTGGATTGTTTTTGATTGCAATGTTAGTTATGTCAACATTTACAGTAATGGCTGTATCTGACAATGCACAAGGACAAAACATGAATTCTGGTGAAGATGTAGATGTAGAAGATGAAAGTGATGAAGAAGACTCTAATATAAGAGAGCAAGTTAGAGAAAAAGTACAAGAAAATATGGAAGAACATCCAGGATTAGCTTATGGAAAATACTCTGAAACAGGAAGATCTATTGTTTGGATAATGGAAGAGAATGGTTTAACAGAAGAAAATACAATTGCTGATCTTCTTGAAGCAATAAATGAATACAAAGGTGATTTAGAAACTGATGCAATGGAAAACTATGGTGTAGAAACCAGAGAAGAATTAAAAGAAGCAATTGCAGAAGAAAAAATTGAATGGTTAAGAGAAAAGTTAGGTATGGATGAATCTGCAACAGCTGAAGAAGTTATGGAAGAAGCACATACACAAAGAATGGATCTAATGAAAGAAATGTTAGGTCTTGAAGAATCAGCTACAGATGAAGAAGTAAGAGAGGCCATGAAAGAATGGAAAGAAGAAAATAAACATCTTTTCAAACAAAAATGGAGATTTAAATTTTGGGGTTGGGTTTAACCCTTTTTCTTTTTTATTTTAACTAATTCCTTTTGTATTGGTCCAGAAACAAAAACTTTTCCTTTGGAAATATAAAAGTCAATTTCACTTCTTACACCAAAATTTCCTTTCAAATAAACTCCAGGTTCAATTGTATAACCCAAATTATTTAATATTCTTTTTTTATTAGTCATTCTTAAATTACCTCTATTTCCATGAGGAGAATAATTCCCTAATGAATGCCCTGTTGAATGTAAAAAATTCTTACCATATCCCTTTTCTTTAATAACATCCCTAGCTACTTCATCAATTTTACAGCCTATTGGCATATTTCCTTTTTTAACTTCATTCCTTACAAATGTCAAAGCATTGTCTCTTGCTTTAATTACCAAATCAAACACCTTTTTAACTTTCAAAGGAACCTTTCTATAATAACCCATCCAAGTAATATCTGCATAAGGACCTCCTTTCTTTGATCTTGCCCAAATATCAATTAAAACTAATGAATTTTTTTTTAGTTTCTTTGATTTCTTTTTTGGGAAATAATGAATATGAGAAGTATTCTCATTAAAAGCCACTATAGGAACATCTCTATCCATAATAAGATCAAATTCCTTAAATTTTTTTAAAATAAATTGTTGAACTTTATATTCAGAAACACCCTCATACAAATAATCAAATGTTAAGTCTTTTATTTTGTACAATCTTTTAGAAACTTCTAAATGCTTTTCAATATCCTTTTTTGTCCACATTATATTCCCCTAAACTTCTTTAAAGCAACAGCCAGTTCAGGATTTGTAATAGAATATTTCTCTAAAGGAATCTTTTTCATTGTTCCTTCCAAAGCTTGTCTCATTGCCTTAGCACCAATTAAAGTACCTTGTGGATGACCATGAACTCCTCCACCAGCTTGGATAACAATATCATTACCCATCAATTTTACTAATTGAGGAATATGCCCTGGATGCAAACCACCAGAAGCAACAGCTAACACCGGTTTCTTACTATACCAGTTCTGTTTTAACACTTCACCTTTATTTCTAATAAAATTATGTTCAATCTCATCTTCAATATCTAAAGTAGATTTTTTACTTTCACTCATTTTACCAACATAGGCAGTACCAATATGTAATGTATCAACTCCAATCAACCTAGCGATTTTAGCAATAGTCAACATTGACATACCATGATTTAATTTTGTCAAAGCAGCATGCATTGCTCTATGTGCATGTATTGGCAATTTAGTTTCATTTCTTACAGTTTGTAAACCAGAGAAACCAACAGTTAAAATATCAACCATAATATAATTTCCGTGATGTTTTTCAACAAATTTCATTCTTCTCAACATCTCTTTTGATTCAGCAGTAATATTTGGCATATATATTTTCTTTTCACCAGTAACCTTTTCAGCTTTCAATCTTGCTTTTTCAGTTAATTCAATTCTTTTCTCAAATCTATTGAATGTTTGATTAGTCAAGTTTTCATCATCTTTAACACAATTCAAACCACCAACCCAAGCATTGAAAGCTACTTCAGCATGTTTATTAGAGTCCAAACCAACTTTAGGTTTTACAATAGTACCAATCAATGGATTTTTTTTAACTCCTGCAATCCTTCTAACTCCCCCAATTCCAAATTTAGGTCCTTTAAAACTTTTAACTAATGATTTAGTAAAACCAATATCCAACAATTTTAATCTTTTAACAGCTTTCATACCATAAATATTTCCTGCTATGCTAGAAAGTATCTGTGGCATATTGCCTCTTTCAAACAATTCTTCAGGATAAGCAATTTTTACAATGTTTTTCTTATGATTAATTGAATAAACAGAAGGTTTTAATTTCTTTGAAATAGATGGTTCCATTGTAGAAATTGTAGTCCAAGTACCAATACTTGATTCAGCAGCTAGATGGTTAGCAACACTTTTCAAATCTATTCTATTGGGTTCAACATAGTACTCAGCAATTAAATCCTTAGAAGTAGGTCTATATCTTAAATCAATATACTCACCTTTTTTATAATACATATTAAATTCTATAGTTAATAATTATTTAAACCTTTCTAGAACTATGACTATTGTGTAGTCCGGTGTTAGACGTGCTTTCTCGCCCAACTCTTCTCGTCGGTAAAATAGATTTTCTGGCAAATATAGCCTTGTTTTAGTCGGAGTGAACTTGCGTAAGCGTGCTTTCCTCCGCCTTACTATATAAGTGTGTGCACATATTTATATATCTTGTCCTTTTTTTACGACTTCTC
>JBDRRK010000005.1:0-2531 GCA_043825775.1 archaeon
TAGATGTGTTGCTTTAAGATGGGATTTTGATAACATAAAAGTGTTTTGCACGGGTTGCCATCTTCAGTGGTGGCACTTAAACCCCACAGAGTCTGGTCAATGGTTTGCAGAGAAGTACCCAGACAGAATGAAACACCTAGACAAACACAAGCGAGAGATTAAAAAGTGGAGAATATCAGAACTAAGAGAGCTACTAGCCGATTATAAAATTATTTTAAAGGGATTAAAATGACTTATTGGACAACAACCTATGAAATGCTTGATACTTATTTTGAATATATTGAGTGTAGAAGTAGATTAAAGACAGCATTAAGAGTTTTATTTACCGGTAAGGTAAAATTAGAATGGACTGCAAAACATAGTGCAAAGAATAAAAGACTAAGAATAACTGGAAAGTCAAAAATTTTATGGAGGAATAAATGAAACTTATAAACTGGTTAATCTTCCAACTATCCTACTTTGACTACTGGAGAAAATATATTAAAAATCATAAATAAAATATGCTAGAATCAATCAGAACATCACAAACTCCCTGGTCAAAAGCAGTAGATATAACTCTACCTGGAGCTAATGAGAAAATAGCAAAGTTAGGGGAGCAAGCTTTACAAGTTCCCTTTAACCCAGAAGACCCAGAGGGTTCAAAAGTAACGCTTAATATAACTGGTGAAGGTAGAAGCAAGGGTGCTTTGGCTGAGCCAACTGTTGAAAAAATGATTGAGAGGTTAAGATGAAAAAAAAAGATTTATGGGTAATATTTTGTTTAGTAACTTCTTATTTTTATTTAATTAAAGAGGTTAATATTGAGTCACTTATTTGGTGGTCAACAGCATTACTAATTATTTTATTTTCAAAGGACTAACCTATGAGAGAACAATACTTTAATTTTCTAAAAAAGAATGGATATTTTACTGGTCTTATAATTAATTTTATTTGTTACTCTTTAGTCTACAAGTTTTTGGGCATAAATTGGGTAATAATTTCAGGAATAACTTTTCTTAATACAGATATTGAATGGGGAAATATTATCAATTTAACTAAAAAGGAGTAACTTATGACTAATACAGGAAAAATAGAATTAAATGCTAGTGGTAGAGGTACTTGTATGGATTGCCTTGAGGACTTGCCTTGTAAGTGTACCCCCACCAAACCTAAAGAGAGAGTAGAATTAAAAAAACAGATTAAAAAAATAATCATGAGATTGAATGTTCATCATTTAGAGGAACCAAACTATTGTTTAAATCACAATCAAGTTATGAGAAAACTTTTATCTCTGTTCAATAAGAAGTTAAAGAAACAAAAAGTAACAATTGAAAGTATTAAATGTCCAGTATGTACTGGCTGGAGAGTTAAACACAAGAAAGGATAAAGTATGAATCAAGCAGAGTTATTAAAGTGCGAAAAATGTGTTATGCCAGCCTCACTATATTACATAAGGCGTGGTTTTATTATGTGTCAGAAGCATGGAGGAGAAATGATTAAGAAAGAAATGAAGAAAGATTCTAAGTTGTTAACCCCTAACCCCAAGACAAGCATGGAGAAGAAGTTTAGAAGAAAGTTTGGTAAAGGTCTTTGGGATAAACCAGATAAATTAACAGAAAAGCAGGTGACTAAACTCCTAGCCTTCATCAACCAAGAATTACTTGCCAACAACAAGAAGTGGAGGGATTTAGAATTATCTATAAAATCATTAAAAACAACTAAAACTGGAGCAGTAACAGTTAAAGTTTATAAAAACGAAAAGATTATTAAGGGAGTTGGAGGAAACAAAATAGAAGATTTAATAGACTCCCTACTAGAAAGGAAACATGACTAACTCAACATCTACAGAAAAGGTACAGAACATGTACAGAATAAGTAAACAACAAGGAAGTCTTATGACAATTAAAGCATTGCTTAAAGAGTTTGACGAGTTTGTTCATCAATCAACACTAGACGGTATATCAATAGAGGAAGTGTATGAAATGATAAAGGAATGGATAACCAAAGCCTATCACCAAGGAGAGCTTAACAAAGAGAAAGAAATGCTAAGCAGTCTATACGATAACCGTAAGAAAATATTAAAGTATTTATTAGAGTGGAAAGATGAAGATGAGAATAGTCTTAAACATATAAAGAATTTTATTAAATGGTCAAGACTAAAGGAGATAAAATGACTAACATGTACAAAACACGTAAACAACGAGTTAACACTAGCTATGTCTCTTGCGGTAAGCACAAGAGATTAAGAAAATTATTAAAGGAGGATTATGTACGTTCTATCAAAATCAGAGTTTAAAACTCAAAAAGGGGCCTTAAAGAAAATTCAACACTGGGAAGATACTAACTCACTAGATAACCCACCCCCAAACATATACGAAGTTATACGTAAAATAGAAGTTAAAAAAGAATGGAGGGTAAAATGAAAAGATTTATATTAGGGATTTTACTAGGCTTATTACTAGGAGGATTGTTTTGGCAACCAAAGTATATTCAATTACTAGAAACAATTAAATTGATAGCGAGATGAGATCTAAACAAAAACCAATAACAAC
>JBDRRK010000006.1:0-4470 GCA_043825775.1 archaeon
ACCAAACCTAGTAAAGAGAGAGTATGAGTATAAATACAAAAACAGGCAGAAAATATGATTACTTTAAGGACTTAGTTGTTCCTAGGGCTTGTTATTTTATTGTTAGGCTTGATGGGAATTGCTTTAGTAAGTTTACCGAGAGGTTTGAACGACCATTTGATGAGAAGTTTCACAAGGCTATGGTAGCTGGAACAGAAAAGCTAATTACTTATATCCCAGATATTTACAAAGCTCACTTTCATTCAGACGAAATTTCTCTTTACTTCAACAAGGATAGTGAGTGGTTTGATAGGCGTGTTCAAAAGATTACTTCAATCACAGCAGGTATATTATCAGCTAAGTTTTCAGCAGAGGTTGACGACGAAGCACACTTTGATAGCCGAGTATTAGTAACTCCAACTAAAAAAGATGTAGAGGCTTATGAGAAAGACAGAAGATTAAATGCTTGGCGTGGTTGTATTAACAGCTATTCTTATTATAAATTAAGAGATAGTGGTTTAACTGCTAGACAAGCTACTAGAAAGCTCCACCCCATGAAATCTAATGATAGGCAGGAACTATTATTTAGTGAGTTTGGTATCAATATAAGTAAAGTTCCATCTTGGCAAAGAGTTGGTGATTTTCTAATTTGGGAAGAATATGAAAAGGAAGGCTACAATCCAGTTAAGAAACGCAAAGAAAAAGCAATTAGAAGAAGGATTAAACACCTATGACCCCCACCAAACCAACCAAACCAGACTACATAGAAATCATTGACACCTACTATTGGGGAAGAATGAGTATTGAGGACAAGGTAGAAGCCCTAGTAGATAAGCAAGAGGAGATATTAAGAAAAGTAAATAGACTTATAAAGGAGAGATATGACCAAACCTAACAAGTACAGAATGGGTACAGAACGGGTACAGACCAAACCTAGTAAAGAGAGAGTAAGAAAACTAATTAAAAAGAGCGATATTAAAAGTGGCAAAGGGCTGTGGTTAAGATTAAGGGCAGTTTGGGGGCTTTTGGTAAAGGGGAAGATTAAAAATGAGTGGTTTGTGCCGTCAACGGTTAAAGACAAAAGACTAAAACTAATTAAATTTAGAGCATGGAATAAGGCGAAAAAAGAATTTATCTATATTTGGCAATTAAATCTTGATAGAGATGGCTGTGTGCGATCATTAGATAGTCTTGAAGGCAAAAGATTTAATATAAATGAAGTTGATTTAATGAAGGTTTTATGACTAATCTAACTATGCCAAAAGGAAAACTCGTTTGTGAAAGTTGTGGTAGTAAAAAACTTTTCAAAGGTAGGTTATGCGAAGATTGTTGGTATAAGGGAGAGAGAAAAAGAATAAAAGCACTAAGGAGTTGGGAAAATTCAACCCTGAACCTAAAAGATAAAAATGACCCTATTTTTAACCCAAAATTATGACCTAACCTATGACTAAAACAAACTTTACAGACATGCCACTTAAAGATAAAAAGAAAGTAGCCAATAAAGCTATGGATATAGCAATTAAAGAGCAAAGGAGAGTTATGAAACAAAACAAGCAAGTAGAGCAGATAAAAAGAATAATAGATAATGTTTCAAGAGCAACTACAGAGTATATATCCTCAAAAATAATCAGAGAACAGAGAGAATTTGAGTATGCTAGGGCTTTTAATGACATCTCAAACCTCCTAACTCAAACAAGACAAGAGGCTGTTGAGGAGGAAAAACAACTAATAATGAGTGATTATGAAAAGTGGTGTGAAGAAACATCATGGGGAAGTGATGAGTCTCATAGAGAAAGATTAGAAGAAAAAATGGAGTTTCTACTTAAAGCACTATCATTAAAGGAGAACCTATGACAATAAAGAAGAAAATATTTAAATTTAGTAACAAAGTAAAAAATATATATTACTATGACAACTTAGAAGGGACTGCTACTGGTCTATTTATTGAAATGGAGGATGGTAGAATATTCAGACACCAGTCTACAGACCCAATAATGCCGTTTGAAAGAGTTAGAAAATTACCCCAAGAGGATGACCTATGACTAACCCAACCAAACCTAGTAAAGAGCGAGTAACCAAACAAGGGGAATTAGCAGAGGCACAGATATTGGGCTTTAATTATTGTTATCATGGCCATTCAATAAGAGAATTAGTAAGCTCAATGGGATTGACAAGAGTTGAGTGGGAAACAATCAAAAAGTTAATGCCTGTTAGTAGCTATTTACCTCAAGAACTAGGTGATGAGATTGAAGATTACCTAAATGAGGAAAACCTATGACCCCCAAGAAACCTAGTAAAGAGAGAGTAATCAAACAAGGGGGGAAGGTATGAGTATAATTGAATCCATGAACGCTTTATTTACAGGCATTGCAAAAGGATTGTTTATCGTAGCACTAATTAAATATATTTATAAGGACTTATGACCAAACCTAGTAAAGAGCGATGCCCTAATTGTGGAACTAAAAGCATAGGTGGTGATATTGAAATGTTTGGTTGCCCTATGTGTAACCCCATCCCCAAGAAACCTAGTAAAGAGAGAGTAATAAATAAAAAGACTAAGGAGGTCTTATGAAAATTAACTTAAACTCAAGAGATTATTTACACAAACTTGAAAAAGAAGCATGGAAAGCCTCACGACTAAAGGGAACTAACCAATTATGGGCAAGTGTCTATAAAAGATTATCAGAAGTAGTATGGGAACTAGATGCTTACTTAGCAAGAAGTGAAGAAAAATCCGTGCGTATTAGTAAAAAGGCTAAGACAAAATCTCAAGAAAAAGTTTATAATTTATTGAAAGAAAATCCATCTATTACATTACCAGAGATGGCAAAAATACTAAGTAAAAGTATTTCTACAATTCATCAGCATTTAGTTTACTTGAAGAAAAAAGGCTATGTTATAAATGATAAATATGAGGTACCAGCATGGCGAATAACAAAGTAATACTTGACCTTTGCGGAGGAACAGGGTCTTGGAGTAAGCCCTATAAAGACGCTGGTTATAAAGTTCACAACATTACATTGCCTGATTATGATTTAACTTGGTATTATTCAGACAAGGACAATCTTTATTTTTGGGAATCAATTAAAACAAGTTCTAAATATAATTTGACTGTTAAGAAAAAGGATGTTTATGGAGTATTATCAGCACCACCTTGCACAATGTTCAGTCATGCTAGAACCAACGCTAAGAAGCCACGAGATTTAAGAGAAGGAATGAAGTTAGTTAAAAACTCTCTTAGTATAATATGGGAATTGCAAGGGGGGATTAAAAAAGATACTCAAAAGTATTCACCACTAAAGTTTTGGGCGTTAGAAAATCCGTATCATGGAATGTTAAGATGGTTTTTGGGCGAACCAGCATTTGTATTTAGTCCTGATGAGTTTGGACACAATTATCAGAAAAAGACTGCTATATGGGGATATTTTAACAAACCTAAAAAGACTCATAAAAGAGATAAGGGGTTAACAAAGTTTGACTATATGAAATCTAAAGATATAGCCCCAGAGCATTTTGGCAAGTTGACAAGAACTGAGAGACGAGCAATAACACCATCAGGATTCGCAAAGGCATTTATGGAGGCTAACCTATGACCCCCACCAAACCTAGTAAAGAGAGAGTAATATATAAGGTTGTTAAAAATCCAATTGGTTATCAATATAGTAAAGGTCAAATCCTATACAGAGATGATAATGGACAATGGTATTTTACTGGAGGCGTAAGGTATGGAAGAAAACAAGAAGCCTGTGGAATACACTTTAACAAATTACACGAGAAAATGTTAAAAAGAGGTGAATTAGTAAAAGCTCAATCTAACCCCAAGACAAACAACACCAAACAAGGGGGGAAGGTATGAGTTTTTGGAATGTAATTTTATATTTACTTTTATATTATGGATTAAGTCCATCCCTTGGAATTTTATATTTAGCAATTATTATATTAAAGAACCTATGACAAAACCTAGTAAAGAGAGAGTATTAAATAAAAAGACTAAGGAGGTCTTATGAAGTTATTAGCGTATTCGTTTTTTATAGCACTTATTGTGTGGTTTATAGTAGCATCAATAAAATTATTTATTATTCTTTAAGGAGGATTTTATGAAAAGTAAAATTAACATAGATATTCTATTAAATAGAATGAAACATTTAGATAAAACTAATTGGTATATAGATGAAGCTATAGAGTTTTCTAATTGGGTTTATGAGTTGGGTAAAAGTAATGAACGAAAAAGAATTGAAAAAATAGTAGATAAACTAGATGAGCTAGTTATTGAAAATGTAGGTCATTCAGCAAAAACACTAGACCAAATTATTAAACATCTGAGATTTCTCATATGACCCCCACCAAAGGTAAAGAGAGAGTAATCCTTGACCTATGTGGTGGCACTGGTGCTTGGGGAAAACCATACAAAGACGCTGGTTATGATGTTAGAAATATAACAATACCAGAATACGATGTGAGAACCTACAAACCACCTAAAAACGTTTATGG
>JBDRRK010000007.1:0-2274 GCA_043825775.1 archaeon
AAAAAAATATTTTATAAAATTTTGAAAATAGTACTTGACAAAATCGAAAAAGTGTGCTATAATGTATTTAAAAAAATAGTGAGAGGTGTTTTATAAAAGACTAATGAATAACAGAATTTAAGGAGGAAATAATGGAACACGAGGACAGACATACTTTATTTGAGTATATAAAAAAGATTGTAAGTATGTGCGATCAGAATGTAAGTATGTGCGATCAGAATGTACAAGATTTATTAAATGAAGTTGAAAGAAGGATTAATAATGAAGTTGAAAGAAGGATTGATGGTGAGAAAGATAACGGATCATTTGTATATTGCAAAAACTGTAAATATCTTGTACATGATGCTGAGTATTATCAATGTTACAATAAGTTAAATAGTTTTAAAGCTAGTCCAAGATTTTGGTATGGTGAGGATATACTTGAATATAGAGCATCTGCTACTTGGTTAAATAGAAATAATGAGTGTAGTTGGTTTGAGGAAAAATAATGCTGACAAACGCAATAACAAAATTTATTGAATATGGCATCTGTATTTGGTATGGTAGTGTTTTGTGGAACTGAATTGTTTTATATGTTTGTTTTGTTTCTTGTTGTTTTAATACCATTTGCATTTTATAATTTATTAAGGACTGGACTTAGGTGGAGAGAGGATGAATATAAACCAAAGTATAGGAGGAGAAGATGAATAAGTTTGTTGGAACCTCTTTTGGGATAGCTAAAGTTACAGGTTGTATATGTGAAGCATAGATATGTTAATTTAAAACTCACTGAAAATTCTTGGTTTCCTAACCAAGAATTAAAAATGTATCCAGTTCAACTTATTCAGAAATTAGAAGATCATGACTAAAGAATTATTATTTTCATTAAGAAAAAAGGACTTTGTAATAACCTATTATTCGGGTAGTGGCTCTGGTGGTCAGCACAGGAACAAACATCAGAACTGTGTTAGGATATTACACTCAGATTCAGGTGCCACCGGTACTGGGACAGAACAAAGAAGCAGGTTACAGAATCTTAAAAAAGCATTTATTAGATTATGTAAAAGTAAGAAGTTTAATGATTGGATTAAATTAAGAGCATCAAGAGAATCATTAAACGTTGATGAAATTAATAAAAAGATAGAAGAAATGATGAAACCAGAAAATATTAAGATTGAATATTTATAAAGAGGTATATTAAATGTTTAGAATAAAACAAAAGATACAAAGATTGTTAGAGTTAGTTAAAGAAGTTTGGTGTTGGGTGGAGAACAGTAGGGATCACATTTACATATATTATTTGAATCTTATGGAAGAAAAAAAATAAATGAATATAAAAGGGATGATTGTTATCTTATTGAGTATGAGGAAGTTGAAGTGTCAAGAATACCTATGAGAGAATTTATTGAAGAGGTAAACTGGAAAAGAAACAACAATATGAGAAATATCTAAAATTAGGGGAGGAATTTAAAAATGAAGAATAATAAAAGAGTTCTAACGTGTGTTTATTGTGGGGTGGCTTATCCAGAAGGAACACCACCGCATGGATCAAAGGTGCTTACAGACCATATTAAGGTTTGTGAAAAGCACCCCCTAAGAGATGCGGAACAAAAAATATTGAAATTGAGAAAGGCTTTGATTGGTTTGGTTGGGGCATCAACTAAAGAGGAACTTCAACAACTTGAACTTGGGATTCGTATAGCTCCTACTTCTGATCAAGACAAAGTAGTTATGATAAACGCTATTCATGTTTTAATTGATACTATAGAGAACTTTGAAAAGGAATAAAAATGAAGAAAATAAAAGCTGATAGTTCAAACTTAGATAGTTTTTGGTACGAAGGCGGTAAGCTGACTATAGAGTTTAAAAATGGTTCAACTTATACTTATCATGAAGTTCCAGAAGATATTTTTGAGGGATTGAAGAAAGCAGAATCACAAGGTAGATATTTCTATAAAAATATAACAAATAAGTTTAAGTACAATAAGGAGGTAATATGAAAAACATGTGTGATTTTTGTGGTGAGGATAGTAGGGCTTTATATCCTTATGATCCTGTTGGTGAAATTTATGTTTGTGATAAGTATCAAACAAGAAGAGATATTGCATTTATGGTAAAGAATAAAACATATAGCAAAGTTTTCAATACAACAGTATATTGATAAGGAGGAATATGATAACAGATGGTAGATTTATAGAGTTAGAAATGAAGAAGTTAATTAGAAGAATGGTAAGTAAGTTGCTGTGGGAGTATACTGCTTATCACTCAGGGTTTGTTAAGAAATCACTTAATACA
>JBDRRK010000008.1:0-174734 GCA_043825775.1 archaeon
ATAACATTAACAGAATGACCTTTTGTGATATTATTCTTCTTAACCCAATCTATAGGCAAAGTAATCGCACATGTTCTCTTTGATAGGTTTAGGATGTTTCTTTTCATTTTCTTAATGGTACCCCACTTCTTTCATCTCTAAAAAATTCTCCAAGTATATCAAAGAAAATATCCCCAAAATCAAAATCCCCCTCTTTAGCATAATATCTTATATGCCCCAAATCTACAAGCCAAGGTTGTCCATTTTCATCTACAATTGTATTATTCTTCCAATCACAAGGTAATAAAAAACCTCTTTTGTGAAAATCAAAAGCCATTCTAGCCATTCTTAAATATACTCTAGGATCAATCTCTTCTAATCGAACAAGATGAGTTCCTTCAATATACTCACATACATAAGGGCTTCTTTCAAAAGGTAATATTTCTTTATTCAGTTTCACATCATAAATTTTAGGAATTCCTTTAACAGAACTAAGTCTATCTAAAGCAACACTTTCACAAACTGGTCCATTTAAATTCTCCCAAGGTTCAATTTTAAGGACTTTTGTAATATCATCAGTTCTATCTCTTACAATAAATACTTGCTTTTCATCAGCTTGTGGTTCCTCTAAAAGAACATAGTTAGGATTTAATGAGCTTACAAGTTCTGATGGATTATTTCGTACTAAATTGGAATATTCAATTTTCTTTCTAAAACATTCATCTTCTATTTCTTTTATTAGTTCTAATCTTTGAGCATAATCCATTTTCTTAATAATTGAGCCATTTTAGCAGTTTATAAAACTTTCTATTTGTAGTTACTTTATAGTAGTGATATAAGCCTTGAAACCTGTATATTTGGGGGTTTGAAGTGGCTAAATTCGGGCAGTAGAAGGCTTAATTTGGAAGAATTTTTTGGGAAAAGATTTAACTATTTTAATTTCTTTTTTTATTTTTAGTAGTGTGTAGAACTTTCTTACCTATCGCTCAGAGTTATACGTTATTTCATAGCTTCTACATCAAATGCCTCAATCTTTTGAAAATATGTTGTAGTGGAAATATTTGTTTTACTAAACTTTGCAAATAATGTTTTTATTTCTTCTTTCGTGAAATAATGATGGGCTATATCTTCTTCTCCTTCCATTGATCCGAGAAATGTGTTTTTTTCAATTTCTTTTCCTTTACCATATGTTTTATCTTTTGTTGACATAAATTCTGTAAGGACTGTGCCATTTGGTTTTAAAACTCTGAACATTTCATCAATTGTTTTTTTTGCATCACTTAGAAGACCATGACCCATTGCAAATACACAGATAATTGCATCAAAGTAATTATCATTGTAGGGAATTTTGGTCATATCATGAACTTTAAATTGTATATTTAATCCTTTACTTTTCTTTTTTGTAATATCTATACCTTTAGGAGATATGTCTGTTGCATATACTAAAAAACCTTGTTTTGCTAGAAAAATACTATGTCTGCCTGTTCCACAGCCCAAGTCTAATATTTTTTTGTATTGTTTTTCTTTAAAAAGTTTAGATGCCTTTTTTATTTTAGGTAATGGCTCTGAATATATATCACCTTTACTTTTGTAGATACTTTCCCATCCCTTGTTTTCCATATGTTTTATTATTGTTTTATATTTTTAAATGTTTAGTAGGGGTTATTACATGTCGTTTCTCTTAAGATAATAAGAGGTAATCTCATAGGATTCAATTATTACCCTCAAATTAAAGTAATGTTTATAAATTCCTGAATATTACTTAAATAAGTAAAATGGGAGAGTTAGAAGATTTAAGAGCAAAGTTTCTAAAGGCATATGCAAACCTGCCTGAACCTGAAATGGAGCTTGTAATTGTAATTATTGATGATAAACCAATTTCTTGGAATAAGGCAAATAAAGAAATTGAAGATAAGACTGAATTGGGTAATAAAATACTAAAAAAACTTAAAATCTTGGAGATACTATGAACAAAGAAACGTTCAACAAATATGAAGAACAAAAAAAGCTTGTATTAGCTAGACTAAATACTCTTAATCCAGAATCAAAAATAATGCTAGGTTCTTCAAAAAAGGTTTCTGTAAAAGAACTTATTACTCATGTTGAATCTGGTGATCCCTTTGGAAAAAAGGTTATACTGGCACAGATGCATATGTTAAAAGTATTGGCTGGTTCAGCTTAAAATGGTTAAACAATTTTTGATAACAAGACCAAGACATGAAACACATACAGCTTATCTTTACTCATTTTCAAGAGGAATCGTAAGTATTGTAAAAGAAGATAAAAAGATTCATCTAACTGAACTTAGAGATTCAAAAGCAAATAGGAAAAATGTTATATCTTCCCTTTCTACACAAAATCCAACTTTAGTATTTCTTAATGGCCATGGAAATGAATGGACTGTTTTTGGTCATGATGATAATCCTATTTTAGATAAGGCAAATGTGAATCTGACAAAAGGAAAGATAGTTTATGCTTTAGCATGTGATTCTCTAAAAGAGCTTGGTAAACTTTCTGTTCAAAAAGGAGCAAAAGCATATATAGGGTATCAGGATGAATTCATGTGGGTTGGAGATCCTTCAAAATCAGCCGTCCCAGATAAAGATAAAAATGCTATCCCATTTAGAAGAGCTTGTCATGTTTTGATTTATTCTTTAGTAACTGGAATTTCTGTAAAGAAAGCTATACAAAAAACCAAAGAAGAATATAGGAAATTAATTAGAACTTATGGTAATAGTAAAGATGATCCTTATGGAGATGCTCCTGCAATAGGATTAGCACTTTCTTGGGATATGTTGGCATTGGATATGATTGGCGATTCAAAGGCAACTTTTTGATAATTCTTTTAGTTCTATTTTGTACAATAATTGTATGTAAATATACAAAAATAAGAAGATTTATAAAAACCTAAGAATATAATAATATTATGACACTTAACTATAAGAAATTGATAGATGATGAGGATTTTAAGGGTGATAGACGTCTTTTCTCGCCCAACCCTTCTCGTCGGTAAAGTAGATTTTCTGGCAAATATAGCCTTGTTTTATGCGAAGTGAACTTGCGTAAGCGTGCTTTCCTCTGCCTTACTATATAAGTGTGTGCACATATTTATATAATTTGTCATTTTTTTACGACTTTTCTCGCCGATATTTTTGTATTTATTATGCGGGGGTCAATCGGGAAAAGTTTATAAATAAATACTGATTATCACCATGATATGAACAACACAAATAAAGTTATGGCTTCAATCGGAACAGCTCTTGTACCAGTTGGAACAGGTTATGGAGTAACATTAGCTTATTGTCATAATCACTTAGAACATTTACAAACAACTCCAGTTTATCAAGCCTTAGAACAAACTTGTGCATCTGTGACTGGTTTTTCTGATTTAGATAGATTATCAGATTTAGGAACTCTTGTTGCAGGTCTTGTTTTATTAAAAGTTGCATATGAAGTTGCAATTCCAACAGTAAAAGGAGTTGCTAAATTATATGGTGCTAGATTAGAATAAATAATTTCTTTATTTAATTTTATTTTACGGCTCCTTATTTTATTTCTGTGTTACTATAGATGTGCACTATTTTGTAACCAAACTATATTTTTATAATAGCAAACACATAGCTATTATGAAGACAAGGATTCTAACAGTCAAGATAACTCCAGAGCAGGAAACATTACTTTAGCTAAACACCTTCTAAAAAAACAAAATATTCCTTATTACATAATAGATATTATGGGCTATTAACTTACACAATACTTCATTAACCTGTGCAGTCCATAGTCTGCTTCTAATCCTGTCTTCAAAATTATATTTAAATATGATGAGTTACTTTAATACATATAAAAAGGAGGTAACAAAGATGAATGATTTATGTGGATTAAAACCTTGTAGTAATAAGGCAAATTATAGGGCATACAAGGATAAAGAAGAAATTTGGCTTTGTAAAGAACATGTAGAAGATTTCAAAGAAAAAGGATGGAAAATAGAGCAGTTATGACTTTTCAGGCAAAATAAACACTTATCGGGCAACCCTTACTTATTATGGACTATTCGGGCAAAGCCTACTCAAGAGAAAAACTATTAAATTCAAAGATTTTACTTAATTTAATGGCAGTTATAATAAAATCTATTGGGAACAGAGATGGATATTCCTATTTTGTATTTCAGAAGAATCAAGATATTTTACAATTCTTAAATAAATTGATTCATGGCATATCTTATGATTTTATTGAACAAGTTGAAGCAATGGTTTATGAAGATTATAATACTACAATTAAAAATACTTCAATTCATAAGGCTGAACAAAATCTAAAAGAAAAGAAGATTAAGGACTTGATAGATAAAAGATACCATTTTAGCTGTAATGGTTGTAATATTGATATAATTTTTGGAAGTAAAAAAGTCTTTGTTATTGGTTACATGAACGAGAAGATTGAAAAAAGTGTTAGGAAGTTTGTTAATAAGAATTCTAAGTTTAAGGAATAACACAGAAAAAGTTTTAAAGAATAAATCCTTCAGATAGAATATGACAGACAAAGCAGAATTGATTCTTCAGGCTATATGAAGCTAAGAAATTAAATGATCAATGCCTTTTTCCCTAAAATAATTGAATCTTCTTTGTGCCTTGATCCTATGTCCTAAAGCAATTACACAATCTGCTAATGCATTTTTATACAAAGATATAACTTTAAATGGCTCCATATCTAAACCTTTATCTATCTCTTCTCTTACAGCTTCAAAACCTAATTCAGCAGAATTTACATATTCTCTAGTAGCTACTAAATTCTCAGCAATTATTGAATCTTCAGTAAAATCTTGAGCATAGTAAAAAACCATATAATAAAAAATAGTTAATTATTATTTAAATTTTATTGATTTAAAGATACTCATTAACAAATTCTTCTAATTGAGAAAGAGTTGGTGAGTCTGGAGGGCATATGCCCAAATACTCATAAACTGGCTCCCATTCTTGGTAAGATAAACCTTCATCTTTATTTGTATCTAATATTTCAGTTAATGAATGCATTACTTGGTCTCTATTGGTAATTTCAGTATGTGCATATTTAAGCATAGCAATATAACTCCCCCCTATTAAAATTACTGCTGCTTCAGCCACAATTAAAGCTTTCATAAAACTTTTTCTTGCTCTAATCTGCATCATCTCTTTAAACTCTTTTTTATTTATTGTATCCATAAAAATATAATTTATGCTTTTATATTTAAATTTTTGCTAATGAAAGGCTTATAAACAACCCATAAATCACTAAAATACATGTATAAACCAATTGATTACACTCCAAAGGAAGTTGTAGATATTGCACTTGATATTCAGGGTCAAATAATTCTTGGTGTAGCTCTTGCAAGAATAAAGGCTGGAGACGATTCTTTAAATTCATCTATTCTTGAAGGATTTGAATACTGGAGAAATAAAGATATTTCTAGTACAATTTATATTTTTGGAGGCAGTATTGTTGATGAAGTAGGTTTTTCAAGAATGGGTGAAGGTGTAACAGAAACTTTTAGAATAAACACAAAAACTCTTTATACTGAAAATGAAGGAAGATTTACTCCTGATGGTTATGAAAGAAGTATTAAAGCAGATAGAATAAACCTTGCTGTCCTGGTTGATGAAATAGAGGGTGAGAGACTTGTAAGATTAAGGGAAAAGTGTGAAATTTGTACAGAAAGAGAAGGAACCTACTTATTTACAACCAGTTTTTTTGGAGACCATGATGATGCTGTATGTATTTCGGGTAATATGACTTTTCCAGAAACAAGAAAAAAACTAGATAGGTTTATTGGAAGAGCAAACGAATTTCTTGAAATATTAAAAAGCGAGAATAAGAAAAGATAAAAAATTACCCCTCTCCAATAGAGTGCATCCATTTATATAGTAAGGCAGAGATCATTGTTTGGTTTAATTACTGAATCAAACAGTCAAAGAATATTTATTTACTATTCCTAGAACTATATCAATACGAGTTTGATATGATTTCAAACTTCTTTCTCTACATTCTCCAAAACTCTCTTTCTTTATAGTAATCCAAGGTTCTCTATCTGGGGCTGTTATAAGTATATTTAGGTTTGCAATTAATCCACCTAAGGTATCATGTATAGAACCATCAGGAGGTAATTGCATTAATTTAGCTTGTAAATCTATATACACACTACGAACTTGTTTGGGTTCCAGATGTCTTTCCAATTCTTCTCTGTTCCATACCATAGAAAAGAGAGTTTTGTATCATTTTATAATTATTTCTGTTTTTTATTATCTATGTATATAACATCATTCGAGGAAATCACAGATGAGTCTAAAACACCCGACCACCCATCTCTATTGGGAGAGATTGTCAGAATTAAATTTAGAAAAAGAAAAAATCACCCCTTTTGAATCTAAAGTTTTTGCAAAAAACTTTTATGCTTCTTTTTTACTGCTTTAAGTCCACTTAAAGCTTGGTTTAGTTTTGTTTGGTCGACAGATTTGTCATTTTTCATTTTCATCCAAGTTTCTTCCATATATTTCAATTGTCCTACAATTCCTTTTAGAACAAAGGCTTCCAAAATCATTGTTCTATTTGTTTTGGAAACTTTAGACATATCATCTACAAGTTCTAAAAGGTCTGAATGTAGGTTTAGGGAAATCTTCTTTCTGTCTTCCAAAAACTTTTTTTCGACATTAACCATTTTTTCCTCCTGTATTATTTAGATAATATAATAATATTACCAATATATTACTATATAAACCTTTTGGTTTCTAATATTCAATAAATAGTCGACAATCTCTCTTATTAATTGGGTTTTAGACAAAAACCCACCATCTACTCATCTGTGACTCACGAGTACTTTTTGAAAGTCAGCTCGTGTTTTTCTTTTCGAGAAAAATCCCTAAATATATATTAAAAGAAGTTATTAATAAATATTACAACCCGGAGCGATAGCGACAGGTAACAACACTCTACACACATAAAAAGTCCTCAAAGCCCTACACTCTACTTAAACATATTAAACCAGTTTTAACATTATAAGGCACATCTTCTTTAAAACCCAATTTCTCAAATAACTAGAGGTAAAAACAAAATGGTATCAAAAACATTAAACTATATAGGAAATCTTGTAGGAGCACAAGACTGGATAGAAAGAATCTTAGAAGGAGACTTAAATCTTGACGATGAAGTTTATGAAGATGATTTCTATGGAAAAGACGCAGACACAATTATGAATTGGTTTAAAGAAGGAGAAAAAGAAAGATTTTGGGCAGAAGATGTTTATCAATTTCACAACAAGGAATATCTTGCAGCAAATCAAGAACCTTTAGCTGAAAATCCAGAACCAAAGCATCCAGCTAAATATGAACCAATTTCAGTTTATTCAGAAAACAAAGCAAAACAAGTCCTTAACAGGATGATAACAAGATTTTATAGAATGAACTAAGATGTATCTACAACCCTACAACGAAACAAAGGAACTTAAGGGAAGTGTTTACTATCATGGTCCTTCACAGGCTTGGTGTTTAATCAAGTTGAAGAAAGAGATACTCAGCGAGTTAAAAGATTTGAAAAACAAAAGAGGTGATTTTTCTTATGAGATGTTAATGCCTATGACTTTTTCTCAGTTAGATGAAGCAGTTGAAAAAACAAAAGTTGAGAAGAAGGCTATTCCTTTTTTATTGTGGTTGAAGAAGGCTAGTTAGAGTTTATAAATTCAATTATGTACCATTTAAATATAGTATGTACCAAACATTTAAATAGTTCTTTGATATACAATTAAATAGATGATTATTTGACGTTAGTCCCTTAGAATGTAAGGCTGGTCCACTGCAGGCCCATAATTCCTGAATTTTAGAATAATAAACTTTTTAAAATGTGAATTTAATTTTTTTAGTATGTTAATTGAATCAGTAAGTAGACAAGATTGTACTCATTTTATATTAAATTTGTGCCTAGAAGGGAGAGTAGAAATGATTCAAGTTAAAGTTCCAAATCAGATGTCTAAAGAATATTCTCATTTTGATTTTTTACTTCAAGATATAGCTGTTTCTGTCTCTGATGCAGATGAAGTTAGACCTGGGCAAAATGGTAGAAGATATGATTTTATTTTTAAAAGTGGAAAATTAAAAGGTCAAAATTTAGTAGGTTGGGGCCTTCTATATTAGATTAAATACAAACCATAAGCTATATAAATACTTAAAACTTTTAATTTGTTAAGCCCGCCATGAGAATACTCAATGGAGTGCGGCAATAGCCAAGGCAATGAGCTTGGGAGTTAGTGTTGCGGGCAATATTCATATTTGATAAAGAAAACAAGAATCATTATTACTGACTTTAACGAAAAAATCACCAAATTGAGGCTGGATTGGGAAATAAATTAGAAATTGGCAGTTTTTAGGTAAAAGACCAGTATATTAGGCTTATTTAAGAAATAGGTCCTAATTAGAATTCTTGCTTTTTTGGAGGAAATAAAATGGGAAAAATTAGTCCGGTATCGGCAAAATATATTGTTCATACTAATATTCAGATTGAAGGGATGGTGGATAGACCAGACATAATTGGTGCTATATTTGGCCAAACTGAGGGTTTATTAGGAAATGAACTAGAATTAAGAGAACTACAAAGATCAGGTAGAATTGGCAGAATAGAAGTGAATACTGAAGTTAAAGTAGGTAAAACTTCAGGACTTATTACAATTCCATCAAGCTTAGATAAAGCTGAAACAGCTATTATTGCAGCTGCTATGGAGACAATTCAAAGGATTGGTCCTTGTAATGCAAAAGTAAAAATAGAAAAGATTGAAGATGTAAGAATTTCTAAAAGAACTTATGTTATTGAAAGAGCAAAAGAGTTATTGAGAACTCTAACAGAAGATATATTACCTGATTCACAAGAAATTACTGAAGAAGTTGAAAAATCAGTAAGAATGATGGGAATTACAGAATATGGTAAGGATAGATTACCAGCTGGCCCTGTTATTGATGAATCTGAAGAGATTATTATTGTAGAAGGTAGAGCTGATGTTTTGAACCTATTGAAATGTGGTTTTAAGAATTGTATTGCAATGAATGGTACTTCAGTTCCACAAACAATAATTGACTTGTGTGCAAAGAAAACTGTTACTGTCTTTGTAGATGGTGATAGGGGTGGAGACTTGATTATAAAAGAATTAAGTGAAGTTGCAGAGATTGACTTTGTAGTAAAGGCTCCAGATGGTAAGGAAGTTGAAGAAATTACCAAGAAAGAGATTCATAAAGCTCTTAGAGGTAAGGTTTCAGCTGAGCAAGCTAAGCATGATATAAAAGATCTTGTTCCTAGAAGAAATGGTTACATAAATAAACCTTATGTTAAACCAACAACTAGTAATAATGTTGTAAGGGCAAGACCTGAAATATCTAGACCTACTGCTCCAAGATCTATTCAAGTAAGTCCTGAACAGAAAACAAAGTTCAAAGAGTTACTTGATGATTTGGTTGGAACAAGAGGGGCTTATATCTTAGATCCTCAGATGAATATCTTGGGAAAAGTTCCTGCAACTGAGTTGCCTACTACAATCCGAAGTTTGAAGGGTATCTTTGCAGTAATCTTTGATGGTTCAATTACAAAAGAATTAACATCAATGGCTGAAAGAGCTAGTATAAAATATGTTGTTGGTATGGACTCAAAGATTAAACCAAGTGAAACTAGAGTTAATATTTTAACATCAAGTTATTTTAAGGCTTAGGCCTATTTTCTTTTTTTTAAAAAAACCTTTTTCTAAACTGTTTATTGTTTACTGTATAAGAGACTAACATGAAAGCTACAAACAACATAATTAATAGAATTCCACTAGATTGCCTTAGAATTGGTGCAATTACATATGTTGCAAGAATAGTTGTTCCAATAAAACAGTATGCTAAGAATATTACCGTTGCTAGAGCATCTGATAAATATTTTGAAATCTTATTTACATATTTTACTTTATTTACATTTTTATGAGCTTTTTCCCTTACTACATCTGCTACAGGAAATACAAAATATTTGTTTACAAAAGAACTGAATATAACTAAAATTGCTGCTGCAAGTATCAATGCAATGACATCAATCTGTTGTATTAACCAGGTCGGATTTAGGAACCCCATTAGAGTTTTTTAGTCGAAGAAGTATATAAATTTTACTAGATATGAACTCTTAGTAGCTCTCCAAAAAATCTACCAGTAATATAAGCAGATCCACCTAAAACACCAACTACAAATGCTCCTGATTTACCTGAAATATAATATCCACCACCTACACTAATTGCAGTATAAACAGCAGATGAAATTAAAAAATTTTCTAAAGTGGAATTATTTGTAAATGCAGTAATAAATCCTAGAGGTAAACCAATTCCTGCAACAATTACTTCTGCCCTGTTTTCATTAATACTTTCTCTAATCATATAAAAGAAAATAAACCCTTATCTTATAAATTTTATGGCAGGAATGCAAAGGATGGATATAAAATAGAACATTAGCTTGACCTCAGAATTTCCTCAGCCTCGCTACCCCATAAGCGCCAGTATCTATGCTTAGGGCTGCTACATTCCTGTCCTGACCCGATTCACAAGGACACCAACCCTACAGGACGAAGCGTCAACGTCCATCCTGAGACTAATATCCTATAATAAACCTCTCCAAAGCGTCAGTCTCTCGTATAGCCGATTTAGAGTTACAGGTGACGGCTAACCACCCACCTATCCTGCCAACTATTTACTAGAAATTGAAGCTATTTAAAGGTTTCTACCTCTTCTTTTTCTTTAATTTTAATGAATAGTATAAAGATATAACTGTTAAAATAATTACTATAATTTTCAATATTACAAAAATTAAATTTTTTATTTGTATTGAATAAACCAGTAGCAATACAGAACCAATAATATAAAATACTGCAAAATTTGTATCAAGTTTTCCTTTCTTTTTCTTAATTAAATCTATTAATTCTGCTGTCCAAGCTACAAGTAAAAAACCTAAACCAATAATACCTAAAATTGTAACTGGTTCCATTGTTTATTATATAGTTAAATAATTAATAAATGTTTCCTTAAACATTTATCTCCATATCACTTGAATCTTGAGAAACTAATACTGAACCAATACCTTGTCCAATGTAGAAAGAGGAATAGGTTGTGTATTTTGAAATTGCATCAAAAAAGGATTCTTTTTCTTCATACTCCTTTATTGTGCCATCTTCAATTTCAGCTAATTGTTTTGCAAAGTTAATTGCATCTTCTTTTGTTCCTAATTCATCAATTAAACCTAATGTTTTTGCTTGCATTCCAAAGTAAAATAATCCATTTGCAAGTTCTGATACTTCTTCATTGGTCATTCCTCTGCCTTGAGCAACTTCATTTACAAAATATTCGTGAACTGTGTTTAACCTTTCCATTATTAATGCTTCTTCTTCTGGCGTCATCTCTTTTAGAGGAGTTCCTAGATCTTTGTATTCTCCTGTAATTAGCCTTCTATAAGTAACATTAAAATCATCCATAAGCCCTGAAAATTCTAAGTAAGATCCTAAAACTGATATAGATCCAACGTAGCTTAGCTCATCTGCAACAATTAAGTCTGTTTGTGATGCAATCCAATATGCTCCTGATGTTCCAGATTCAGTTATTACTGATACTACTGGTTTTTCTACTTGTTTTAATGTATCAGCAACTACCTTTGATCCTTGTACTGTTCCACCCGGGGAATTTATTTCAAGAACTATTGCTTTAATTTGTGGATCCTCATTAGCTTCTTTTATTTTTTCAGAAATTTCATTACCAGAAGTTGTTGTTTGTAGTAGGCTATTTCCTCCATTAAGAGTTATCATTCCTTTTACTGGGATTACTGCTATTTTATCTCCTACTTCTGTATTTATTATGCAAGTCATTAATGCTAGAAATATTATAACCGAAATAACTAAGGCAATAATAATATATTTTTTATTTTTTTTCACCTTTTTTTTCATTAGTCTATATTAAGTAAGAAGATATATAAAGCTTTCTTTGTTTTTTTCTTTTATGGAGCAGTTTTACAAGGAATTGATTAAGGAACTGATTAAAAGGAAGATAGATAATATAGATGATGCTCTAAAATTAAGAAGAGAACTTTGTAGAAAATATAATCCTAATATTTTTCCTTCTATTATTCAAATTTTAAGTTATGCAACTGATAAAGAGTTTGAGAAATTAAAATTTTTAGTTTCAAAACCTACTAGAACAATATCTGGAGTTACTCCTGTTGCTATTATGACAAATCCTTCTAAGTGTCCTCATGGTAAATGTATAATGTGCCCAGGGGGTGTTGATTCATATTTTGGGGATATTCCTCAGAGTTATACTGGTAAGGAACCTGCAACAATGAGAGGAGTTAGAAATTTCTTTGATTCTTATTTGCAAGTGTTTAATAGATTAGAACAGTATGTATTGTTAAATCAAAATCTTGAGAAAGTAGAATTGATTATTATGGGTGGAACTTTTCCTGCTAGGAGCATTGAATATCAAGATGATTTTGTTATGTATGCTTTCAAAGCAATGAATGATTTTTCTGAAATGTTTTTTGTTGATGGAAAGTTGAATTTTAAGAAATTTAAAGAATTTTTTGAATTGCCTACTACTTCTTTGAATGATGAAAGGACTAAACAGATACAGAAAAAAGTATTGAAATTGAAAGGAAAAGGAAGTTTAGTAAAAGAGCAGAAAAGAAATGAAAAAGCTAAAGTTAGATGTGTGGGTTTGACAATTGAAACAAGGCCTGATTATGGTGGGTTAGTTGAAGGTAATCAAATGTTAAAATTAGGTTGTACTAGAGTTGAGTTGGGAATTCAAAGTGTTAGTGATAGAGTGTTGAAGAAGATAAATAGAGGGCACAGTGTTAATGATTCTGTTAAGTCAATGCAGGTTTTGAAAGATTTGGGATTTAAGATTAATGCTCATATGATGATTGGCTTACCTGGAGATAAAAATAATCTAATGAAAGTTTTTAAGAAAGATTTTAGGCCTGATATGTTGAAAATATATCCATGTATGGTTATGCCTGGAACTGAATTAGAAGAAATGTATAAGAAAGGAAAGTTTAAACCAATGACAACTGAGAAAGCTGTTAAGATTATTGCTAAATTTAAAACTAAAGTTCCTGAATATGTTCGTATTATGAGAGTTCAGAGAGATATCCCTACTAAACATTCTGTTGCTGGAATTGATAGAACCAATTTAAGACAGATGATTCATAATTATATGTTAAAGAAGAATATGAGATGTAATTGTATTAGATGTAATGAAATTAAATCTCAAATTAAAGATCCGGAGTTGAAGGTAATTGAGTACAATGCTTCAAAAGGGAAAGAGTTCTACATAGTATATATAATAGGCAAGGAAGTTATTGGTTTTTGTAGACTGAGGTTTCCTAGTAAAAGTTTAAGAGATGAGATTACTAAAGATTCTGGAATTGTTCGTGAATTACATGTTTATGGACAAGCAATTGGTGTTGGTCAAGATGGAGAAGTGCAGCACAAAGGTTTTGGTAAAAAACTAATGGATAAAGCTGAAGAAATTTCTATTAAAAATAAGAAGAAAAAATTATTAGTTATTTCTGGAATTGGTGTTAAGGCTTATTATTATAAATTAGGATATAAAGAAGATGGGCCTTATGTTAGTAAGACTTTCTAAAGAAATAGAAACCAGTTAACATTGTCATTGCAAGTAAAATATTTATCCATGTAAAGAAAGGAACTTCTTCTGTTGATCTTATATCTCTTCCATCATCTCCAACAATACAAGTAGCTTCATAATCTGGCCAGTACTCTTCTGCAAGACATTCTTCATCATCTGGGTATACACATTGAGTTAGATCTCTATATGTCATTCCATCTTCATCACAATCACTCCATTCAACACCTGTACAGTCCCATAATGCAGTACAATCTTTTTCTTGTGTATCTACTGAACCACATAAATTTGGATCTGAACAAACCCCAAGTGTGTCACTTGTTGTTAAATCAATTGTATATGTATATGAATCATCTTGTGAATAAATTGTGCTTATATCTAGTTCTGTGTAATAAGCATCGTAATCAGCTAAATATTCTCCAGGTAATGAAGTTAATAATGTTCCATCACTTGAAGAAACATCTATTGTAACTGTTTTTCCTAAACAAGTTCCATCACCTGTAGCAAATGGGTAAACTAAATCTGTGCTTGAGGCTTGTGTTAAATCATTTCCATCAAAATCTATCCATTGTGTTTGAGCAATACAGGATACTTCTTCAACTGATTCTGTTGTTTCCAGGTCACAGGCTGTTGTGTCAAAACATATTGCTAATTGTTCTGTTGTTATTGTTTCTATTCCATCAGATATTTCTGCAATTATATATGAATCAGTTGTGTAAATTGTGCTTACATCAACTTCAGTATAATAATCATCACTATACCCAGGATCAATATCTGGTAAGTAATAAGCTGTGGATGAAGAAATGAGTGTATCTTTTCCATATGTTTCTGTTTCAGCATCATATGTTGCTGTATAAATATCAACTGTTATTGGAGTTCCAAGACAATTACCATCTCCTTCTATATAGGAGTATACATAATCTATACTTGATGCTGTATTTATTACTTCGCCATTTGAACTTAACCAGTAACCTGAAGATAAACAACTTGTTTCGATTGTGGTATTATCTGTTTGATTTGAAACAGTATCTACACATTCTTCATCAACTTGTCCATCACAATCGTTGTCAATTGAATCACATAATTCTGAAGCTCCAGGATATGCATCTATATTTGTATCATCACAGTCTAAATTTGAACAAGTACCAAGATCAGACATTGCTATTCCCATTACATCTCCTTCTCCAGTCTGCCATGCAATAAAATCACCACCTATTGAAGGATTTAGATAATTATTTGCGCCTGTTGTAATTGTTGTTTCTTGTTGTGTGGACATATCATACATATAGATGTTCCAATTTCCATCCCTATTATCACTCCAAACTATTTTATTGTCGTAGATATCAGGATATTTTTCATCATAGGAACTAGTTGCAATTGGAATTAATGTTGTCCCTAAAATAGTTTTTGCATAAATATCCCAATTACCTGCTTCATTTGTTTGGAATACTACATAAGATCCGTGTATTCTTGGGTATAATTGATCTCCTGATGCAGCATAGAAAGTTGTTCCACCTAAACTAGGGTTTGAAGCATCTAAAATTAGTTTTAAATTAAAATTTCCTCCTGAATTATCTGAATAAACTATTTTATTCATGTATATATCTGGATTTGTTTGTGCCCCTGAAAGATTTACTACTTTTGTGGTTAGAGAGTTTATGTTTAATATTGCCAAATCAAAACCTGTACTTGCAGGAGATTTTTGCAATTGTTGATAGACAATATAATCTCCATTTATTGCAGGATTAGTTTTTGTTATAATTGAACTAGCAAGGTTTATTGCTGATCCAGTAGATAAAGTTTTAAAAGCAATATTTGAATTTAATCCTTGTTTTTCAATCCAAACTGATTTTGTTCCATCTGTATCTGGATTTAATCCAATGTAGCCTGACCTAGATGTAAGAGATAATGTTTCTGTTTGAAGATTATATTCATATATTCCCCAACCAGTAGCTGTTTCTTTTTCATAAAGCAAGCTTTTTCCATAAACTGTAGGATTATTTTGTTCTTCTGATCCAGTATTAAAGTCTACACCTGTTGCACAATCTGGACATTCATAATAATTGTCACCATCAGAATCATCACAAGATATAGCTCTTCCTGTAAAGTCAACAAATAATAAAGAGCCAGATACGATTGTTAATATAAGAATTATTGGCAATATATCCCAAAATTTACTACCTCTTTTTTCCATTAAGACTTTTAAAAGTATTATACTTTATAAATTTAACTAAAACAGAAAGTTATTTAATATATAATAACATTTTATTTTGTATGGAACTAGGTGGAAATATAGTTTTAGAAGGCTTTGATGGTGTTGATCAAGGTAAATTGATTGTGATTAAAAAAATTGCTGGTTCTTTTGTAAAACATGTTTCTGAAAAAAAAGAATATGATAATGTTACTTTTAGTTTGAACGGAGAATACATAATTAAAATTAATGTGAAGTTGAAGGATAGTGAAATTAATAGTGAAAATGAGGATAAAAACTTATTCTTTGCGTTAACAAATGCAATAAAGAGTGTGGAATCGCAATTATAAAACGAAAACCTTTATAAAGGGTTCAATATTCTCTAGACCATAAAATGACTCAAAAAACAGGTTCAAGGAGAAGGAAAACTCGGCATAAATTGAAGAAAAATGTTGCTGACAAAGGCAAAATTAGTATTAGAAGATTTTTGCACAAATTCCAAGAAAATGATAGAGTTATTTTGATAGCAGAACCTGCTGTTCAAAGAGGAATGCATCACCCAAGATTCCAAGGGAAAACTGGAACTGTTATTGGTATGCAAGGAAATTGTTATAAGATAAAAATTAAGGATGGTAATATGTATAAAGAATTGATTGTTCATTCAGTTCATCTTAAAAAAGTTTAAAATGGGAGAATTAACAGTACTGGACGAAAGACCAATAAGTCTGACAGAAGTTAAGGATAAGTTAAATAGTATTGAAAAAGAAAAAACACTTTCCTTTAGAGGAGAGAAAACAAAAGAATATTTGGCAAATTTTGTAAAATTGTCAAAGAAGGATAAAGATGGGTTGGAAAAAAGTATTAATGGACTTGATATTCCTAGATTAAAGGATAGGCATGTTACAAAGATTGTAGATGTACTTCCAAAAGATTTAGATAGTTTAAAAATATTGTTAAGTGGTGAGACAATAACAATTAAAGAAGAAGATTTGAAGAGAATATTAGATGTTATCCCTCAATAAAAAAAATGGTATTAGGAACGAAAGAAGAAATTGCAATAGTATTAGACTTCCTTCCGAATGGGTATCCTTTCGATACTCGTCCGATGCACAGGAAGAATCCTATAGCGCAAGCTATTGGGAAAGAGAATTTTTCGCTTCTTGAAGTTATACCAAAGAGAGGGGTAAACCTGCAACCCAATGAAGAAATCTACATTGGCGAGGGCAAGCGAGAGCAAATACACCATGTTGTTGGTAGAATCCCAATGACTAAATTAACTGAAACTGCTAAAGGCGAATTAGAGTTTGTTGTTAAAAAGCTTGTCAAGGCCAATGAACAAAGATTTATCGATTTCTTCAATAATGCTGGGCCGATAAGTACAAGGAGGCATCAAATAGAATTGTTGCCTGGAATTGGAAAAAAACATATGTGGGAAATCCTAGAGCAAAGAAAAGAGAAACAATTTGAAAGCTTTGCGGATTTAAAGGAAAGAGTTAGGTTGATACCTGATCCTGAAAAATCAGTTATCAAGAGAATATTAATGGAAATAAACAGTGAAGATAAATACCGGATTTTCACAAGATAACAAAACCTTTAAAAAGGAGTAATTTTTCCAGAGAATATACAATGGATAAGAAAGATAAAATATTAGTAAGGGTATTGAACACTGATTTACATGGAAATAAAGATCTTTATACAGGCCTATGTAAAATAAAAGGTGTTAACTTTAATTTTTCTAATGCTATTTGTAGTTCCTTAAATCTTGATAGGGCTATAAAAATAAATCAATTGTCTATTGAACAAATCAAAAAGATTGAAGAGTTTGTTAAAGATCCTAAGAGTTTAGAATATTATTTATTGAATAGACAAAAAGATTATGATTCTGGAGAAGATAAACATCTCTCTACAACAGATATTAAGTTTAGAAAAGAATTTGATATTAAAAGATTACAAAAAATAAAATCATATAGAGGATTGAGACATGCTGCAGGTTTACCAGTTAGAGGACAAAGAACAAAAGGTCACTTTAGAAAAGGTAAGACTGTTGGAGTTTCAAAGAAAAAAGGTAAGGCAGGTAAATAGATGGGAGATCCAAGAAAAAGCAGGAAAAAGTATGCAACTCCAGGACATCCATGGCAAAGAACAAGATTGGAAGAGGAGAAGGTTCTTGTAGAGGGATATGGATTGAAAAATAAAAAAGACCTTTGGAAAACTTCTGCTAAGCTAACTAGATTTAAAAAACAAGCTAAAGCATTAATTGGAAAAAGAGACTTGCAAGCCCAAACAGAAAAAAAGGGTTTTTTAGAAAAATTAGGAAAACTAAGATTAATTAATGATGAAGCTACTGTGGATAATGTTTTAGATTTAGGTATTAAAGATATTTTAGAAAGGAGATTACAAACAATTGTTGTAAGAAAAGGTTTTGCAAAGACAATGAAACAAGCAAGACAGTTCATAACACATGGACATGTTTTAATAAACAATGAAAAAGTTGATGCTCCTTCATATTTAGTTTCTGCAATTGAAGAAAGTACAATTGTATTTGACGAAAAATCAGCTTTAGCTGATCCAGAACATCCTGAAAGGAAAATTAAAGAATTGGAAGAAGCAAGAAAAGGTAAAGAAAAACCTGAAGAAGATGACAAAGAAGAAATAGATGAAGAGGTTGAAAAAGAATGAAAGAAGAACAACCCCAAATGAATGATTCCCCAAAAGGAAAGTTTGATAGAAGAAATGAAAAACTTAGGTGGGGAGTTGCACATATTTATGCTTCATATAATAATACTATTATTCATATTACAGATTTGAGTGGATCTGAAACAATTTCAAAAGCATCTGGTGGTATGGTTGTTAAAGCTCACAGGATGGAATCTTCTCCTACAGCAGCTATGGCTGCTGCAAAACTAGCTGCAAGTGGTGCAAAAGATAAAGGAATTAATGCTTTGCACATTAAAGTTCGAGCTCCAGGAGGCCATAATGGTCCTAATAATACTGGTCCAGGTTCACAAGCAGCTATCCGAGCATTGTCAAGAATGGGAATTAGGATTGGAATCATTGAAGATGTAACCACAATTCCTCATGATAGATGTAGAAAAAAAGGTGGAAGGAGAGGTAGAAGAGTATAAAATGGAAATGAAACTTTTATCAAAAGACAAGAACAAGGTTACTTTTTTAGTTAAAGGCACTTCTCCGGCTGAAGTTAATACTATCAGAAGAATAATTATTAATAAAGTTCCTACTATGGCAATTGACACACTTGAAATTGTTGATAACTCATCTGCACTATATGATGAGATGTTGGCTCATAGACTAGGATTAGTTGTTTTTGAAACAGATTTAAAATCATATTTCGAACAAGAAAGATGTAAATGTAAAGGTGAAGGATGTGCAAGATGTAATCTATTGATGACACTTGATATTGAAGGACCTGAAATAGTTTATGCTGAACATATTAAAACAAATGATCCTAAAATTGTTCCAAAACATCCAAAAACATTGATTGTTAAATTATTAGAAGGACAAAAAATAAAATTAATTGCTACTGCAAAATTAGGCTCAGGAAAAGAACATATTAAATTTTCACCAGGATCTGTATATTACAAAGGAAATCCTGAAATTAAAATTGGAAATGTTAAGAATGCTCAAGAAGTAGAGAGTATGTGTCCAAGAAAAGTTTACAAAATAGAAGGAAATAAACTAAAAATAAATAAAAAAGATGATTGTATTCTATGTAATGCTTGTGTTGATGCTTCAAATAAAGAAATATCAGTTAGTGCAAGTGATAAAGACTTTATTGTTACAATAGAACCTTGGGGTCAATTGGATCCTATAGAAATGGTAAGCACAGCTGCTGATATTATATCAAGACAGACTCAAGATGTTGCAGAGGCAATAAAAAAACTAAAATGAAATCAAATATTCAAACAAGAAAACTAGTAACTGAGCTTAGGAAAACAAAAGCAAAGGTTTGGAATAGAGTTGCTGATGAATTAGAAAAAAGTACTAGGAAAATTGTAGGAGTTAATGTTTACAAATTAAATAAATATGTTAGAGAAGGTGAGGTTGCAGTTGTTCCTGGCAAAGTTCTAGGAATAGGAAAGTTGGATAAAAAAATCACAGTAGTGGGTTTTCAATTTTCAGAAAGTGCTTTAGCAAAGATTAAAGATGCTGTATTATTAAAAGATTATATTAAAAAAAATCCTAAAGGAGCAAAAGTAAGAATTATAAAATGAAAACAGTTATTGATGCAACAGATTTAATTGTAGGAAGATTAGCTAGTTATGTTGCTAAACAAGCTATTTTAGGAGAGGAATTTGTTATTGTTAATTCTGATAAAGCTATTATCACAGGAAATAGAAAACAAATAATGGCAAAATATAGGCATCTTAGAGAGATGGGTACACCCACTCAAGGGCCTTTTTTCCCAAGAAGAGCTAAGGAAATATTAAAAAGAGTAATTAAAGGAATGGTTCCTTATAAACAATATAAAGGTAAAGAAGCTTTGAGAAGAGTTAAATGTTTTAATGGTGTTCCTACTGGTTTGAAGGAGAAACCAACAACTTTAGAAAGTGCTAATGTTTCAAAGATTCCAAATACAAAATTTGTTACTTTAAAAGATGTAGCTGAATTTTTGGGTGGGAAATTTAAAGCAGAAAGAGGAGCTACTAAAAAATGAAATCAATACACACCTCAGGTAAGAGAAAAAAAGCAATTGCTAGAGCAACTCTTAAAGATGGAAAGGGCACAATCAGAATAAATTCTCTTTTAATAGATCATTATCAACCTGAATTAATAAGAATGAAAATTCAAGAACCATTAATTTTAGCAGGGGATGTTGCAAAAAAAATTAATATTGATATTATAGTTAAGGGTGGTGGAACCCAAGCTCAAGCAGATGCTTGTAGACTTGCTATAGCAAGAGGTTTAGTAGAGTTTCAAAATAATCTGAAAGGAGTATTTTTAGAATATGATAGAAACTTACTTGTTGCAGATACAAGAAGAAACGAACCACACAAACCAAACGACTCAAAGCCAAGAGCTAAGAGACAAAAATCATACAGGTAGAAAAAAATGATAATACCAATCAGATGCATGTCATGTGGAAAACCCATAGCACATTTATGGGAAGATTTTAAGAATCAAGTTGATAAAGGCAACGAGGTTAAGAAGGTAATGGATGACTTAGGTTTAGAAAAATATTGTTGCCGAGCTCAGTTTATGGGGCATGTTGACTTGATTGAAGAAGTAGCAAAGTTTAAAAAAGCTTAATTTTCTATTCTTTTTTTATGAGAGATAATGAATGGTTGCAGAAACGATTAGATTCTATATGGGAAATGCTGTTTCCGGAAGTTGAAAAGAAGAATAAGGTTAATGTTTATTTTAAAGGTAGATGGAAGAATAAATTCGGGCATATAAAAAGAGTAGGTAAAGATACTGAAATTGTTGTTAATTCTTTATTTCAAAATGAAATAATTCCTGAGAATATAGTCGATGTTACATTAGCTCATGAACTGATACATTACATGCATGGTTTTAATTCTCCCCATGAACAAAAGTATAAACATCCACATGCTGGAGGTATTGTTACAAGGGAATTGAAGAATAGGGGTTTTGGACATATGTTGACTTTGGAAAGAGATTTTGTAGAAAAACAATGGTTTGGTATATATAAAGAATTAAATCCAAAACTTTATAAGAAAAAAAGTATTGGAAATAGAGTATGGGATTTTTTGAAGAGTTAGGTAGATTTTTTGGGCAGTTATTTGTAAGAGATACATTAATTTCTTTAAACATGCAATTGGAAAAAAAAGGAATTAGTGAAAAGATATTTCTTAAAAGCCTTCAAAATGAGGTTAATAAATTAATAAGTGATAATAGAGATTCTAGAAAATTTATGTTTCAACTCTCTTCTCTTAAATCAAATTTGATGAGATTTACAAATAAAAAAGTAAAAAGTGATCAAAAGATCAATGAGATTTATGGTAAAATGAAAGGCATCTGTTTTAATGTTCTTAGAAGAATTAAAGATATAGAAAATAAACAAAAAGAATTGGCAGTTAGAAGGAAAAAATTGCCTGAAACAGATAGGAATGGTTTTATTAATTGGATGGTGCCTTATTTGTTTGGTAATATCCAAGAAGAGGAATCTAAGACAAAGGCAGCCTAGTATATTTCTTACATTTTTTACAATATATTATAAGTTTTTTATCTCTTGTTCTTATTCTAGCATTTTCACCAGTTCTTAAGAAGGTATAACAGTGTGAACAGTATTTTCTTTTAAATTTTCTAGGCATTCTTAGATTTACTTTCATAGAAATCTTTCTAGCTAAATCAACATAACGATTTGCTCGTTCTGGATTTTTTTGGAAAACATCTTCTGCTTTTTCAAACAATATTTCTATTCTTTCTTTAGCAATTGTCTTTTGTTGCTGTTTGTCAGGCCTTTTCATACTTAATTTTTATACCCTTATCTATAAAAACTTTACCAAATCAATTTCGTCATCTAAAGAAACATTATCTGCAGTAACAGATTTTTCCCTAAAATATCTTGTTTTCATCTAATATGAGAAATATTTTATAAATATTTAAGAATTATGAAGGTTATTTATAAATCAATTGAAAACTTGCATTAATTTCTGTATTTCTACTGCAGAAAGATTTTGTATTTTTTTGTCTAACATTGTTTTTGGAAACATTCCTGAAGCTTTTAGAGAAGCTTCTCTTTTATTAATCCCTTGTTTCATATAATACTCTTTTAATGCATTTCTTAGTTTTTTATCGTATTGGATGTAAAGCTCTCTTAATGGGTTGTCACTTTTTCTTAAGGTTAAAACAACTAAAGCTGATTTTACACTCGGTTCTGGATTAAATGCTTCTTTTGGAATAACTTTTACTTTTTTTACACCAAAGAATAAAGGTAATATATAATTTAGTTTACTCCAAGATTTTCCTATTAATATGTCTGCAAAGTTTTCTGGTACTACCCATACTGCTTGTATAAAATCTAATCTAAAAAATTTCCATAATAATGGTTCGCATATTGAGTAGGGTAAGTTTGATATACACTTATCGAATTTAGGAAATTCTGCTTTTAGTGCATCGTCAAACATAAAAACCACATTTTTATTTCCTGTGAATTTTTCCTCTAATTCTGGGATGAATTCTTCATCTTTTTCAATTGCAAAGACCATTTTTGCTTTTTTTGCCAAATGCTCTGTTAATTGGCCTTTTCCAGCTCCAATTTCTAAAACAGTATCCCAAATGGTTGCATAGCTAGCTATTTCCTTTAATAATTCCTGATCTACCATAAAATGTTGATCAAATTGCATCTAGAATTCTCTTGAAATCTTTGTCTTTATATGTTTTTTTGTACTTTTGTGCTAATTCTAATAGGGAATTAGAGTATTTATAGTATTTTACTAAAAATGAGCAAAATTGAGTTACATTCTTGGGTTTGTCTGTTTTGTAGCATCTTTCAAAATCAATTAATGTTACTTTTCCTTTATTGATTAATACATGTTTTACTGGCTTGTGCATCTCTAACTTATTTACTCCTATTTTATCCATTGTTCTACATTGTTTTAGCACTTCTGTAAAGACTTTTTTATTCTTTCTTTTCAAGTCTTTTATTGGAGTCCCTTCTACAAAATCATATACAAAGAAATCCTTGCCATAGAATAATAAGTTAGGACCTATTTTATGTTTATTTAGAAGTTGAAGCCATTTAACTTCCTTTTTTGTATTTTTTACCTTACCATTATCAACTTTCATTGCTATCTTTTTACCGTCGATAAGGAATGTATAAATAAAACTTCTTTTTCCTTTTGCAAATAGTTTCATATTATCTATAGATACAGAAACCTTTATAAAATATATTACTCTTATAAATATAAATAATAAAAGAGGGATATACATGAAAGGAAAAATTTTAATCACAAGTTTAGTTATATTAATAATTTCTTTATCTTTTGTCGCAGCTGAATTTTCAGCACAAGCAGGTTATGACTGGTTGACAGCTCAAAGATCATCAGGTGGATTTGATAGTACTACATCAACAGCATATACTATTATGGCATTAGATGCTGCTGGATATGATACCTCTAGTTATGAAGATTCTTTATATTTGCAAATGAGTGATTCTTATTGTTTTCCTGAAAGTAGTTGTACAACAAAAGATACTGCAATGGCAGTTATAGCATTGAATGAAATTCAAGATGATGCTTATTTTGATTTGATTGAGAGTTGGTATACTGATTCTTTACAAGGGGCTAGCTTTTCTGGAGATTGGTTATTAGAAATTGCAACTTCTGCTAGTGGAACTTGTACATTAGAATATGAGATAAATAATGTTTCAACTGAAAAAGAGATTGAAGTTTCAGAAGGTTCATTTCCAAGTTGTGGTGGTTCAACATTCTTGAACTTAGATGATTGTATTCAAACAAATTTGATTTCTAATAATCCTGGAATGTTATTGGGTGCTGATTGTGGAGATTTAGAAGGAGATGTTATAATGACTATCTTGTATAGATCTGCTACAACTTATTACTTGTTAGCTAATGAGAATTCAAAAGTAGCTGAGTTTACAATAAACAATGGTTGTTTTGCTTCTGGAAGTTCTGGTTCATGTAGTAAGGAAAGTTCATTGTATTCAAGCTGGGCTTTAAATGAAATTGGTTCTAGTACTAATTCATTGATTTACTTGAAAGATAATTATGAAGAGTCAAGCACATTAGATAATGTGGTTTTATATTTTATAACAAAAGATCAAACCTACTTAGATACTTTAGCAGATTACCAAAAAACAGATGGTAGCTTTGACAGAAATGTAATGAGAACAGCATTAGCTATTTTAGCTTTAAATGATTTCTCTGCTGATTATTCAGAAGAAATAGACGATGCAAAAGCATGGTTAAGAGAACAGCAAAATGAAGATGGTAATTGGAATTCAAATGTTGATGATACAGCTCTAACTTTATATGCTGCTTTTTCAGATGAAAGTGTTATTCCAACAGATATAGAAATAGTGGATGGAGGAGATGAAATAATTTCTGAGTGTGAGTTTGATACTGATTGCGAAGATTTGTATGGAGATGGTTATGAATGTGATGAAAATGAATGTGTCTTTGTTTCTTCAGATAATGGCGAATGTGCAAGTGGTTGTCCACAAGAATGGTTAGGTGATGGTACTTGTGATGATGTTTGTGATAACTCTGCATGTAATTATGATGATGGTGATTGTGAAGAAGAAGTAATTGTTGAACCTGAATGTACTGAAAATAGTGAATGTGAAGATTTGTATGGTAAAGATTATGAGTGCAAATTTGAAGAGTGTAGACTTAAAGAATCAAGTGGTTCTGGATGGATTTGGTGGGTTATAATTATCTTGTTATTAGTTGGGATGTGTGTTGGAGGATACTTCTTGTATAAAAAAGGATACTTAGATAGTATTGTGAATAGGATAAAAGGTAGATTTGGTAAAAATCCACCTAGCCAACCTGGACCTTATACACCAAGACAACCACCAAGAATGATGCCTCCTCAACAAGGAAGACCATTGCAACGAAGTATTAATCAAGCAAGAAGACCTTTAAGATGAAATGGTTTTTATTAATTTTTTCTGTATTGTTTATTAGTTTTGTTAGTGCTGGAAGTATTGATTTAGTTCAAGATGAATATTATCCTGGAGAAACTCTACAAGCTTATTTGTATAATTATAGTTCAAATCCTTTGACTAATATTTATATTCTGGATATAAATAATAGTGAAGTTTCTGTAGCTCCTTTAGTTGTAGAGTATAGAGAAGATGAATATTTTGTTTATTTTAACTTGCCAACAATAGCTGAGGGTAATTATGAGCTGGTTGTTGTTAATGATAGAGTAAATTTTAGTGTTATTAATAATACTGAATTTGTTTCTATAAAACCAGGGATATTTGTATTAAATGGTGATAAAAGTGTTAAAATTGAAGTAAAAAGTGTTGGTTCTGTAAATTTAGAAATTTCAAGTGATAATAGCGAAGTTGTTCCAAGGAAAACAATTAAAAGTTTGTCAGATGAAACTTGGGATTTGTATGTTGATATTGGTGATGTTTCAAGTGATTCTATTATTAGTGTTAGTTATAATGGTAAAGGTTATCAGATCCCTTTTATCTATCCTGCTGTTGATGTAGAGATTGTGGAGAATGTAACAGAGGTTAATGATACTGAAGTTGTTGTTGAACCTGTTGATGTTGTTGATGCTCTAGAGTTTGTTGGTATTGGCGATGAGCAGCACATTTCTTTTTTGAGAACTGAGGTTTTTGAGGCTGAATTGAAAGTAAAGAACAATCTTGATGAAGATTTAGATGTTAGTTATGAACTAACTGGTGATTTAGAGAGTATATTAGATATAGATAGTGCTCCTACTTCAATTGGTGGAGGAGAAGAGGGTGTTTTTAATTTAGTTTTAAATAAGAATAAAGGTGCATTGCCAAAAGAGTATCAAGGAGATTTGAAGATTATTTATGGTGAAGAAGAGTTAGTTATGAGTTTTTTTATTGAAGTTGCAGATGAAGAAGTAGAGCCTGTTGAAGATATTACTTTTGATGATATTGATTTTGGTGAGCCTGTTGCAGAAGAAGGAATTGATTCTGTTATGATTATTGGATTTGTATTGATTGGAATATTATTAGTAATTCTTTTTATTCTTTATAGGAAAATGAAACAGAAACCTACAAAAGATTATAATGAAGTTTTAAAAGAAAGAATAAAAAAATAATGGCCCCGCCGAGATTTGAACTCGGGATCTCTGGCTGTCTTAGATGTTCGTTAAAACAGTCATATAAGACCAGTGCTTTAACCAGACTAAGCCACAGGGCCATCTGTTAAAAGATTAATTTTTTCTTTTTAAAGGTTTCGTCAGATTTTATGGCTTAAGTAAAACTTATAAATGAAATAATTAAGTTTTCTTGTATGATAATAGGTGTTGTTGGGAAACCAAATGTTGGAAAAAGTACTTTTTTCAAGGCAATGACTTTGGCTGAGGTAGAGATAGCTAACTATCCTTTTGCTACTATAAAACCCAATCAAGGGGTAGGTTATGTTAAGGTTGATTGTGTTGATAAAGAGTTTAAAGTTCAATGTAATCCTAGAATGGGTTATTGTTTGGATGGGAAAAGGTTTGTTCCTATTGAATTGATTGATGTTGCTGGTTTGGTTCCTGGAGCTCATGAAGGTTTGGGAATGGGGAATCAATTTTTAGATGATTTAAATCAAGCTGATGCTTTGATTCATGTTATTGATGTTGCTGGAACTACAAATGAAAAAGGTGAATCAGTTGAAGCAGGAAATTATGATCCTGTTGAAGATGTTAAGTTTTTAGAAAAAGAATTAGATATGTGGTATTTGAGAATTTTAGAAAAAGGTTGGGAGAAGTTTAAAAGGAAAATTAAAGCTGAAGGTTCTAATATTTCCATTGCAATTGCTAAACAGTTATCTGGTTTGAGGGTTGATGAAGATATTGCTAAAGAGGCTATAAAAGAATTGAAATTGCCAGCTGATATTATAAACTGGACTGATGATGAATTGTATTCCTTAGCTTCTTTGTTAAGGAAGAAGACTAAGCCAATGATAATTGCTGCAAATAAGGCTGATGTTTCTACTGGTGCTGATAATTTGAAAAGGTTGCAGGAAGAGTTTAAAGATGAAATCATAATTGGTTGTAGTTCTGAGTCTGAGTTAGCGTTGAAAGAGGCTGCAAAGAAAGAGATGATTGATTATATTCCTGGAGAGAAAGATTTTACTTTAAAGGAAGGTTTGAATGATAACCAGAAAAAGGCTTTAGAGTTTATTAAAAGTAATGTGTTGGATAAATATGGTAGTACAGGTGTACAAGAGGTTATGGATAAGTTAATATTTGATGTTCTTGGAATGATTGTTATATTCCCTGGAGGAGTTAATAATCTTGTTGATAAAAATGGTAATGTTCTTCCTGATTGTTTCTTATTAAAAGATGGTTCAACTGCATTAGACTTTGCATATAAAATTCATCAAGATTTAGGTGACAAGTTCATTAGGGCTATTGATGTTAAAACAAAAAGAACTGTTGGTAAGGATCATAAATTAAAGAATAGAGATGTTATTGAGATTATTGCTGGGAAATAGAAATTCCAAATTTTTTTTCAATCAATCTTAAGGCTTCTAGAATATAACCTGATTGTTGTTTAGGGAAGTATTGTCTGTTTATTTTTCCTCTTCCTGCAGGAGTTGTTGCTTTTATTCTTATATGTTCTTTATCTAATTCTCTTACTTCAGACCTTCCTCCACTTAGATTGTCTTCAACTCTATAAGTAATTTGTAATGCTAGAATTCTTCCATCTTTTTTAATCCTTAGTGTTTCTGCCATTGGATTACCTAATCTATCTGTAATATCCCTTGTTTGTGAAGGATCTACTTGAGGATATTTTTCTAGAGTAAGTTCTAAACCATCTGGAGATATTTCAGAATGTTCATATTTGCCTCTTGGATTAATTGTATAAGATCTTTCAACAGTTGTATCTAATGTTTCTCTCATTAAGGTTCTAAAAAGATAGTTATCAAAATCTGTTGTTTGATGTTGAATCATTGGCATAGTATATATTTTTAGAAACTTAATTTATATATATTATTATATAGTAATATAGGGTTTATTTATTATATTTTAGATGTTCATAAGCTTTCTTTAGAATTTCTTTCTCTGGTTTAAATGTAATTCTTGACATTGCCCTATCATAATCAATCCATACATACCCTAAGTGATTATTAGAAAGAGTTACTTGTTCTTCATTTGTTTCAAAGATTAAGAAAACGACATCCTTGTGAACTACTTGTCCTTGTTTTTTAAAGAAATATTCTTCATTTTCTTGGAAATTTTTTACTTGGATTAATGTTTTTATTCCAGTTTCTTCTAAAACTGTTCTTCTAGATAATTCTATCTTATCATCAGTTTCTAATAAAGAGGCTTTTAAGAAACTCCAGTGTCCAGGGAATCTTCTAAGTAATAAGAAGTTATTTCTATTTACCAATATTATTCCTAGAGAATACTCTTGTGGCATATAAATTGGTAATTAAACTCTGTTTTTAAGGATTATTAAGGAGAAAAGAGTATGAAAGGAAAGCTATTTAAAGAATCATAAAGCTTTTTTTGTTATGAAAGTATTGGGAATTGAAAGTACTGCACATACCTTTGGAGTTGGTGTTGTAGATGATAAAAATATCTTATCTAACGAAAAGGATTCTTTTAAAACTAAGGAAGGTGGAATGATTCCAAATGAGGTTAGAGACCATCATGAAAAGGTTAAAGATAAGGTTTTAAGAAGAGCTTTGATGAAGGCAAAGACTACAATAACAGATATTGATTTGATTGCTTTTTCACAAGCTCCGGGTTTGGCTCCTGCTCTTTTGGTTGGAAGAGATTTTGCTGTAGAATTGTCTAAGAAATATAATATTCCTACATTAGGTGTTAATCATATTGTTGCACATTTAGAAATTGGACTTTTAACTACAAAAGCTAAAGATCCTATATTTGTTTTTACTTCTGGAGCTAATACCCAGATAATTGCTTATGAAGGTGGAAAGTATAGAGTATTTGGAGAGGCTCTTTCTATTGCAATTGGAAATGCATTAGATAAGTTTGGAAGAGAGATTGATTTAGGATTTCCAGCAGGTCCAAAAATTGAGTTGTTAGCTAAAGAGGGAAAATTTGTTGAGTTACCATATAATGTTAAAGGTATGGATGTTGATTTTTCTGGAATTATTACTAAAGCAACTAGCCTGTATAAAAAAGGTGTTCCAAAAGAAGATTTATGTTTTTCAGTTCAAGAGACTTGCTTTGCAATGTTAGCTGAAGTTACTGAAAGAGCTTTAGCACATTGTGAGAAAAAGGAAGTGTTGTTAATAGGTGGTGTGGCTGCGAATAAGAGGTTTTCTGATATGTTAGATAGAATGTGTTCTGATAGAGGATGTAAGGCATATACTGTTCCATTTGAGTATGCTGGTGATCAAGGAGCGATGATTGCTTATCTTGGTTCATTAATGAATAATAGTTCTAAAGATATTGATATTTATCCAAGACAGAGAATAGATGATATAGAAGTGTTTTGGAAATAAATTAATAAAAAGAAAAAAATTAATAATAGGTTTGTCCTTCTTTGGAGTCTAAATCATAATCTTCATCGTCATCGCCCATTTTTCTAAAGGCTACAACTAAGATAATTATTATGATTATAATAACTACAACTACGAACAAGATTTTCAACCAAGCTGAATTTCCACCAAATAGAGATGAAGATTCTGCTGAAACATCAACTTCTGCTTCTTCCATTAACTCTCCATCTTCATCAAGAATTTGTAGAGTAAATGTGTAATCTCCTGCTTCAGTTGGAATAACAGTAACTGTTGCTTCTTCAGTGCTATCTGCACCCACAAGGATTACTGAAGGAGAAACTTCTGATGTTCCCCATTGGTCTTCTCCAAGTACATCAATTGTGAAGATTTTACTTGAAGCCATTGTGTTTGTGAATGTTACTGTGTAAACAGCTTCTTCACCGATGTTTACTGATTTATCATCAACATCAACTCTGATTGAAACTTTACCCTCATCTTCTTCAGTAGTGGTTGTTTCTTCTTCTATTGTTTTTTCTTCATCAGCACTATTTACATACAATGAGTAACTGTCTTGGATTAACTCATGTCCTCTACTGTACTCAACGTCTAGTTCAAGTTCATAGTAACCTTCTTTTGCATCATCTGGAATCTCTAGATATAGGAAGACAGATTCTGAAGATTCTTCATCTTCATTGTCAATTTCAGGAGATGCTAATTCATCAAGATATACTGCTTCTGAAACACCTAACTCTGGAATTGCAAGTGAAACTTTGATATCCTCTTCTTTCATATCACCAAGGTTTTCTAGTCTTACTTCAACTTTTGTTAAGTCTCCTGCTTCAGTATTACTATATACTATATCAACAACTTCTATGTTATGTCTTTCTCTTTCTAAGAAAAGTCCATAATCCATTCTTTCATAATAGTCATCATCATATACTTCTACATATAATGTGAAAGTACAATCTGCGTAACCCTCATCCCAATAATTACTATAATCTCCACCACAAACATCCAAGTCTGTTGGTAATTCTAGATTTAATTTTTTGACATAAGTTACATCTTCTTCAACATCAAAAGAACCTGTGGTATCTTCCATGTCACCATATTCATAACCACCAATCCAAGCTTTTACTTTGACACCGTCAACGTATTCCCCACCAGGATTTCCAGTAAGGACAACTTTTACTTCAACTTCTTCTCCTAGTTCTGCATTGATTGCTGTATCACCTGTGGAATCAAGGCTGATTCCTTCTATATATACAGCATCAATATCATAATCATCACTTGCTGCACTTACAAATACAGCTAGAGAAACTAGAGTAACTAAACATACGAATACTGCACTTAGTATCTTTAATTCTTTGTTCATTTTAGGCATACCCCCATAGTGTTATTCTAAAATCTATGTTTGTGATTATATGAGAGTTTTATAAACATTTTGGTGATAATTTGTAAAAAGTACAACTTGTATATCACAACATAATATTATAAAAAAGTGTTACTAGTAAGTTATAATCTTTCAAAATGTAGAATAGAATTGATTTCCTCGATAGATATTGAACATCCACGAAGTTTTACTGCCCATAATAATGCATCTAATAAATCCTTTTTTGTTGTTCTCTTTTTAGATATATATTTATCTAATATACCCATCTCAAAAGCCATTACTCCAAGTTCTGCTGATCTTAGTGCAATAATACCTTTTACTAGTTCTTTGAATTTCTTTAAATTTTGAGTGTCTAGTATAACATCTCTGTGAAGTTTTCTTTCTAGATGTTTTTCAAGTTTTTTTGGGTCTTCAAGTAATACACGAGTTGTACGTTCATCTACTATTAAGGCATCTGCTTTAAGATTCTTTGCTAAAATCACTGCTCCTGCTTCTCCTTCATGTAGAATTTTAATGTAATTATTTTTTGATTTGAATAGACTGTTTGCTAATTTGGTTAATTCTTTTACTTCATTAGAATATTTAGAATCATCATATATACTGAGAATACCATTATCTATCATGCTTAGTACTTGCATTGCTTCTAATTTAAATTTCTTAGACTTTAAAGGAGTATCAATAATTTCCTTTTTTACTGATTGTGAAATGTAAAATTCTCCTCTAAATTGTTTTTTTAATGGTTCTAATATCCATAATAGATTATTCATTGCTAGAGTAATAATTGTACTGCTGTCAAATATTAAAGATTTCATCTGTTGAATATTCTCCTTGTTAGTTTTATTTTTGCAGACATATCTTCTTGAATAATTGGAGCTACATCTGATAGTTTTGTGTTCCCTATATAATCTCTCAGTTCCCAAGAAGTAATTCCTAGAAGTTCAGCTGCCCTTCCTGCAGATATACCATGTTCGTAGATTCTTCCACCTTTTTTAATTCTTGATTGGTTTATTACTTGGGTTATATACATTCCAAATTTCTTTTCAAGTTTTGAAATTAGTGTAAACATTTTTAGTATTGTTTTTCTATAATCTTCATCTTTATTTTTGGTAAGATTGCTCTGAGCTTCACTTATTAAATCTAAAAATTGTTTTTGAAAGGTTTGAAATTCTTTTGATCCTTGCATCCTTTCTCTAGAACATATTTTATATAGTGTGTAAACTACTACTGCAATGGAAATAGAATCTCTGTCTTGATACATACTTGAATTGTGTAAAGTATTATCACTAGCAAACTTCATTGCATCTGGGTCACACTTATTTAATGAGGAGTATACTTTTCTTAAAACACTTAGAATATCAGTTTTTACCTCTTTTTCCATTATTTATTTTAAGATTAGAAGTTATTTAAATTTAACTATATAAGGTCTATATTACCATCAGGTATTTCCCCATACTCATCTAAACTATCATCAGTTACTTCATCAAGGTCTTGGCATGTTTCTTCAATATCTTCTGGATGTAAATCCCTCATTTGTGTTACTGTTGTTCTAAACTCATCGGTTATTACTCTTGAATAATCTATTTGACTCATAAATATTACTTTTCCAGGCCCATAGTCATCTACTTGTATTTCCCTTATTTTATCTGCAATCCTAACTGCTTCTGCAACATCTTGACCAAGTTCTAGGTTTGTTATTCCTACTGTTTCTGAAAATAAATTTCCAATGGAAGGTGTGAAAAAATCCTTTGCAAAATTTATATATGCTTGTAAGATTGCTTCTGCATCTTGAAAGGTTCTTCTCCTTAATAAACAGATTTTCTTTTCAGAATAAGGTAAACTTAATCTAGAAGGAGGAAAACAAATACCATCTTCATCTAATAATGTATCTTCTAATATTCTATGGGTATTCCTAGTAAGAATTTCCATATTTTCATCAGTTAGTTTAATTATAAGTCTTTCTATATCATCTATCCTTGCAACTGCAATAAAAGTTTGAAGACCTTGCTCTCTTGCTCTAGGCAAGTCAGGAATATCATCAACAAAGGGCATAGAACTATATCCTACATTAGGTGCATTTCTAAGGAATAATTTAAGAGCCTGTTGAATTAAATGATTTTGACTATATCCAGCCATATCTCTAATAATTGATTCATATTCCTTTTTTCTATGGGTAACAAAATGGTACATCTTAGATTGGGTGTTTAACTTTAGTTTTATAAAGCTTTCGTTAGTTATCACTTAAAAATAGTTAATTATACTCCAAATAGAATAAATCCTTAAAAATAGGAGAAAATTACTATATTCTATGAAAAGGAATGTTATTCTTATGGGAGGTAAGACACATATCATATCTTTGCCCTTAAAATGGATAAAGAAGTATGGTGTTGAGAAAGGCGATGAGTTGGAAGTTGATGAGAAGGATAATAAAATAATAATATCTACTAATAAAATTCCAGAAAAGCATCCAATAAAGATTAATTTAGAGAAAGCAAATGCAGCAGTAATTATAAGAAACATAACTACTTACTACCAATTAGGCTATTCTGGTTTAGAATTAGTTTTTTCAAAGAAAACCATTAATGAAAAAACAAATGATAGAGTTGATACTTTGAATATTATTCAAGATACTTGTGATCAGCTTATTGGTTTTGAAATTATTGAATTAAATGATAATTATTGTAGGATAAAAGATGTTGCTGGGAATGATATTAATGAATTTAAGAATGTTTTAAGAAGAATATTTTTAATGTTAAACTCTTTTGGTAATGAATTATTGGAAAATATAAATAATTATCCTGAATTAGAGAATTTGCACAAAAAACATATTATGATAAGGAAATATATCCATTATTGTCAAAGGTTCTTGAATATTAAAGGAATGGAGAATAAGACTACTCAATATAATGAATTGGTTATGAGGTTGTTGGATGTTTCAATTACGTATAGATTTATTTCTAAAAATCAGTGTATTAAGAAGAATTTATATCCTAAAGAGATTAAAGAGATTATGAAAAAAATGGTTGAACTTCAAGATGAATTCTATAATTTATTCTATAAATTTTCATTGGAACAAGCTTCTGTATTAAGCGAAAAAAGAGTAAATATTTTTAGAGAGATAAATGATTTGAGTGAAAAGGCAAAAGGAGAGGATTTGATATTATTACAAAGAGTTCCTTTTGTTTTGAATACAATTTTATCTTTAATGAATGTTACTGTTGCTATTAACTTTGTATCACATGAAGAATAGTTTTATCAGTCCTAAGGGTTTCTTTTCAATCTTAATCTTCCAGTCTTTTGGAAAGCATTGTAAATAGGTTCTCCAGACATATCTTTCGTCCATAAACACAATTACCCCCCTATCATCTTCACTTCTAATGCATCTACCTGCGCTTTGCATTGTTTTTATTATTGCTGGAAATACATACCCATAATCCCAGCCTCGTGCAAACCTTTTATCATAATAGTTGATTAGTTCTTGGGTTTCTAAGTCAGGTCTTGCCAAAGGTAAACCCACTACTATTACTGCTTTTAAAAAATCTCCAGGCAAATCAATACCCTCTGCAAAGTTCCCTCCTGCAACTCCAAGTAAAACTGCCCCTGTATCTTTGTATTCTTTGAATCTTTCAAGTAAATTTCCTTTGTCTTCTTTTGTTAATCCTGGCTCTTCTAAAAAAAGAGTTTTATCACACTCTTCTGCAAAAAATTCATTTACTTTATTTCTAAAAGAATAGCTTGGAAAAAATATTACTGAGTTTCCAGGAACATTTTTTGTTATCCCTAAACATCTTTCTGCAATTTCCTTATACATTCTTTCCCCTCTTGAAGAAAATTTTGAAGATGTTTCAGGTAGGATTATATTTAAACGATTTTCAGTTGGAAATGGATTGTCATACTCTATTGTTTTTGTATTATTTTTTAATCCAAATAAGTCTTCATACATATCTAAAGGTGTTAATGTTCCAGACATTGCAATTAAGGAATGACATTCATCTACTATATCTTTCATTACAAATTGTGGATCAAGGCATTTGTATGAAAGTGTATATACTGGTTTTCCTGTTTTTTTGCTGAAACCTCTAGAGATTATTCTAACAAAACCTTCATCAGCTCCAGGCCAGATTTCCATAAATTGAGCTAAAGATGCTGAAAAACTTCTTCTTTTTGTTTCTAGAACTTGATCTGCAACAAATTTAAAATTTCCAACCATTTGTTCATAATTATCTATTTTTGAATAGAATTCATCTTTTTTTATTAATGACTCTTCTTTTTCTATTGATACTTTTTCTTTTAGTAAATGTTCAACTATTTGTTTTATATTATTCGCATCTTCTGACATTTCTTCGTATCCTAAAACTTTAATTTCTTTTACAGCATTTTCAAGAATAAACAAAGAAAGGTTTGTGCTCATTTCATCTCTTGCTCTTTGTGGTAAATTGTGAGCTTCGTCGAAAATTAAAATTATATCATCCATATGCAAGTTCATTCTTTTTAGTAAATTATCTCTGATAAAGGGATTTAACATATAGTTATAGTCTGCTACTATTACATCTGCTTTTCTTCCTAGCAAACATGCTGTTTCGTAAGAACATACTTTCCTGTTAAAACAGGTTTTATTTATTTCCTCTACATGTTGAGGAGAATCGTTTTCTAATTCTTTTAATACTAGTTGTGTTTCTGGTGAAATCTTTCCTTTTAATCTTAAATTTTCATAGAACTCACATTTCTTTTTTTCTCTTAAATCTTTACAGTACTCAAAGAATTCTCCTGTTGATAGAAGTTCAACACCTCCTTGGTTACACATCTTCTTCTTTCCAATTAAATCTACTACTGTAAATTTAATATTGTGTTTATTTTTTATTTCCTTTAGTGTGTCTATTGCAATAAGGTGCTGTGTATTTCTTGATGTTAAGAAAAATATTATTTTTTTGTTTTTTAATGCATAGGTTAATGCTGGAGCAAGAACTGAAACTGTTTTTCCTATTCCAGTGGGTGCATGGATTAATAAATTTGTTTTATTTTGTAGAGTTTCATATACATTATTCATGAAATCATCTTGATTTTTTCTTTTTTCGTTATAGGGAAATAGAAATTCCATTTAAAGAATCAGATTACATCAGTTTATAAGTTTTTATGAAGTTAATTTAAACCCAACCTATTTTCCAGTATGAAGCTGGAAGTTTTTGAGCTATTTCTGCTACTTTTTCAGGGTCTATTATACCCCTAAGCTTTAGTATTGCTTCTAAATCTCTTTGTTTTTTATCTTCTATTCTTCCTTTAGATGTTAAAGCTCCCATCTTTGTTAAAAAAAGAGCTTCTTTTGACAAACAGAATACACTATAACCATTAATCTCTAATTTGGTTCTATCCCTAAAGAATAATTGTGAAGGTTCTGTGTATATAATATCAAATGTCACTCCATTTTTTTCTAATTTATCCCATAATGCTGAAATTTTTTTTGGTTGATGAGTTACTTGCCATCCTTTTTCCTGAAAATCTCTAGAGATTAAATGGAGAGTTTCTTCTGAATCTGTGTAAATATCAATATCTGGGGAGGGTTGTATTCCTACATATGCGAATTGAGCATAACCTGCCCAAACAACATAATCTCCTCTTTGTGAAAGGTATTCTAAGATTTGTTCTATTTCTTCCATACTAAAAAGAATAAGTCAATAATTTATAAATCTTTGTGGAGCTTAGCCAAATACAATCCAGTAATTGTGGATTGATCTGTAATATCTCCTTTTTTAATCATTCCTTCTATTTTGTTGAAGGAAAATAATCTTGTGTTCTCTACAAAATCTTGATCTCTTTTATCTAATTTATTTGCTATATCTACTAAGAAATAATAATGATCTTTGTTTGAAATTCCTACCCAAGGCTTTCCTTCTCCTAATCTTTCTATTTTTTGTACTTCATATCCAGTTTCATGCTCAACCTTTCTTATTACTGCATCTTGAGCTGTTTCACCACTTTCCATCCAACCACCGGGAATTTCCCATTTTGATTCATTGCTTGCAAATCTAAAATTTTTAATTAATAATAACTTATTGTCTTTTTTTACTACAGCTGCTACTGAATTATTATTAGCATCAACTAAATTGTGTTCAATAATCTTGCCAGAAGGTAATTTTAAATCTACTTTCTCAATGTTAATCCATGGCGACGAGTAAACCCTCTTTTTGTCTAGTATTTCCTGCATTAAGTTTTTTTAAAATTTGTGAGTTTAAAAACTTTATCTATTTATACAGATTTAGTTCTGCTAAAAGGAATAATTGTAATTGACCTTGAACATTTGTTCTTCCCCTACCTGTTTGTAATCTAGTATTTATTTTATAAGTTCCTATCTCTTCTTTTGCCTTTAATTTATTAAATATTTTCAAAGGAATACCTAAATACTTTGCTGCAGCTAAAGATTGACATACATAATCTCCTCCATTTACAGGTTCAATAATCTTATTATCCCAAGGAGTGAAAGCTAATCTATCTTCATCTCTTATCATCAAAGCTCTAATATTTGCTTCTCCTTCAGCAATTCCCATTACTCTAGGGGATAGCTCAATAATTCTTGCTCTTTCTTCTAATGTTCTTTCTTCATTAGGAATTAAGTTAGAACCATCAAAATCACACACAACTATTGAACCCATATTCCCTGCATACATCCTAGGGCTTCCTACATTTTTCATTAAGGGAGCAGGAACATGCAATTCTGGTGTATATGAACCATTACCTTCTCTTGAAAATTTATAGTATTTTATCCTTGTTACTTTTGTTTGCATGTTGCTGCAGAACTAAATATCTATTTAAAAAGTTTACTCTTCACCCCTTCTCTCAAAAGTGCTGACAATATCAATAACATATTTACCCTCATCTAACTTATAGACTAATGGCTTTCCACGGAACATATCTACAATATCTAATTCATATTTTCCAGGTCCACTTACTCTAATTGATTCAAAATCTAGAACTATTGGTTTATCTTCATCAAGCTTATCTCCTACAATATCTAAAACATCTTTTTCTATTTGTTTTTTCTCATCTAAAGAAAGGTTTTTTGTCATCTCTTGTGCTTTTGCAATTGCACTATCTTTAACAAAGAAAAAAAATCTTCCTTTACACTCACATCCTTCTAATAATTCCTTCGAACCTATAGGATATAACTTTCCACATCTTACACATTGGTGAGGCATTTATTTTCTCCCGTTTTTTCTACGAGTCTTAGCGAGCAATAATTCCACCTTATCTGGGTTTCTCTTTATTTCCTTAATTATTGTTGCTGGCCCGATAATTGTGAAACCTTCTCGATCTCCAACAAGGATTTTTACGAAAAAGTTTTTTATAAATTTAATGAATGTGCTATCTTTTTCTGGAAATATTGTACATAATTCAATTCCTTTGAATTCTTTTGTAACTTCTTGCATGGTCTTTTCGATTAATTTTGCTTCTTCACTAGACTTAAGACGACCTTGCATTAAAACTATTTTATTTTTCTTTACAATAGTAAGTAATTTACTCACTCTTTGATTTGAATTTAGCTTTTCAACTTCTACAAATGGTACGAATTGTAATGTTAACATTTTTCACCTCAATTTACTATTTTAAGTAATGTTTCATAAAAGGAATCAATATTATTTCCTCTTGTTGCTGAAATTCCTACAACTTTATATTGTGGAAATGCAGACTGTACTTTTTTAATGTCGGCTTTCTTTAAATCTATTTTGTTTCCTACTATTAAAACTGGAATATCTCTTGCAGCCAAATTTCCTATAATTGTGATATTAACTTGGGAATATGGATTTATTGTACAGTCTAAAACTACGACGACAGCATCCATATCATCTAGCCATTTTATTGCATCAATAACTCCTTTTGTTGCTTCTTTTGCTCTTTCTTTAGCATCTTTCCTGGACATTTTATGTTTTAAGAAATCTTCATAATCAATTTTTGTTGCAATTCCAGGAGTATCTACAAGATTAAATGATAATTCCTTGCCTTTTTTCTTTATACTAATACTTTCTTTTATTTGTATTTCTCTTGTTTCATGAGGAATTGCTGAAGCTGTCCCCATTTCAATACCTTCTCCTAACCAATCTTGACAGATTCTGTTTGCTAAAGAAGTTTTTCCTGCATTTGGAGGACCATACAAGCCTAATTTAATCTGCTTTTTCTTTCCAAATATCTTTGTTATACTTAATAGAAACTTCTTTAACTTCTTCAATACCATTGGTTTTAAAGAGAATGTATGGTTAATAAATATTTCTGTGTTGATAAAGTTATGATTAACCTTTAATAACACCCAACGGAATCATTTTAGCTACTTTTGTAGAAATGCCTGCATTGTGTACTGACTCTATAACCTCATCAACATCTTTGTATGCCCCAGGAGCTTCTTCTGCAATTACCATATCTGAAGTTGCTTGTACAATCTTTCCTTGTTTTGCAAGTTCTTCTTTAATATCTTTTCCAGAGAATTGTTTTATTGCTTGATGTCTTGACATTGCTCTTCCTGCTCCGTGAGCTGAAGATCCAAAAGTTGTAGTTAATGCTTTTTCTGTTCCAACTAATAGATGCGAAGATGTTCCCATTGAGCCAGCAATTAAAACAGGTAATCCTGGAAATGATCTTGTTGCACCTTTTCTATGAACATATAATTTCTTTTTCTTTCCATTAATTGTGAATTCCTCTAACTTGATTACATTGTGACAGATTCCATAAACTGTGTGCATATCCATGTCTTTCCATTTTTTGTTAAAAACTTGTTCAAATGTCTCTCTAATCCAATGAGTCATTACAAGTCTGTTTGTAAAAGAGTAGTTTACTGCACATTTCATTGCTGCAAAAAAGTCTTTTCCTTCTTGAGAGTTTACAGGTGCACAAGCCAATTGTGGATCTGGTAATTTAATGTTATATTTGTGAACTGCTTTTTCTTGTATTTTTAAGTAATCAGTTGCTACTTGGTGTCCAAATCCTCTAGATCCGCAATGAAGCATAATAAGAACATTTCCTTTTTTAACTCCCCATTTATCTGCTGTTTTTTTATCAAAAATTTCTGAAACTTCTTGTAGTTCTAAAAAGTGATTTCCTGCTCCAAGAGTTCCTAGTTGAGGTTTTCCCCTTTTCTTTGCTGTTTGTGAAACCTTATTTGGATCTGCTCCTTCCATACAACCATTTTCTTCTGTATTTTCAAGGTCTTCTTTAACCCCATATCCATTTTTTAGTGCCCATTTGCATCCATCTTTAAGAACTTCATCTAGTTGAGCATCTGTAAGTTTTATTTTTCCTTTTGAACCAACTCCACATGGAATTTTGTTAAAAAGGGCTGGAACTAAATCTTTTAACTTTTCATTTACTTCTTTTGCTGTAAGGTTAGTCCTGATTAGATTGATTCCACAATTGATATCAAATCCACATAATCCTGCTGAAATAATTCCATCTTTATCGTCGAAAGCTGAAACTGCTCCCATTGGCAAACCATATCCCCAGTGCATATCTGGAAGTCCAATTACTGGTTCCATTACACCTGGAAGCATTGCTACATTTGTTAATTGTTGAATTGCTTCTTCTTCTATAGCCCCATCTAAAAGTTCTTTTGTTGCTATAATCTTGGCGTCAACGTTCATTCCCTCTCTTACTGTTTTTGGTAAGAGCCACTCAAAATCATTGACTTTTTTCAGGTTTTCCTTCATAATTTACAAGAAATATGCTTACTTTATATAATTTATCATTTAATTAGAGAGTCTGCATCTCTCTGAATATTGTTGGTTATCATCTCTCCTATTAATCCCAATGAGATGAATTGTAAACCAATTATTGTTGATAGAATTGCTAACATTAGTAATGGCCTGTTTCCAATTGGTTCACCTAAAACCCAGATGAAGAATAGGTATAAGTCTAATAGAACTCCGAATGCTGTTGAGGCTAAGCCCATAACACCAAAGACATGCATTGGGCTGTTTTTGTAAGTGATAAGATATTTTACTGTTAATAAATCTAAGAATCCTTTTATTAGTCTCTTTCTTCCATATTTTGTAACTCCATACTGTCTTGGATAGTTTGAGATTTCAACTTCAGTCATTTTGTATCCCATTTCATTTACTTGAACAGGGATGAATCTGTGTAATCCACCATATAAATAGAGATCTTTTGCAACTTGTTTTTTGTAGGCTTTGAAAGGAGAGTTAAAATCATGCAAATCAATTCCTGTTAACAAATAATTTAAGTTGTTGTAAATTCTTGAAGATAATCTTTTTAGGTTGAATTCTTCTTTGTGTTTTGTTTTTTTCCAACCATTTACAAAATCGTATCCTTCTTTCATTTTGTTTATCAGAATTGGTATTTCTGCTGGATCGTCTTGCAAATCAGAATCCATTGTTATAATGATATCTTTTGTTGCTTTTTGGAATCCAACATATAAAGCAGAAGCCTTCCCCATGTTTTTCTTTAAAGAATAATATTTTATTTTATTATGTTTCTTGGCAAGCTGTTGAATTATTTGTGGGCTTTTGTCTTTTGAACCATCATCAACAAATATAATTTCAAAATCTTGAGTTATTTGTGAAATTGCAGGTAAAGTCCTATTTGTTAAAGGAATTAGACTATCTTCTTCATTATACACAGGGAATACGATTGAAATGCTTACCATAGATCTTTGCACCGAACTAATTTTATTTTTTTATTTTTTATTTCTTCTATTAATATTTTATTTGTGAGTACTTTTAATTCTTTTTGTCTAGAATTGGTTAATTTACTACCATCTGTGGATAACCCTTTTGAAGGATGGCAGCATATTTCAGCTGTGTCTTTGAAATTTAAGTAAGATAAATAATTCTTTAAAGAAGGGTTTCCAGTATCCATGAAACCGAAGAATTCTTTTGAGGTTACAAGGTCTTTTGGAAAGTTCTTAGTTATTTCTATATGGTATTTTGCAATTGAGTAAGATATAATGTTCTTGTTTATCTTTGTTAGTTTTTCGTTGGGATAACGAACATATTTTATCTTGTATTCCCTTGCTAATTTGTAGACAATATTGTTTAATGGTGGAATTACATGTATATGCTGATGAGTATTTAAGTGATCTAGCTTATATCCAATGTTTTGTAATGTTTCTATTTGTTTTCTAAATTCTTTTTCTACAAAACCAGGCTGTGTTTTCATTAATACTGCTCTTGTTAACATATTACTAGGAAATTTTTTTCCATCTACTAAAGAGTTGCCAAAGGTTATATTCAAATGTACTCCTAGACCTAGCTTTTTTCTTTCAGGTAGATTTAATGAGTAGTTTGCTAGAATGCTTGCACTGGTAATTATTCCTTTTTCAAATCCTTCAATAATACCCTCATTTACTTCTTTAGACAATCCAAAATCATCTGCATTTACAACTAATTTCATTAGAAAAGAAATAAAAATTTGTTTTTTAAAGTTTACTAATCATTACTTACTCTAGGAGCTAGGATAAAAGCTAATCTTAATTTATCCAATAGTTTGTATTCAGCCCTTAAAGGGTAATCATTTCCAAACTCTAATGATACTGTATCTGATAATTTTGAAGCTTTTGAAACTTTTTTCAAGTACTCAATTGAATACTTTGAAGAATTTTCTTCTTCTGAAATTATTGTTGTTTCTTCAGATGCTGCGATATTTACTTTTGCATCTTTTAGATTGGATTCTGATTTAATAACAAAAGAATTATTGCTTGAAAGAAATCCTACTGATTCAGCTACAACATCCATGTCTTCAATTGCTTCGTCAAATCTTGCAGAGGACATTGAAACTTTGCTTGTGAATGTTAGATTAGGAAGTTTTTGCTCTGCTTCTTCAATATTGATTAAAGGAATATTAAAAGTTCTTGAATTGCTTCCTTTTAATGAAATTTTCAATCTGTTTTTGTCTTCATCTAAATTAATTGTTACTGTATCTGTTGGTTTTGCTCTTTTTAGAACTGATTTTAAATGATCTAAGTTAATTGCTAGCTCTTCTGGTTTTTCAACATTATATTCTACAAAAGCTGAAGAAAGTAACTTGAAATCAATCATGGCTACATTTGCTGGATCTATTGCTATTAGTTCAATACTATCTTGAGTTACATTAAGTGTGACTTCATTTACAAGCTCTGAAATGATGTTTATACTCTCCTTGAGTAATCTTGGTTCTGCTAGTACAAGTTGCATATTGTTGTAATTAAATTCTTGTTTTTATATATTGTTATTCTGTAGAATATTAATACTTCTTACCAAAGATTTTTACTATCTGGTCTACAACTAAATATAACCCAAAGGCAAGTATTATTATTGGAAATAACCATGTTTGATTTGAGAATTCAACTGCAAATGGTAAAAAGGTAAATAGGCCTAGTTCAACACCTAGAGGAAATAAACCAAACAATGTTAATGCTAATGCAATTATTGTGTCTATAGCTCTTTCTTTCCATTCTAAATCTCTAAATTTAATTACTACATTTCTTAAAAGAAGTATTCCAGCAATAATTAAAATTGCTTCATAGAAAAATGGAGATGTATACCAAGCATCAACTTTAGTTATTAATAAATATAAAGAATAGCCACCAAAGACTAAGAATATCACTCCTAATCCAGGTTTTACTATTTTATTTAATCCCTCTTTTAACATTTTTAATCATAAGCTCGCCATCTATGGCTGCATTTGCAACATTCATAGAACCTTGTTTCAGGTTCATCTGATGCCCTTGTTTGTTGTGTCCAGAAGTATGCTGAATCATTATGACATTTTGGGCATTCTTCTTTTGTTTTGGGCATTGATTTCTTTGTATCATCCTTAAGGACTTCAATCTTTTTATTATTTTTGACTTCCTCTTTCATTAAGATATCTTCACGTTCTACTTTTTGATAACCACATGAACAAACTAATAGGGTTTTCCTTCCTTCTTCTTTTGGTGATAATAAACTTCCGCATTGTGGACAAAATAACATTTTCTTAGCCTCCAATTAGCTGGCTGAACCAGATCTTTATGTAACCGATGTAAGGAATTTTGAATGATGTAACAACACCTTTAACATCTTCTTGTTTTACAATCCATCTATCTGCTTCTGGATTGTTGTCTCCTTTGACTGTTAGGGAATTATCATCCTCATTTATAAAGATTACCCTATGGATTATGGGATAAGGGCTTATTCTATTGCTTTCTTCATTTTGATAGACAACAATATCCCCTAATTGGACTTCTCTTCCCCTTAGAGCAATTACATCTCCTTTGTAAAATCCATTGTGGAGTTTGAATTGTTCAAATTGTGCTTTTGTTATTCCAATATCTTCATAGTATTGACCGTTGTCAATCCACCATGAATCAAAATTCATGTGTTCATGCTCCATACTGGGAGATATAACCCCAACTAAAGGAAGCTCAGTATTTAGTGCCCATCCCATTACTGGAAAAAATATGAATTTTACAATTATGAATGCCAATAGAATATTTGCAATCCATGATAGAACTTGATTTTCATGGAAAGTATAATTGTAGACTTTTTTTACCTTTTCCCAAGAAGTCATTTCATTCCATTTCTTATCCATTTAGAAAAATATAGAAAAGAGATTTAAAAAGGTTTCTTATTTAGCAATTTTCTTGAATTTGGTTGCAAACTCTTGATAATTTTTATCCATTCTTTTCAAAGCATCTATTAGAACTTTTTTTGGATCTTTTTTCTTTGTCTCAAGTACAAGAATTGTATTGTTTACCTGAGGATGTTTTAAGTTATATCCTGCAATTACTGTTTCTGGATCATTCCATAATTCTTTTACAAGAGCATTTGCTAATGTATGAGATTTACCCATTAATTCAAGTTTAAGTAAGTTTTTCTCGGATTCTAGAACTTTTATCTCCATTTTATTATATAGTTTCAAGCTACCCTTTTTAAGCTTTTCGTTTTAAAAACCAGCACCCTACATCTATATATTTGATTCTGGACGTGTGAAACCAGAACTTCTGTTTTAGAGGAAATTGGTATTTGTAGGTTTTAATAATATGGTAATTGTTCTCTTTTGCAAATTTCTTAATAAAATCTTGGGTTGATAATTTATGGAAAGAATATATTTTTCTTGCAATCTCCATTGCTTTTATTAAGAATAATTTATCCATATGTGTTTCTTTTACCCCAAAAGGAGGATTTTGTATAACAACATCAACTTTATTTGAAAATTCTTTTATATCCATGTTACAGAATTCAGCTTTTAATTTTTTTCCTATTAGATTTTCAACTTTCTTATGATTTTCTTTTGCTAATTTCATTGCTTTTTTATCTAATTCAACAAAATATACTTTTTTTGCTCCAAGAATTAATGCACCTAGCCCAAAAATACCTGGACCTGAACCCAAATCAGCTAAGATTTTATCTTTTAAATTATTATCATTAAAAACATTCCACAAACAATCAGCAGCTATAGATGCTTCTGTAGGATATTGCTCCAACTTAACACTTGGATTTTCAAATGATTTTATTTGAGATAGTAAAATTTCCAACTCTTTTTTATTCATAAGAGGATATAGAATGTTTTTGTTTAATAATCTATCCTTTTTTTAATTTTAAGATATCACCGATAGTTACACCATTATCTTTTAGATTAAACTCTTTTGTTTCTGGGGTTTCAGATGTTTCATTTTTTTCAATAAGTTTTATGTTGAAGAATTGTTCAAATTTTCTTGCGAGTTTTAATGGAGGTTCTAGAGAACCAGATTCTACTTTTTGTATTACTGATTCTTTTTCTGCTAAAGCTTTTGCAACTTGTTCTTGTTTTAAATCTCTTCTTTCTCTTGCTCTCCTTATCTTTATATGATATTCAGGAACTAATGTTTCTGTTTCTTGGTTTACAAAAACTGGTCTTTTTTGTTTAAAAGAAATGTTTTGTTTTATTTGACTATTTGATGATTCTCTTTTTAGAGCTATTGTTTCTCCATATTTTGAACAATTATCACAAACAGATAGTATTGTTCCTTCTACAATAACATCTATAAGTCTTGTATTCTTACCACACATTTCACAGCCCATAGCTTAAAAGATATTAATTTCTTATTTAAACTTTTTTAATATATAATATAGTTTTTCATAAAGCTTTTAAAAAAACCAATAAAGGAATAAGGCTATGGAATGGATTATATTTTTATGTTTTATTATTAGTTTCTTTGTAACTTTGACTTTAACACCATATTGGATTAGGCTAGCCCATAAAATGGGCATTGTTGGGAAGGATATGCATAAATTAGATGAAAGGAAGGTTGCTGAATTAGGAGGGATTATTGTTGTTTTTGGGTTTTTATTAGGGATTTTGTGTTATATTGCTATTGACACCTTTTATATCTCTCATGATTATTTCAATCTAAATAGAGATGTACAGATTCTTGCTTGTTTGGTTACAATCTTAATGGTTGCAATTATTGGAATGTTGGATGATATTCTAGGTTGGAAAATTGGATTAAGACAGTATCAGAAACCATTTTTAGTATTAATTGCTACAATTCCAATGATTGTTGTAAATGCTGGAGTTTCAGTTATGGCTATTCCTTTTTTTGGAAGTATGGACATTGGTTTGTTATACCCTTTGTTGATTGTTCCTCTTGCAATTACAGGAGCTGCAAATGGTTTTAACATGCTTGCAGGTTATAATGGACTAGAATCAGGATTAGGAATTATTATCTTAACATTTCTAAGCTATATGGCTTGGTTGAATAATGCAGGATGGGTTGCTGTTTTAGGGCTTTGTATGGTTGCTGCTTTATTTGCATTTTATGTTTTTAATAGCTATCCTTCAAGAGTCTTTCCTGGTGATACTATGACTTATGCTGTTGGAGCAATGATTGCAATAGTAGCGATTTCAGGAAACATTGAAAAAGTTGCTTTAATTGTTTTTATTCCATATTTTATTGAATGTGTTTTGAAGTTAAGAGGAATGATGCAAAAAGAGAGTTTTGCTAAACTTAATACAGATGGAAGTTTAAGTTTAAATGATGGAATTTATGGTTTAGAGCATGTGGTTATTTGGTTGAAGAATAAGTTTGGAAAAAAAGCTTATGAAAAAGATGTTGTATTTAGTTTATATTTATTTCAATTATTTTTTATTATTATTGCTGTGTTGTTTGTTGTTTAGATCTCCAATAATCTAACAAATCTTTCAATGTTTGTTCAATAGAAATTTCTCTTTTCCATCCAGTTTTTTGAACAAATTTAGAGTTATCCCCAACCATCTTTTTGATATCATTCTTCCTTAATTTGGATTCATCAATTTTAATCTCAATCTCTTTATCACTTAAACTAATGAGGATATCTAATATTTTCCTAATGGTATGTATCTCACCACTACAAACATTATAAATTTCATTCAAATCACACTTCTCAACCATTAATAAATAAGCTCTGACAACATCTCTAACATCAGTAAAATCCCTTTCAACAGATGTATCTCCAACATAAATAACAGGTTTTTTTCCTCTTTCTATATCTACAATTTCCTTAGCTAATTCAGAACAAACAAAAAGAGTACTCTGTCTTGGCCCTATGTGAGTAAAACTCCTACTAATAATCCATTTCAATCCAGAATCAATCAATAATTTTTCTTGTTCTAGTTTAGATTGGCCATAAGGACTTATTGGATTTATTTTTGAAGTTTCTTTCAAAATTTCACTAGAAATATCATAAACATGTGAAGAACTAACTAAAAGAATTATTGTTTCAGGACTATGTTCCTTAATAGCATCAATAAGGTTTTTTGTACATAGAATATTTTCATCAATAGTATTTTCAGGATTTTCCCAACTTAACTTTACAGAAGAGTTTGCAGCTAAATGAAAAACATATTTCGGCTTTGTTTTTATGATTAGATCTTCAACTTCTGAATAATTTAACAAATCAACCCTAAAATCAACATTACCACTCCTACCTGTACCAAAAACAGTATAACCTTTTTCTAATAAGAACTCTTTTAGATATGTCCCAACAAACCCATTAACCCCAGTAATTAATGCTTCCATCTTAAGATCCTATATAAAAATACCATTTTTAATAATTTAAAAAAAAACTTTGGTGATTCCATATAAATATTAAGCTTTGATTCTCCATACATTCTTTCCTTAAACATAACAGGAATTTCTGCAACCTTATAACCCTTATATTTTGTTTTTAATATCATTTCCAAGAGAATTGGATTTGTTTTTTCTTTTAGAACAATACTATCAAAAACATCTTTTTTCATAACCCTAAAATTTGCAGAAAAATCAGTAACATCTACTCCTGTTAAATTTTTTATAACAAAATTCCCACTTCGACTAATAGCATACTTAAGTTTTGTACTTAACTGTTTAGTTTCATAAGTTGCTTGTTTATGCCTTGTCCCAACAACAAGATCATAACCTTCATTTAATTTATCAAGCAATCTTATCATATCCTTAACATCAAAACTTAAATCAGAATCAGAAGATAATATAATTTCATTATTTGCTGCAAAATAACCTGCCCTTAAAGCAGCACCTATCCCTTCTTTCTTTGTTCTAAGTAATAGTTTAACATTTTTATTTCCTAAAGAATTGATATAATCGGCAGTACCATCCGGGCTTGAATCATCAACTATGATAACCTCATGATTAATATCTTTAAAAGTCTCTTCAATCATTGGAATTAATACCTTTAAGTTCTCCTTTTCATTATATGTTGGAAGAATTATTGAAACATTCATTTGTATTCTCCTAAAACTTTCTTAAAAGAAGATATAATATAATCTAGTTGTTCTTGATTTAGATACTGATGGCATCCAATATAAAATGCATTCAAACCAAGATAGTCTGCATTATGGAGTTTACCTTGATATTTTTCCTTAAGATGAGAATATGCTGGTTGTTGCGTAGGAATAGAACCAAATAAAGGTCTCGTCTCAACTCCTTCTTTCTCTAACATTAATCTCAATCTCTCTCTATTAATTTTAAGATCTTTTATTACCATTGGATAAGCTAGATAACTTATATCTGTAGAATATGGAGGAAGTTGTAGAATATTACTAAACTCTTGTAATCCTTCATTAAGATATTTGACATTATCCTGTCTTTGTTTTAATATATCATTAACTCTTTTTAATTGAACCAAACCAAGGGCAGCTTGGAACTCCATAACTTTATAATTTCCACCAATTATATCATGACTGAATCTAGGATCAACACCAATATCACCTTTTACACAAAATCCTTTTGGTCTAGAACAAATCCTACAATCACACATTCTACCATTTGCTTTAATCTTATTAACATAATCTCTTATTTCAGGATCATCTGTATTTACAGCCCCCATCTCACCAGCTTGGATGTTATGTGCAATGTAAAATGAAAAAAAAGACAGGAGAGAATGAGAACCAGTTCTTTTTCCATTATAATAACTACCATGTGCTTGAGCAGAATCTTCAATTGTTAAAACTCCATGTTCTTTTGCAATCCTATTAATTCCATCCATATCGACGGGAAAACCCATTAAATGTACCGGCATTATTGCTTTTATATCATTATTGGGGTTCTCTTCAAAATAGATTTTAACATTTTCAGTAGTTATTCCAAAATTATTAATATCCACATCAACATAAACTGGTTTCAGTCCAGATAGAACAACAGCATTACTTGTAGCAATGTAAGTTATTGGAGTTGTTAATATTTCTTTCTTTGAAGATTTGTGTTTAGTATAATCCAAACAAGAAAGTCCAGCCATTAAAGCAGTTGTTCCAGAATTAGTCAATACACAATATTTCGTTCCAACATATTCAGCCCATTCATCTTCAAATTGTTTAACTTTCTTACCCTCAGAAATCCTACCACTATCTAAAACTTCATTAATAGCAACTTTTTCTTCTACTCCAAGTTTGAAATCTCCAATAGGTACTCTCATTTTTCTAAATCTTTTAAATCAGAATCAACCATCATTTTTACAAGTTCTTTAAAACTAACTTTAGGCTCCCACCCTAATTCTCTTTTGGCCTTAGAATAGTCACCAATTAACATTTCAACCTCAGCAGGTCTAAAAAATCTTGGATGTTGAACAACAAAAATTCCCTCTTGGCTTTTTAATCTTTCAATTTCTTCATTAGCCTCTTTAATTGTTCTTTCATGTAAGTCAATCTCTTGATAAGTTAAACCAACAGCTGCAAATGCTGCATCAACAAATTCTCTAACAGTATGAGTTTCACCAGTAGCAATGACATAATCTCCAGGTTTTTCTTTTTGCAACATTAACCACATTGATTCAACATAATCTCCAGCATATCCCCAATCTCTTTTTGAATTTAAATTTCCTAATGCTAAAACATTTGATTTTCCTTTTTTTATTGCTGCAATAGATTGAGTAATCTTTCTTGTTACAAACTCTTCTCCTCTTTTAGGACTCTCGTGATTAAACAATATACCATTACAGGCAAATAAGTCATAACTTTCTCTGTAATTAATTGTTATCCAATAACCATAAACCTTTGCAACGCCATAAGGGCTTCTTGGATAAAAAGGAGTTTTCTCTGTTTGCGGAACTTCTTGCACTTTACCAAACATCTCAGAAGTTGAAGCCTGATAGAATTTTATTTTTGGATTTACTTTTGCAATTGAATCCAACAATCTAGTAACTCCAAGTCCAGTAACATCTCCGGTTAATATTGGTTGTTTCCATGAAGCAGGAACAAAACTTTGAGCAGCTAAATTATAAACCTCATCAGGTTTGATATCTGCAATTATCTCATTTAATGAACAATGATCTGTTAAATCAGCACAAATTAAATTTATTTTATCTTTGATATGTGCAATTCTTTCAAAATTCTGAATACTTGCTCTTCTATAAACTCCATAAACTTCATATCCTTTTCCTAAAAGAAATTCTGCTAGATAAGAACCATCTTGCCCGGTAATTCCTGTAATTAGTGCTTTCATTTCAATCCCTCAATTTCAAGTAAGAATGAGTCATTTTTAAGTTTTGTGTATTTTTATTGGTTAATTTTCTTCTCTAAAAAGTTTTCATTTTTTCCCAAGTCTCTCCAAAACTTTTTATTTTTTTCAATTTAATTAGTGGAGTTTTATGTTTTAATTTTGGATCAAGGTATTTACATAATCCAGTGATTGTTCCTATACCATAAGAAATATGAAAAAGAAAAAATAAAGGGATACTTGTAAAAAAATAACCTATACTTTTTCCTTTAATAGCATTATCTACTGAGCCAAGTAAAACCCACATCAAATAGATAGCAAATGGTATTAGATAAAACATATTAGATATAAATGCTAGTGATATCAAGTAGATAACAAAAAGTCCAGGCAGGGTGTATAATGGTTCAAAAAATGAAGGGTGCAAAATAAAGTGTCTTGTTCTTCCCCATCCCTCTTTCCAAAGTTGTCTTGAAAAATTTATTAAACCTTCTCTGTTACTTCTATAGATTACTATTTTGGGATCATGAATAAAATAATGACCTTGTTCTATAATTCTATTTGCTAATTCACACTCCTCATTAGGATATAAAAGTTCATTTAATCCTCCAATTTCTACAAAAAAATCTCTTCTCATACTTAGGTTACAGAGAATAACTTGTTTTTCTCCTGTTTTTCTTTTTTTTCCAAATTGTCTAAATCTTGAAGCCATGGATAGAGATGAAAAATATGATCCCAACATAATTCCAAAAGATTTTTGAAGAAAAGTATCTGTATTGTGAGTTAATGCTGGACCTCCTGCCCCTGCAAGATTTTTATCTGAATAATGTTTAACTGCTCTTTTGAAAGCATCTGGTTGGATTATAGAATCATTATCTAAGAAGTATAATATTTCTCCTTTACTTTGAAATGCTGCTTTATTTCTTTGAGTACAAGGTCGATTTCCTTTAACTACTGTAATCTCTATATTTGAAGCAGGATAGTCTATTTTTTTAAGGGTTTGAACTGCTTTTCCACAATTTTCATGAAGTGCAACTGGGATTACTACAGAAATTTTAGGTAATTTCATTACAAAATTGTTATATAATTCTTTTAAATAATTTATGTATTGTTTAAGATATATTTTTAATTAGATTAAGTAACTTTAAATTTTAAAGCTATTTTTCCGAATATTAACCATACATAACCAAAATAAAAAAATTTATGTTTTAAACGAAACATTGCATCCCAGTACATTAAACGACTTCCAACATCCCATATTAATTGATAATACCAAGTCTTTATTTTTTTTCTTTTGAATGATTTTCCATAAGAATTTAATCTATCTCTTACAAACATAAATAAAATAATTCTTGATAGAACTTGTAATCTTAGTTTATACCCTAATTTTAACCAAGGAAGATTTGTGAAATCAGAAAAATTCCAAGTTGACCAACCTTCTAATGTAGTATGAGGTTTATATCCCAACTTAATAGCTTCATGATAAATTGGTGTTCCAGGGTAAGGTGTAAACATATGAAAGCTACTTATCTGTGCTTTTGATGAAATCTTTTTTATCTTAAAGTACATATCAATTGTTTTGTGTAAATCTTCTATTTTTTCTCCAGGTGTACCTATTACAAAACTATAAACAGGAATCATTCCATGTTTTGTACACATTCTTGTAGCATTTTCTATATCTCTACAAGTTATATCTTTCTTAATAAGATCTAATACTCTTTGTGAACCTGATTCTGCACCTATTCCAATATATCTGAATCCTACTTTTCTAAGTAATTCCATCTCTTCGTCATTAAAATTAGCAAAATAATTAGCTCTTGCATAAGCAAGAATTTCTATATCTAACTTTTCATCAACAACAAGTTGAGAAAAATCTAAAACTCTCTTTTTTGAAACGAAAAAATTGTCATCTGCAATGAAAAATTTTCTTGCACCAAATGTTCTAATGGCGTATTTCATTTCTTTTATTACTTGTTGAAGAGATTTAACTCTCCACTTAAGTCTGTGAAATTCGTGAACATAACAAAAACTACATCTGTGTGGGCATCCTCTACTAGTTTCTATTGTAAAAGACTGAAACTTATCTTGGTATTTATCCATATCAACTAAATCATAAGCTGGAAGTGGCAAGGTTTTCATATCTAAAAATTCTCTATCTGGACATGAAACTATATTTTCTCCATCCTTGAAGACCAAACCTTTTATGTTTCCATAGTTCTTATCTCCCTTAAGAGCCATAACTAATTCATATAGTGTTTCTTCACCTTCTCCCACTACAACAAAATCAGTTAAAGAAGATTTACAAGTTTGTCTTGGGAAAAAGGTTGCATGGGGACCTCCAAAAACAATTGGAACTTTTGTCTTACTACGAATGTGTTTACATACTTCTACTGCTGAAAGAAGTTGTTCTCCAGTTTTAGCTGAAATCCCTATTAATTGATATTGATTATAGTTTACATTTTCATATGAATCTATTCTTGTATCTAAAATTTCTACAGGGATGTTTCTTTCTCTTAAGTAAGCTGCAATAACTACAACTGAAAAAGGCATTTGAGGTTTATTCTCTGAATGTCCTGTAAATATTAATAAAACTTTTTTCATTTTAGAAAGCATATCTGGTTATGTTTAAAAAACTTTTGAAAAATATCCCTACTTTATAAACCTATTAATCTTAGTATAATCTAAAACTACATCTAGGGGTCTTTGACAGATTAAAAAGCAATCATTACAATCTCTATATTCTTTTTGAATTTTTATTGTTTCAGGTGAATTCCATATCTCTGAGAAAGAAGATTTGGCTAAATTTCCAAGGATTACTTGTTTACCTTCACATAAACTCATATCTCCATTAGGATAGATTACTGTTTGCATTCTTATATTCAAACAAGGAATTTTATACTCTCCTTTTTGCCATTTATTATAAAGATGTATAAATCCATTTTGAAGGAAATAAGAATGAGAAAGACATGTTGGTTTGATTGATATACTTTTTAAATCATAGGCAAGTTTTAATTCTGAATCAACTTCAAAATAATCAAGATGATTATATACTCCAATAATTAACTTTATTTTTTGATGATTACAAAATTTTACTACATCAGTTAAGTCTTTTTTTGAATTAAACGGAGATATTGTATAATTTAAAGTTATTTTTGTTTCATTTTTTAGTTCTTCTACTACTTCTTTAATGTGTGGGAATGCATTAACCCCCCGAATCTCTTCATATGTCTTATCAATACCATCACAAGATATTGCAATATTTTTTATTTTGAACTCTCTAACTGTTTCTATTAATCTCTTTTTTAGAACACAATTTGAAAATAGAACATAATTATATCCTTCAAATTTTTTTAATATCTCTTTATATTGAGGATGCATAAGAAACTCTCCTCCTGAAAGATTAAAATAAACTTTTTTATCTAAATCCTTCAATATTTTATCAATAATTTCTAAGCTAATGTCTTCTTTTGGTTGAATATCCCAAATATTACAAGTCTTACATCTACTATTACATCTATTAGTAGAATAAACTGCAACATTCCTTATTTTTCGATTTAAAACACCAAACACTAGATCTTTAGCTTTCATTGAAAATAACATTTAATAGATGATTTAATAATTTTACGGATAATTATTGGAGTTTTTCTACTACTCTCTTTGCAAAATTTAAAAATGGTCTTAATGGTTTAAAGCTGTATAAAACTATTCCTAAATCAAAGGAGTAGGTTAAAAGAAGTATATATCTTCCTTTTAGTATATCTTTAAATGAATTTTTTTCAACCTTCCTTGCATAACCAATTGTTTCACATAATCCAAAATCCTTAAATTTTCTAGATTTACATACTTGATTTCTGAAAACTTTTCTTGGTCCTACAAATGGCCCCCTTAAATCATGGAAAGCAATAATACCTTCATTCATAACTTTAGGATACCATAAATCAAAATCTAATCTTACTCCTTCATATTCATGCAACCCATCTATAAATAAAAACTCAACTGGATCATTAAAAGTTTTGGACACTTCTTCTGAAGTTTTTACAAATGGAATAACAATATCTTCTACTTCTGCATTTTTTATATTTTGTTTAAATTCATCAAAAGTCCAAACTTGACCATGTTCTGGAGAACCCTTATGGGGATCAATTGCATAGATTTTAGAATTGCTTTGTAGTTTTGAACCTTTAGCCAAACAAATTGTTGACTTACCTTTCCAAGATCCAATTTCAACTATTGAACCTTGACCTTTGCAATTTTTTGCATTAGTAAATAAAAAAGCAGCCTCATTAGGAAATAACCATCCATCTATATTCTCAACTTCTTTTTTAATTTTGTTAATTTCCATGGTAAAATATTCATAATAATTATTTATAAAACTATTGTTTAATCTTCTAATCTATATAAACAAATCATCTCTTGAGTTCTAACTTCAGTTAAATTGCAAGTTTGGAGAGTTTCACAATCTCCAGTAAATGTGTAGGTTATAATATCTGTAGTATTGAAAAATCTCATTGTATCTTCTAATCCTTGACAGTCTTTTGCTTTTAGATATGTTTTAAAATCGTTTTGAACACTATCATAATACTCTACAGAAGGTGTTCCAAAATTAATCCCTCCAGCAGGAGTACTTAAATTATGATATATTATTCCATAGGTATAAATTGGAGAAACATGTGATGTTTTATTTTCTACATGAGATATTACAAACATATTATCTACATAAGGGAGAATTTCCACAAACTCATCTTCTAAAGGGCCATGAGGAATAAACTTAGGTGTATGTATTTCTGATATGAATACGCTAGATAATGGTAAGAGGATTAACCCTAAGATAAATATAAATGTGAAAAATTTACCTAATACTCTTGTATTTATTTTTAATAAAAAGAATATTGCAAAGAATAAGAAAAAGAACATATAAACATCAGGATATACTCTGTTTAAAAATGGAACAAATATAATCAATCTTGTAATAAATAAGAAGCCTAAAATTAGAATTGGGGAAAAGAATAATAATTCTTTTTTTGAATATCTAAATGTTTTCCAATAGAAGAAAAAAGTAATTCCTAGTGCTGTCCCTATTATAAATGAAGCAATATTTGTAAATACCCAAGGTCCTGAAAATATCTCTAATAGTCTTGCAGTCATTGGAAAGCTCAAACGATTTGATTCAGAACTAAGTGTAGTTAGAAAGGGATACCACCAAAATGATGTGGCTATAACTGCAATTAAAGAGGAGATTATGAATAGGATTTTTTCTTTAAAGCTTTTTACTATGAAAAAAGATAACCAGAGTATATGAAAAATAATAGTAATTGCGGGATGAGAGATAATAAGAAAAAAGTAACTTGGAATGAATAAAATATAAAATTTCCAATCTATATCTTTATTCCTATAATAAAGAAGAAGCGTAGCAAGTATTACAAAACACATTAAAGAGAAAAACTCTGAAACTCTTCCTAGCCGGATATAATTCCCAATACAAATAGAATTAGTCATTAAAAATAAGAAAAAGGCTATTCTTTTTATTATTGAAAACTTTTGGGTTTTTCCAAAAATAAAGAGTGAAACAAAGATTATAAAAAACATTGCTATTAAGGATAGGTATGTTGATAAAAGTACATTTTTAGTTAAAATATATAGAGGTAAGGTAAAAAAATACCAACCTGGAGGGTAGTGTAAAAATAAAATAAATCCATTATACCAATGAGGAACAAATTGATGAAATCCGTATTTTGCTAAGAAAAAAAGTTGAGCAAAATGTGCCATATAATCATTTACATTATCAAAAGGTAATTGTGAAATCATCTGAGATTGATCTATCAGCCTATAAATGAAATACCCACCCATAACAAAGATTGCTAAATAAAACCATTTGTCTTCAATCTGTCCCATTCCCTTAAAATCTTAATATTTCCTTTTAAAAGTTTTGTGTAATACAAATTATAAATTAAGAAGATTTATAAAAAAACAAAAGAAAAATGAAAAAATGAAAAATCAAAGTTTTATTAAGGATAATCTTATCCTCTTTGTAGGGCTGTTCTTTGCTGGATTTTTTAGTTATATATTTCATTTTGTAATGGGTAGAATGTTAGGTCCTGTTGAGTATGGTGACCTTAACACTATTGTTGCTATAAACTATATTATAATTGTGTTTTTTAATACTATTCAGACTAGTGTTACTCTCTTTACAGCCAAATATAAGAGTAAAGGTGAATATGGAAAGATAAAGAATCTTATTAAATCATTTTCAGGAAAATTATTGGGGTATAGTCTTATTATTGGTTTGATATTTTCAATTACAATTCCATTTTTAGGAAGGTTCCTTAATTTGAATAATCATATGATATTGATTTGGGTTATTCCAATGGTAATTATTTCCTTGTTATACCCTATTACTAGAGGAGTTTTGCAAGGTTTACAAAAATTTCCTAGTCTAAGTTTTAGTTATATTGCAGAAGGATTCATAAAAATTGTTTTGGCATTAGGATTAGTTTTGATAGGGTTAAAGATTCATGGTGCTGTAGCTGCAATAGTTCTTGGATTGATACTAACCTATCCTCTTACATTTAAACCATTAAAGAAGATATTTAAAACAAAGATTGATGAGATTAATAAAAAAGAGATATATTCCTATTCCTTTCCTGTTCTTTTTGCTATTCTTTTATTGACTCTTATGTATTCAATGGATATTTTATTGGTAAAACATTATTTTCCTGCTGTAGAAGCTGGTTATTATTCTGCCCTTGCAATATTGAGCAAAGTTATATTCTTCAGTATTGTTCCTTTAACCCAAGTAATGTTTCCAAAAATAACAGAAGCAAAAGAAAATGGTCAAAATTATCTAAAAATATTGTTTAAAACATTATTTATTAGTTGTTTAATAATTGCTATAATTTTACTTATGTATTGGAGATTTCCTGAATTAATGGTCGGGATTTTGTTTGGTAAAGACTATTTAGAGATAGCACAATTATTAGGGATGATTGGATTGATGATGTCCTTTTTCTCTTTGGCTTATTTGTTTTGTTTCTATAATCTTTCAATAAATAATAAAGGTTTTACTTGGATAGTATTGTTCTTTTTGCTAGTTGAAATGAATTCAATTGTATTCTTTCATAATTCCTTGTTTACAGTTGTTAGAAATTTAACAGTAATAATGTTCTTATTCCTGTTGAGTATTATAATTTATAGTGTATGGACATATAAGAAAGTTTATTAATATATCTCAAACTTCTTCTTTGTTACATAATTAAATAGATTCCATTCATAGCCATAAGAAAAAAATCTTGTTTTCCATCTTATATTTGCAGATAGTTTGTATAATGGCATGAATATTGCAAATAAAATCCTATTTTGAGGAGTTCTTAATTTATTTTTTAAAAATTCTTTTGAATAAGAATATTTCAATCTGTGCATAAAATATTTGAATCTAACAATTCTTGATATTGTAAATAACTGTTTTTTGTATTTTGCATCCCACCAAGGAGTATTTGCAGGATTATTTGATCTCCATTCTGCCCAATCTTTAAATGTTTCTTTTGTATCATAACCTAATTTTATTGCTTGGTCATACATAGGAGTTCCTGGAATTGGATAGAAGATGAATACCCCATTAACCTCTACTGTGTGATGTACATCCATTAATCTATCATAAAGGTTTAATGTTTCCATCATATCTTTTTTTGTTTCTCCTGGAAATCCAATAACAAAACTTATTTGAGGAAGAATCCCATGCCTAACTAATTTTTTTGTAGCTAAAATGGATTGTTCTTTAGTTATATCTTTTTTTAGAATATTTAATCCCTTAACTGAACCTGATTCTGCTCCAAGACCTAAATACCAACAACCTCCATCTTTAAGAGTTTTTAATTCCTCATCAGTATATCTTGAAATGTAATCCATCCTTGCACAGGCCCCCCATTTTACTTTGTATTTCCTTTCTATGATTCCTTTACAAATATCCATTACTCTTTTTTTGTTTACAAAGAAATTATCATCTGGAAGAAATATTTTTCTTGGATTGTAATCTTTTACTATTCTATCAATATCTCTTAAAACATGTTCTGCTGACTTTGCTCTCCATTTTTGTTTGTGAAAATCCAAACAATAACAAAATTGGCACCTATGAGGGCATCCTCTTGATGATTCATAACCAAATTCTTCTTTTAAGTCTGCATATCGCTCTATCCCTTTTAGTAAATCATAAGCAGGATAATCTAATTCATCTAATTCCATTAAAGGTACTGATGGATTGTGGATTATTTTTCCATCTTTTTTAAAAGAAATTCCTCTTACTATATCTAAGGGTTTGTTCTTTGAGATTGTGTCAAGTAGTTCTACAAAAGATGCATCTCCTTCTTCTCTAACTATTACATCAACATATTTATCTTTTAAAGATTGTTCAAGGAATAAAGAAACATGGGGGCCTCCCCAGGCTATAACTATTTCTGGGTTTTGTCTTTTTGCTTCTTTTGCTAAAATTCTTCCATATTTTATTCCTGGTCCAGTTAGTGTTCCTAAACCTACTGCAATATAATCTTTGAAGTTTATATTATCATAATTGTCTAATCTTAAATCTAAGATTTCTGGATTGTATCCTTTTTTCCTTGCATAACTTGCTATTGCAACTGAAGCAAGAGGTATACGGGGGATATTGGCTTTTTTCTCACAATATACAATCAAAACTTTTTTCATTTTTAAGGAGGATATAGGTTAAATTTATAAGTTTTATGTTATAGTAGAGTTCAGTAAACATTATAAATCAAAGTTTGATTTTTTTTGATATGTTTGTTATTATTTCAATACCTGCCTTAAATGAAGAAAAGACATTACCTGTTGTACTTAAAGAAATAAATGGAGTTATGAAAAAAACAAAGTACAAGTACAAAGTTCTGGTTCTTGATGATGGTTCTACTGATAAAACTATTGAAGTTGCTAAAAAAAATGGAGCTGTTGTTTTTTCAAATGGAAGAAATTTAGGCTTGGCTTTAACGTTTAGGCATGAAATGAGAAGGTGTTTAGAGCTAAATGCTGATGTTATTGTTCATACTGATGCAGATGGCCAATACCCTGCTGAATATATCCCTAAGCTAATAGAAGAGATTGAAAATGGAAATGATTTAGTTTTAGGAAGTAGATTTTCTGGTGAAATAGAAGATATGCCTTTTATTAAAAAATTTGGTAATGTTGCTTTTGCTAAGGTTCTTTCACAAATGACTAAAACAAAAATTACAGATTCTACAACAGGATTTAGAGCATTTACAAGAAAGGTTGCTGAAGAGATTAAATATGATACAAATTTTACTTATACTCATGAGCAATTGATTAAGGCTTCTAGATTAAAATTTAAAATTAAAGAAATTCCAATTTATGCGAGGAAAACAAGAGAGAGTAAATTGATGAAAGGACCTTTTGATTATGCTATTAAAGCATGGACTAACTTATTTAGATTGCAAAGAGATTACAATCCATTAGGTTTTTTTGGTAAAATTGGTTTAATGTTTTTTACTGCGGGAATATTAGTAGGTTTGTGGGTTTTGTATAATATATTAGCTTATGGTGCTGCAGGTGGTATCCCTAGAGTTGTATTAACAATGCTGTTGATTATTACTGGATTACAAATAGTTCTATTCGGATTTCTAGCTGAGATGATGCAAAAGAATTAACCTAGAAGGGCTTTTGCACCATTAACATAACTTTTAAACTTACCTTTGTATCTTAAGTCTTTAATCCTGTTTAGAATAAATTTTGGTCTGAAATAAAAAGATCTCATTGCTTGTTTTTGTAATGCTTTTAATTCTTCTGAGTTTCTTCCTTTTGGTAAGTATACTAATTCTGAGTTAGCCCATCCAGCCCAGGTTTGATAATCTTTCCAGTTTGTTGATTTTAATGTCCCATCTGCTTTTGCAAGTTCAAATAATTCAGTTCCAGGATAGGGGGTTGTTATTGTTACTTGAATCCAGTCTGCTTTTATTTCTTTTGCAAATTTGATTGTTTGTAATGATTCTTCTCTTGTTTCTGATGGTAACCCAAGCATAAAGAATGCTTTTGTTTCTATTCCTGCATCATTTGTCCATTTAATTGCATCTCTTGCTTGCTGGATTGTAATTCCTTTTTGAATTAGGTTTAGTAATCGTTGTGAACCTGATTCAATTCCATAGTGCATACTCCAACATCCTGCTTTTTTCATTAATTTCAATAGGTCTGGAGTTACTAGATTTACTCTTGTCATACACGTCCACCTTATTTTTTTGTTAATTCCTTGTTTAATCATTTCATTACATAGTGCTTCTGTGAAGGTTTTATCGACTGTAAATGTGTCATCTCTGAATATTAATTCTTTTGCTTTATATTTATCTATTAACAAGTTTATTTCTTCCATTACTCTTTCTACTGAATGATGTCTATAAAATCTTCCTGAAACTTTTGAACAGTATGAACAGTTGAAAGGGCAACCTCTTGAGCTTAGTATTAGAAAACTTGGTGATTCCAAATAATAAGTTGGCGCTGCCCTGTATTTATCCATTGGAAGAAGATCTCGTGCTGGTTGAGAAATGGAGTCGATGTTTTTTACAAAATCTCTTGGTAGATTTTTTATTATTTTATTGTTTTCTCTGTAAATTAAACCCTTGATTTCTTTTAAAGAAAGGTTTTTTTCCAATGCATCTAATAGCTCTGGAAATGTTTGTTCTGCTTCTCCATAAACTGCAAATTCAATGTTGCTGTCTTCTTCTAGTGTTACTTCTGGGAATACTGTTACATGTGGACCTCCAACAATTATTTTTTGATTAGGTATGTTTTCCTTTATTATAGAAATCATTTCTTTTGTTTTCATATACCAAGGCGTCATTATTGTTAAACCTACAATATCTGGTTTTTGTTCCTTTAGAATTTTGATGATATCTTCATATGAGTAGTGGAAAGCAGGGACATCTATTATTGAAACTTCGTGTTTATCTCTAATTGCAGCTGCTAAATAGGCTAGGCCTAATGGTTCGCATGTTGGACCCATTTTTCCTAGTGCTTTTCCATATCTGTCTGCGGCAAACAACCCTGGATTTATTAGAGTTACTTTCATTAGATTTTAGATTAATCACTTATTTATAAAATTTTAGTAGGTTAGACCTAAATAACCTTTTTAAATAGAAAACTTTTTTTTGAATCGATGAAAAAGGAGATAAAGGGATTGCTATTATTGTTCTTAGTAATTACTTTAGTTAAGATTATATTTAGTTATTTCACTCCTGCTCCAAGTGCCTTTTCTGATAATTATATCTATATTAGAACTGCTTGGGAGTTTTTTCATAATGGTGGCCTTTTTGTGAATGGAATTTCTTCATCTCCTCCCCTTTATTCAATGTTGATTAGTATTGCTTATGTGTTTGAAGATATGGAAAATGTTTTTATTGCTATGAAAGTAATAAATTCCATTGTTTCTTCATTAGTTGTTTTTCCTATTTACTTTTTGGCTAGAGATTTTTTGAGTTCAAAGAAAAGTAGAATTGTTGTTGTTTTGAGTGCTTTAATTGTTCCACACTTTCTTTTTCCAAACTTTATCATGGCTGAAAATTTGTTTTTTCCTTTAGTTGCTTTTGTTATTTACTTTTTGTATTTGTCATTTAAGAAACAGAATTCAATGTTCTTTGTTATTTCTGGTTTATTAATTGGTTTGAGTATTTTAACAAAAGCAATTGGATATGCGTTGATTCCTGCTTGTTTCTTTATATTTTTATTTTTACGAGGAAAGTTTAAGAATGTTATTTATCATTATTTAGCATTAGGGCTTTTGTTCATTCCTTACCAATATTGGAAAGCTGTTTCTAATCCTAAAATGCCCTTGGGCTATAGCAATTCTGGAACTATTGGGAAGGTTATTGCTAACCTTACAACAAATATTGCTTCTTTTATTAATTGGAATATAAATTATATTGGGTTTATTATGTTAGCTTTAGGGGTTGTGTTTGTTATTGTATTTTTAGCATTAATATTTACAAAGAAAGAGAAAGATTTTAAGACACTGTTTAGTGTTGTTGTGGTTGTTAGTTTTTTTACTGTGTTGCTGGCTGTAAATTCTAGTGCATTTAGTGTTAATGGAGCTCCTTACATTACTTGGCATGGTTTTACTTGGTATCTTGGAAGGCCTTTAGGTCGTTACATTGCTTCTGTATTGCCTTTTATTTTTTTAGTAGGGTTTATTGGTTTTCAAAAAAGGTTGATTAGTTATAGAAAATTTAAGATCTTTGCCTTGATATCAATTATTGTTTTGGCTATATCTACTTATCTCACATTGTCTTCATTGTTTCCTGTAAATAATAGTTCTCTTACTTTATTTGGTACTTTACAGTTAGGATTGAAGTATGTTTTTGCAGATTGGAGTTATTTCTTAATTGGATTAATATTTATACTGTTACCTTTAATTGCTATTTTTATTTACAAAAAGAAAAAAATAGTTATTGGATTAGTATTTTTTTTTCTTTTAGTTAGTTGTTTATTAGCCTATAGTATTCATTTGTATAATATGGAGAGTTATTGGGCAAATAATGATCAGGTTATATTGGGAAAATGGATTGATGATAATTTAGAAGGGATTATTGTAATTGATACAAGAGATTGTGAATGGCATTCAAAAGAAGATATGAACAATTATTTATGTACAGGAGATGATACTAGAAGTTCTGTTGTTGGGATGTGGGTGAACAATCCTGTTATTGTAAGTGATACTCCTGATGGAGATTATTTTGTTACAATTAGAGATATGAATATGGAATTAGTAAAAGAAGTTGGTAAGTTTAAAGTTTATTCTTGAACTTTTGGTTTTTTTAGAAGTCTATAAGACATCATAAACCATTGTGCTATTGCAAATAATACTGTCCAAACTGTTAGAATTACTACTAACCAATACATTTTATTTATGAATGCTGCTAGAGCAATTACAGCTGTTAATTGTGGATCTGTTGGAAAGAATTGTATGAATAACTTCAAGTACCATTTTGATTTTTCATTTTCAGCCATATCATTTGCAGCAGGTAGTCTCATAAATATTTGATATGTTAGGCTTCCATAGAAATAAAAAGCCATTATCAGTAATCCCATGATTAAAACCAAAGAATCTGTTGTTGCATAATAAACACCCAAGATAATTCCTAAAAATACTGCTAATTTACCAAACTCATCTGCATGATGATCAAACCAGTATCCAGTCATACTTGCTGTGTTCTTTACTCTTGCTAATGATCCATCAACAAAATCAAATATATATCTAAGAATAATTAAAATTCCTCCTGCAACTAGGAACCAGTAGGAATATTCAGGTGGGAAAAAATAAGGATATAAACCTTCGAAAAAGAAGTATCCGTTTAAAATTGATAGTAAACCTACTGCCAATGTAATCTGATTAGGAGTCAGTTTTGTGTGTTTATGAATAAACCAAACCAAAGGTATTGTAATTCTTCTTCCTAACTGCCTAAAGATTGGACCCTTCAAGTCGGCTTCCTTCACCATAGGATGATTCTTGTCTAGTATCGGCATTTATATCACTTTGAGGTTTTTCTTTAAAAAGTTTTCTAAAATAATCTAATTCCGCATGAAAATCAACTTCAATCCATTTTTCACCATCAATTTCATGTGTATGGACATCATATCCCTTTTCATGTAAATGTGTAAAGGTTTCTAACCAAAAATTATTCATGTGTTGTTGACTCCTAACTAACTCTTCAAGAATATCTTTATAGACTTTAATATGTCTTTCTCCTGAGACCTTTACTAGTCCTGGAGATTCAGCATGTATTTCTGGATGTTCTATTTCTTTACTTACTCTTGAAGCTGTATTCCTTTCTGTTAGAGTCACTTTCATATCAGAGGCTTGGTATTTTGCTAAATCTTTTTTTCTTATTGATAAGATTATTCCTTCACTTGAGTTTTGTACGAAATCTCTGAAAACTTCTGGTTCAAAAACATTATCCCCATTTGTTATCATAAAATCTCCAGTCATTTCTGGTTTTGCAAACCAAAGAGACACTAAATTGTTGGAAGTAGCATAAAAAGGATTGTATATTGTTTTAATTTTTAATCCATTTTTTTCATAAGAAGATATTTTTGCTTCAATTTGATGAGCTAGATAACCTACAACTAAAACAACTTCATCTATAACTCCTGATTTTTGTATACTATCTAATTGTCTTTCAAGAAGAGTCATACCTTCACCAAAGTCCACTAATGGTTTTGGAGTATTTCTTGTCAAAGGCATTAATCTTGTGCCTATTCCTGCTGCTAGAATTATTAGTTTCATTTCCCTCTTTAAAGGTTAGTAAAAAATTTATTTATAAGTTTTTCTCATCTATAATCTTGTTATTAAAGAAAAAGTAAAAAAATTAAAGAGATTGGAGGTAGAGTTCTAATGCTCCTATCCCTATTGGTGCATGTGCTCCAGGCTGTGAATCAATAAATGACCTTATTGATCTAGGATTGTCTCTCACAGGGATTAAAGGAAAGTGTTCCCATGCATCATGGGGTAGACCTCTTTCTTGCATGATTTCCCTTTTAGCTTTTGTATCATAGCCTTGTCCAGTCAATATTTGATAAGTTGCATTAGCATTTTCATTAAGTTGAATTAATTGTTCTGCTGTTGCTTTTGCTTCTACTAAACCAACAAATTTTATTCCGGTTGGTCCAAGTAATGGCTGTGTTGCTTCAAAAACTCCAATCAACCCTTTGTATTCACAATCAATTTTATCTCCACCAAGCTCTCCTTTAAATTCATCTATTGCTGTAACTTCTAAAGGGTCTGCTTCAAGATTAGAAGGGAATGATACGGAACCACCAGGTGGAAGCCCATATAAACCACAAGCAAATCTTCTAATTCTTAATTCATTAACTTCTCCACCTCTAATTCCAACTAAAATCTTATTATCTCTTGTTCTTGTTACTCCAATCATTGCTAATTGGTAGAAAGGATTTTTTCCAAAAGCTCCGCCTCTTGCAGCTTGTATTTCATAAGATGGGATTCTCATTCCTTCTAAAGCTAAATGATTTCCAGGTTGTGTTAATGCTTCTGGATTTGTAAGTGTTAATACTTCTTCTTTCCAAGCAAGATCTTTTTCTGCTGTTATTCCTCTTAATTCTGCTAATGCTTCCCAATTAGTAGGATCATATAAAGAAGAGTCTGCTTTTCCTTCAAAATCTACAGTTCTATCTTCTACTTCAAAAGAAGTGGTTGTGTCTTTTAATGATCTAATAATCCTAAATGAGTTGTCTTGTATAATTTTTAAGACTTGTTCTTGTGTTGCCTGTGCCATTTTAGTGGAGGGTTTAAATGGTAATTTATTAATGTTATGTTTTAATAGTAGTCATAGTTAGTAACTCTTATAAATAAAGTGTAAATATTGTTAATAAAATGGAAGATGGAATAGATCCCAAATCAACAATGAGCGAAGAAGAAAGAATAGCTGCTATAGCCACTTTGCAAGAATATGTAAGTAAAAAAGTAGAAGTTTTATATTATTATAGGGAGAGTGTTTACTCAGGTAATTTTCCAATAGTAGAATTAAAACCTGAAGGGATTGTATTTCAGTATAGCTCTATTGATGACTATATGGATACTCCTCCTAATGAAGAAATTCCAACACATGAAGGATTATGGAAATTTGTTGGTGAAAAAAGATTTGAAATAATAATAATGAAAATAAAGGAGTTTGAAACAGGAAAACTTCTCTATGAGAATAGAGAGGTTGGTCCAAATCAGGATGAGGATCTTGAAGATAGAACTTTGAGTTCTAGTTAGTTCTAAAATAATTTTAATTTATATTATAATTCTCTTTTATATAAGACAACCAAATTTCCAGACTGTAAATCATCCATAATCTTTGACCAAACATAGGGTCTTCCTTGTTCTGTTCTATCCAGCTGTTTAAATTATCAAGATTAAAGTATTTAGAAACACAATTGTTTGGATTTAGAATAACTATTTTCATCTTTTTAATAAAGTCCTCTCCAAACCATTTATTCAAAGGTAAAGGAAAGCCTTGTTTTTTTCTGTTAATTATTTCTTCAGGAATGTAGGTTTGTGCTATTCTCTTTAACATGAACTTAGGGATGTCATGATTTTCAGAAATTTCATTAAAAATTAAATTTAAAGATTCTTTTATTGATTCTTTATTTTTGAATCTATTTTTGTGTTCAAATGGTAAGGAATAGACTTGTTGTACAAAATTATGATCCAAAAAAGGAACTCTTGCTTCTACTGCATTAGCCATACTAGATACATCACTTCTTAATAATAATCCAGGTAAGTGGACTTTTAAAAATAAGTAAGATATTTTATTGTAGTAATCCCTTGGACACTTTTCAAGATAATATGAAAAAGTTTCTTTGAACTCTTTATAATATTCTGGTTTTAGTATTTGTTTTAAGTTATCGTCTTTAAAATATCCATAATTGTTCATAAAAAAATCTAAAAAATTTGAATCATCATTGTGCTCTTTCATATAATCAAATGGAGACCTAAATATTCTTCCGTATCCAGCAAATATTTCATCTGCTCCTTCTCCAGCCAAAACTACTGTTGCTGTTTTTTTAATCTGTCTGAATAATAAGAATAAAGCAACTTCATTTGGAACTCCAATTGGTTCATCTTTGTATTTTAAGTATTCGTGCATACTTGAAAGATAATCTTCATTTTTTATTTCCAGTTCATTATGTAGTGTTTCATATTGATCTGCTACTTTCTTTGCAAATGGAGTTTCATCATAACCTTCTTCTGAGAATTTTACAGTATAGGTGTTTATTTTCTTATTACTCTGTTTAGCCATTATTGCTGAGAGTAAACTTGAATCTAATCCACCAGATAATATTGAACCGACCTCAACATCTGCAAGCATTCTGTATTCAGTGCTTTTAATTAACCCTTTTTCTATTTCATTTATCTGTGAATTAAAGGAAAGTAATGTTTCTTTATGGTGTACATCCCAATATTGATTTATTTCTAAAGAATTATTTGTTAAATCGTAAGTTAAAGAATATCCAGGTTTTAGTTTTTTTATTCCTGTAAAGAATGTATCTTCTTCTAAGACATACCTATATCTTAAGAATGAAGATATTGCCGATGGATTTATTCGAGTTGGTAGTTTGTGGGTTAATATGGCTTTTATTTCTGAAGAAAAGATAAATTTTTCTCCTTGTTTTTGATAGTAAAAAGGTTTTATCCCTAATCTGTCTCTTGAACAGAATAAAATATTTTTATTTTTATCATAAATACAAAAAGCCCACATACCATTGAAATGTTGTACACAATCTTGTCCAAATTTCTCGTACATGGCCAGGATTACTTCTGTGTCTGTGTTTGATTTGAAATTGTAATCTTGGCAGTATTTTTCTTTTAATTCTTTAAAATTGTAAATCTCTCCATTAAAAACAATGTAAAAATTGTTGTTAAACATTGGCTGATTACCTTTTTCTGATAAGTCTATAATAGATAATCTTGTATGACCTAAAGAGAGATTTTCAAATATCATAGAATCGTTAAAATCAGGACCCCTATGAAGAATCTTTTGATTCATAGAATTGATTAATTCTTTATCAGACCAGTTAAAACCATTAATCCCACACATATCATTTTATTTTAGAGTTTGATTTATAAATATATTGAAGGTTTAATAGAGTTACAAAAACTATTTAAATAAGAATTTAGGATTTTTAAAGATGAAAGTTTCATTTATTAATTTTTCAGCATTTGCATTTGGTACAAGGGCAATTTCTAGTTATTTGAAGTCAAAAGGCCATAAAACCCAGATGTTATTCTTCCCGAATGTTAGTGACAGACAGATTAATGAGAAACTTCTAGAGAATATTTATGAGATTGTAAAAGATTCTGATGTTATTGGTATATCTATTATGTGTTCTGATTACTTTGAGTCAATAAAGATTACAAAATACCTTAAAAAAAGGTTAAATGTTCCAATTATTTGGGGTGGGCCACAACCAATAGCTGATCCTGAAGAGTGTATAAAACATTGTGATGGAGTTTGTATTGGGGAAGGAGAAGAAGCTTTTTTAGAATTAGTTGGAAAAATAAAGGGAAAAAAAGATTATTCAAAAGTTTCTAATTTTTGGTTTAAGAATAGTAAGAATCATCCTATGGAATTAGTTACTGATTTAGATAAATACCCTTTTCCTGATTATGATTTTGAAAATCATTTTATTTATGATGAAAAAAAAAGAGTATTTAAGAAAATAGATAAGAATGATTTGATTAAGCATGTTTTTCTTAATAACTTTGTACAATATGGAAATTATAAGATGTATCATTTTGTTTCTACAAGGGGATGTCCTCATAATTGTACATATTGTGGGAATAGTATTTTGAGAAGAAAGTATAAAGGGACATATGTTAGAAAAAGAAGTAATGTAAATGTTATTGCTGAGTTAAAATGGATTAAACAAAAATTTCCTTTTATCAATTATATTGCTTTTGAAGATGATACCTTTACAATAAGGAGTGATGAGGAGATTATTGAGTTCTCTAGAATGTACAAAAGAGAGATTGATTTACCTTTTCATCTATCAAGTACTGCTTTGACTCTAAATGAGACAAAGTTGAAGACTCTTTTGGATTGTGGTTTGACATCTGTAAGAATAGGAATACAGTCTGGAAGTGAAAGAATTTTGAAAGAAGTGTATAAAAGAAATATTCCTAATACAGCTACGATAAGATGTGCTAAGCTTTTACATAAATATAGGAAGAGGTTCAAGCATCTAAATATATATGATTTTATTTTTGATAATCCTTTTGAAACTACTGAAGATTATATTGAAACAATAAAGTTAATTTCTAAATTGCCTAAACCTTATGTTGCTTTATATCATTCTCTGTCTTTTTATCCTGGTACTGAATTGTTGGATATGGCAAGGGATGCAGGATATATTCATGATGAAAAGGGGCAGGTATATAACAAGAGTACTAGAGCTGGTGAGTTCAATTATATTAGATTTTTTGCTACTAGCTATCCAATTATTCCAATTAGATTTCCAAAGTGGTTTTTAAGATATCTAACTCGAGAAAAAAGGGTAAAAAATTGGAACAGAAAAAAGTTCAATCAATTATTCAGACCTCTTACTATCTTTGTTTTGTTTTCATCATACAGTATACAAAAATTAAAAGGGGTTATAAGAAATGGAATAACTATTGATGAAATTAAAACCATCTCTCAAAGGGTTAAAGAACATTTCTTTACAAAATCTGTTGCTAGGAAGTTATAGATTCTTTTTAGCAGAAGAAGAGTTACAAAAACTATTTAAATATAAATATGAGAATAGGTAAAATGAAACCCAAAACTAATGTTTTTGTTGTATTCTGGTTGATTGGAATGATTAGTAGCCTTTTGGTTTTATTATATGTCAATAAGATTGTAGGTATAATTGGTTTGGTTTTCTTCAATATCCTCATTTTGTATGTTTTGTATAAGTATAGCTTTTTAATTGTTATTCATTCACATAAATATGGCTTGTTGAATAAAAAATTCTTTGAATCAAAATCAAAAGGATACATGAACGAGGATAATAGATGGAAAATTGCAAGAAAGACTATTATTGAGTTAGTAAATCCAAAAAAAGGTGAAAAAATCTTAGATATTGCTTGTGGTTATGGTTTTTCTTCAATAGAATGTGCTGTTAAGGGTGCTGATGTTACTTCTTTAGATATTTCAAAAACTGCTTTGGAGTGGACAAAGAGAATTGGCAAGAAAAAAGGAGTTAATTTGAAAATAATTGAATCAGATGCTGTAAGCTTGAAAGGAGTTGAAGAAAAAAATTTTGATAAAGCTATCTATGCTAATATTACTGAACATCTGCTTAATGAAGATACACTTAAATCATTTAAAAATTGTAATAAAATTTTAAAAGATAAAGGATATGTTTTTATCTACTGCCCAAATGGAAATCATTATTCTGAATATATTAGGTTAAAACCTATAGAAGGACATATTGGTTTAAAGAGTATGGAAGAATTAGTTGATTTATTAGAAAAAGCTGATTTTGATATTGTAAAAAAATATTATAAACCTGGAGCTGTACCTATACTAAAGGAATTAGACATTTTATTTCAAGATTATATTCCAATCTTTAGAAAAAGATTGTGTATTGTTGCAAGGAAAAGATGAAAATTAAAAAAATTATATGGCCAGTAATCTCTATTATAATAATACTCGCTTTTGGGTATATTATCTATCAAAATTTTGCAGAGTTTAGTAAAATTTTAGACTATCCTTGGATTATTTTAATATTGGTCTTACTTAGTTCTATAGGTTTTTTTTTTAATGGTATGAAAATAAAATTTCTTGTAAAAAATTTTGGTGTTGATCTTGGAGTTATGGAATCTTATTGGCTTTCTGTTGTTACTTCTCTTGGAAATTATCTTACTCCATTTAGAGGAGGGGCGGCCTTAAGAGCATATTACTTGAAAAAAAAATATCAATTTAGTTATATTGATTTTTTTGTTACTATGGCTGGAACTTATGTTATTATCCTGTTTGTAACTGCAATTTTAGGTCTGATTTGTCTTTTAGTGATGTATTTATTAAATATACCAACACCAAAAGAATTTATTATTTTATTTTTAGGAATTTTAGTTTTAACCATTTTAGTATTATTTGTAAAAATACCTCATAAAATAAACTCATCTAATTTTATTCTTCGTAAAATAAGCAAAGTTATCAAAGGTTGGAATCTAATTAAAAAAGATAAAAAATTAATATTAAAAGTAGGTTTAATGGATACTTTTTGTTATGTTATAGTTATATTAAAAGTATATATTTTGTTTGAAGTTTTAGATCAAGGAATCAGTTTTATTTCTAGTACCTTATTAGGATTAATCCATGGTATTTCTACACTTATCACTATTACTCCTGCTGCTTTAGGGATTAGAGAAGTGGCTATTGCATATTCTGCTGAGCTACTTGGAATTGGTTTAAATGTTGGAGCTGTTGTTTCTATTATTGACAGAGTTATTTTAATCCTTACTTTGTTATTATTAGGTTTGATTTTTGGTAAGAAGTATGTTGTTAAAAAGAATAGTGTAGTTCCATAAACCTTTTAATATAGAAATTGAAGAAAAAATACATGAAAGTTTGTTATGCTCCTACTTATGATTCTGAATATTCCAGAGTTAAAATAATAAAACAAAGTTTGATTGATAATGGGGTTGAAATAATTGATTGTTCCTCTAAAAACAACACAGTTATTGGAAGAGGTATTGGTGCTTTCTTTAAACTATTGAAGAATAAAAGTAAATGTGATGTAATATTATTCGGTTTCTTTGGGCAACCATTAGTTCCCTTGATTAGACCATTTACTAAGAAGAAGATTGTTCTTGATGCTTTTATGTCAACTTATAATACTTATGTAGAAGATAAAAAGAAAGTTAAAAAAGGGGGCTTATTAAGTAAATTTCTTTTTTATATGGATAAAGTATCATGTGAGAAGTCTGATTTGATTTTATTAGAGAATGATATTCATATATTATATTTTTGTAAGACATTTGGAATAAAAAGAGATAAGTTTTCAAGTGCTCTTGTTGGAGCTGATCAATCTTTATTCTACCCAAAACCTTCAAAAACAAATAAAAGGTTTACAGTAGAATTTCATGGTCTGTTTATTCCTTTACAAGGAGTAGAATATATTGTCGAAGCTGCGCATATTCTTAAGGATGAAGATATATTGTTTAAAATGGTTGGAAATGGACAGACATTTGATGCTTCAGTAGCTTTAGCTAATAAATTAGGTTTAAAAAATATGAAGTTTGAAGGTAGAAAGCCTTTAGAAGAGATGCCAAACTATATTTCAGGTGCAGATGTAGGTTTGGGTATTTTTGGTGAGACAAAGAAAACACAGTTTGTGATTCCTAATAAGGCATATGAAATAATGGCTATGGGAAAGCCATGTATTACTGCTGATACTCCTGCAATAAGGGAGATATTAGTAAATAAAAAAAGTGCAATGTTATGTCCTGCAAAGGATTCAAAAGCATTAGCAAAAGCAATACTTGAGTTAAAAAATAACAAAGAGTTAAGAGATAAAATTGCAAAAGAAGGGTACAAGGTTTTTCAGGAACAATGTACCTATAAACAAATAGGTAAAAAATTAAAAAAAGATATGAAAAAATTAATTGAGGTGAAAAAATGAAAGTTTTAGTATTAGGTTCAGGAGGCCAACTTGGCCAGGATTTAGTTAAAGTATTACAAGAGAATAATGAAGATTACTATGCAGCTACAAGAGAGGATGCAAATGTTACAAAAAAAGAAGAAATAAATAAACTTTTAGAAAGAGAAAATCCAAGTGCTGTTGTAAATTGTTCTGCTTTCCATGATTGTAATGTTTGTGAAGAAGAACCTGAAAATGCAATGGAAGTTAATGCTAAGAGTGTTATGAATATTGCAAAGAAATGTAAAGAAATGAATATTAAATTTATGACAATAAGCACTGATTATGTTTTTAATGGTGAAAATGTTGAAGGTTATAGTGAAGATGATAAAGTTGATCCTATAATGTGGTATGGTAAAAGTAAATTAGCGGGTGAATGGTTATCAGCTGCATATAATGATAAAACTTTTGTTGTTAGAACCCAAAGTTTGTATGGACTGGCAGGACCAAAAGGAAAAGGGTTACATTTTGTTGATTTAATGCTTAAACTTTCTAAGGAAAGAGATGAATTGAAAGTTGATCAATGTAGAATGGCTCCAACTTGGACATACCCTCTTGCAAAGAATATGTATGAATTGTTGAAAACTGAACATTATGGGACATACCACATGAGTTGTCAAGGAATTACAACTTGGTATGAATTTGCTAAGAAGATTATGGAATTGACAAACAATCCAGTAAAGATAACTCCAGTAGATAATAATTTTTATCCGAGAAAATTCAAAAGACCTGAGAATAGTTATTTAATCAATAAAAAATTAAAAGAAATAAACCTTGATTTAATGCCATCTTGGGAAGATGCCTTAAAGGGTTATCTTCAACTTAAAGGTTTATTATAAAGGAAGTTTTCAGATCTTTCATCGTCTGTCCAGGTTTTTATAGACAGACCTTCTTTATCTTTTTCAGTTATTAACTCTGTTGTTAGTGCTATTTCCTCAAATAATTGTTTAAGTTTTGGTTTGCATAAAGACCAATCAATATCTTTTGCTAATGGTGAAAGACCTGCTTCACATCCAGGACTATATTCTCCTGAACAAAAGTATTCAATTGCTGATTCTTCTGTAAAAAAGTTTCCGTGAGCAAAACCAGCTGGAACCCAAATCCATTCATCATAATCAGCTTCATGGTTTGCTGGCATATCATAAGCAATAATTTTACTATAGGTTGGTGAACCTTTTCTAATATCAATAACCATATCTACCATTCTTCCCCTTAATGTTCGAACTAATTTACCCATATAAGGATTCCATTGAAAGTGCATTCCCCTTATTGTACCTTTTTTTGAATAACTTTCATTGGATTGAAAGAACTCAACTCCTTTCATAAAATCCAATTCTGGATGATTAGCAAAATCACTTTTTCTAAAATGCTCAGTAAAATATCCTCTATGATCGCAAAACCTAGCAAATCTTATTACTTTTACTTCAGGTATTTCCAAACTTTTTATTTCTAGAATTTTCATTTTATCCCTCCAGTATATCTGAAATTATATCTCTTTTTAAGAATTGCGAATTTACAATTAATATTTAATGCTAAATACATATGGAGTCTACATAAATTTTATAAGTAGATATGGTAGAGAAATAAAAGGAGGGATTGAATATGGCAAATATACTCGTTACCGGTGGAGCTGGTTATATAGGAATTGAGCTCTGTCGTCAACTTATTGAAAAGGGTCATAGTGTTACTATTGTAGATTTATGTTTCTTTGGTGAAAAAGCACTTGAAGTTTTAGATGGAAGATATAAATTAATTAAAGAAGATATTAGAGAACCAAGAAAAGAATGGTTTGAAGGTATTGATTATGTTTGTCATTTAGCTGGATTTAGTAATGATCCTATGGCTGCATTCAATCCGAATGCAAATATGGAGATTAATCATATTGGAACTGTTAGGGTTGCTGAACTTGCAAAAGAGAGGGGTGTGAAAAAGTTTGTTTTTGCTTCTAGTGCAAGTGTTTATGATAAAGGTTTGGTGGAAAATCATGATGTAATGTATTTTGAGGACTCTGAAGTTGATCCATTACCAACATATTATTATTCAATAGCAAAAGTTAGAGCTGAGAATGATCTTAAGAGTATGGCTTCAAAGGATTTTTCTGTTTATGTTTTGAGACAAGGGACTATCTTTGGTTGGAGTGAGAAAATGAGATATGATCTTGTTGTTAATACTATGATTAAGACTGCAATATGTGAAGGTAAAATGAATGTTTTCCATGGAGGAGTTATGTGGAGACCTTTAGTAGATGTTTCAGATTGTGCAAGAGCTTATATTGCTTGTATGGAAATACATCATCCAAATGAAGTTGATTATTTTAATATTTTTAATATTGTTCAAGAAAACTATAGGATACTTGATTTAGCTCATTATATTAAGCACGAACTGAAACAAGAAGGAATGGATGTAGAAGTTAATGTTCTGTATTCTAATGAACCTCAGAGGAGTTATAGAATGTCTGGGGCAAGAATTGAAAAGGCATTATCTTTCAAGCCTTTAATTGATGTTAGAACTTCAGTTAGAAAGATTATTCTAGAAATGAAGAATAAAAATATGAATAATCAAAAAACATTGCATAATCCAATGTACTATAACATAGAATGGATGAAACATCTTGAAGAGATTAAAAAGATTCTAAAGCATGCAGATAGGATTCTTGATTGAACCATAAGATTATTAAATAGGGGTTTGTTAACGAAAAAGATGAAATTTGTTAAAGAGAAAATCAGAAATTTTTTAAAGATGTTTAAAGAGGATGAAGTAAATATACAAATCCAAACTACATCTATATGTAATGGTAAGTGTATTATTTGCCCTTATGTTGGTTCTTGGTATGATTCAAATCCTGGAGTTATGAGTGATGAGGTGTTTGATAAGGTTTTAGAGGAGATTAAACCTTTGAAGATTGATAAATTTTGTCCTTATTTGATGAATGAGCCTCTTGCTGATCCAAAGATATTTGAAAGATTGGAGAAGATTAAAGAGCTGAAAAATTTTAATTATATTGAGTTTGCTACTAATGGCATATTACTTAATGAAGAAAGAGCTGAAAAATTGATTGATGCTTTAAAGGATATTGAGCATAAGGTTTGTATTTCTTTTCATGGGACTAATAAAGAAAATTATAATGAAATAATGAAACTGGATTTTGATAAATCTATTCATAATATCTGTAATTTTTTAGTAAAAGCTGATGGTAAGTTAAAAATTTGGGTTAGAGGTGGAGGTATGCCTTTGAAGAATGGTGCTCCTACTTGGTTTTCTGAAAAAGAATATAAAGATTTTTGGGAGAAGAAGTTTGAAAGTTTAAATTTGAAAAAACCACCTAAAATTGATTTCTTTACTTATATTGACAGAGCTGATAATTTAACTGATAAAAGATTGTCTGCTAATTTTAGAAGAAAGTCTATGAAAGGGTTTAAATGTGATAGGATTGGGGGATGGTTGCATTTTAATTATGAAGGAGATATGATTATTTGTTGTATGGATTACCATAAAGAAGAGGTTTTAGGAAATATAACCAAGAATACACTTAATGAAATAAAGAATTCTTCAAGGATGAAAGAAGTTTTTGGTAAGGCTAAAGGAGAAATAGAAAGTTCTGATAATTTTATCTGCAAGAGATGCCTATTCCGATAAATCTACTTACTCTTTTTGCTATTGCTAATGATGAAGTTAATCCTGGAGAGCAAATTCCAACTAAGTTTATCATTCTATGATATTTAGTATCTGTAGCAATATGAAAGTCTTGTCCATTTGCAAGTACTGCTTGCATTCCTGCTTGATGTAAGTGTAATCTATCTTCTTTTATTCCTGGAAAGAAACCTACAATCTGTTCAAGAAAGAATGAGGTGGGTTTAAGATCTGAGCTAAGATCTGTGTGGCCTCCTTCATTATAAGGGCCTACTGTTATTTCTTTTCCGAAAGTAGGTGTTAGGTGTACTCCTACTGTTAATTGATTTGTTCCATCTGGTTTTGAAATGGTTGTTGGTGTAGGATAGACAAGTCTGGATACTCTTGTATTATTTGTTGGATAATATTTTGCAGATTCTCCTCTAACCTGGAATATTCTTAAAGGAAATTCAGGATTGACCATAAGTGCTATTTTGTCACTATCTAAACCTGCTGCATTTACTATATATCTTGTTGTGAATTTATATTCTCCAGATAGATTTTTTACTGCAATAATAAATTCTTTTCTAGTAGGAGTTATATCTATAACTTCTGTTCCTTTAAGATATAAATTATTAATGTTGGAAAGATGTTGTAATCTTCTAACTAAAGAAGTTGGATCAATGATTCCAGATTTTGGAACATAAAGGGCAGAATAGACTTTTATATTGGGTTCTATCTCATTTACATCTCTTCTATCTACTTCTACTGCCTCTACATTGTTTTCTTCTGCTCTTTGTAAAAGAGTTTCTAAAGTTTTATCTTCTTCTTTTTTTGTTGCTATAATTAGTTTACCTGTTCTTTTTGCAGGAATATTATGAGTTCTACAAAACTGATATAGAAGTTCGTTTCCTTCTACACATAATTCAACTTTTAATGGAGTTACTTCCTTATCATAATAAATACCTGCATGAATTACTCCAGAATTTCTTGAGGTTTGATTTTCTCCAGGAAAAGATTTATTTCTTTCTACTAAACATATTGGTTCATCTGGTATATCTTCAGAAAGTTGATATGCTACTGCATTACCAATTACTCCTCCACCAATAATTGTAACATAACAATCTGTCATTCCTTTAATTTGCTCCCTTGTTCACAAGTTTTACATAATTCTAGATTGTATATTCCTTTTTTTGTGCCTTCTCTTATTTTTTGGTAGAAAGGTTTGTTCCAGATATCCATTAATTTTTCAGATTTTACGTTTCCGTACTTAACTTTACTTAAATAATCATTACAACATAAGATAACATTTCCATCATAGTCAATTGTGATGTTTGTCGAAGGGAAAAGACAATAATCATTCTTTATTTTTTCTTCAACTTTTATTAAATCTCCTCTGTTGAAGTAGGTTTTTAACTTGTTATATACTACTTTTACTCCATCTTCATGAATTTTCTTATATTCAATTAATTCATTGACATTTTCAAGTTCATCTTTAGAATGTTGAGCTATCATGAATCTGTTTGTTCCAGCCTTTACTAGTTCATTATATTTTTCTATATTGATTAAATCACCATTTGTAAATATAACCAATTCTACTTTGGGGAGTTTTTCTTTTGCATACCTTATTAATTCTGGAAGTCTTTTATCTAATAAAGGTTCTCCATAGAAATGTGGATGGATAGCTCCTTTGTAGTTTATTTCTGCTAGTTCATTGATTATTTTCTTGAATAGTTCAATATCCATCTCTTTTTTGTTTTCAATTAATCCTCTATCATAAATAGCATTTGGGCAGTATGAACATCTCCTATTGCACACTGTTGTTGTCTCTATTTCCACAATTGAAAAGGAATCAAATTTGTGATGCTTAAAGAAAATTCTACCTAAAAAAGGCTTTATCTTATTTGGTACAAGTCTTTTAGCAAAATTATATATTCCCATTATGTTGTATCCATTTACTTCTTTTAAAAAGATTCTGTATTCTTTATGCAGAGTATTTGAAATGCTTTTTTTGGATTATTTCTTGTGATTAATTGAGTCAAATCTGAGATAATCCTCCAAACAAATGTAGGTTTGTATTTAATATTTGTAAATTCTCCTCTTAATTGTTTCCATCCATTAATCCCTATTACCTTGTAGCCTCTTTTTTTCATTTCTTCTGCTGTCCATCCTGATTTGTGTATTTGGTAAGCATTGTTGTCATATTCTCCTTGATGAAGGAATCCATTTGGTGTAAATATTATTACTTTCTTTTTTGCAATCTTTTCCATTGAATCAATAAGTTTATTTCCTTCTTCTTTTGTTAAATGTTCAATTAGATCTGATGCAAGAACACAATCAAAAGAATTTTCATCAAAATTTTTATTTATCTCAAGGACATTTATTTGTTTGTAGGCATTATGGATTTGTTTTTGCTTGCTTTTTTCTATACTTGGAAAAAAATCATCAACACCTACTGTTGAAAGGTTTTTTGAAAAGGGGTGTATTGGTGAATTGGAGCCACAGCCTACATCTAATAAAGATGAAGAATTGCCAACTGCTTTTTTCAATTCATCTTCATATGTTTTAAAAATGCCCTTATAAATTCCTTTTAATCCCATAAGGTTTCAGAAAAAGTTGACATTAATAAATATATCTACATAAGCTTTTTATACCCCTAATATAGAAAAAGAAATATGAGTGAGATTGATGGTTCTTTAAAAACCTTAGCCAAGGGAGCTGGTTTTGTGTTCTTTGGAATGATTTTTTCTAAGATTCTTACTTATTTATATAGGATAATTATTGCTAGGATAGGCCCTGAGGAATATGGTTTATTGTCTTTAGGATTGGCTTTTTTAGGGTTTATTACCTTATTTTCTATTTTTGGAATGCATTCAGGTATATTGAGATATGCCTCATATTATAGGGCTACAAAAGAAAAGGATAAACTAATGGGAGCTTTGCTTTCAGTTATTATTTTTGTATTGCCAGTTAGCATATTTCTTTCATTTTTAGGATTTATATTTGCGGAGAATATTGCAGTTTCAATATTTCACAATCCAGCTTTAACTGGTATATTGAAGGTTTTGATGTTTAGTGCTCCTTTTATTGTTCTTAGTTCTATATTTTTGAATGTTACAAACGCATTTGAAAAAGCAGAATATGATATTATTTCGAGGAGTTTTTTAGAAAATGTTCTTAAAGTTATTGGAACCTTTATTTTAGTCTATCTTGGATTTGGTATAATTGGTGCTACTTATGCCTATGTTATTGCTGTGATGTGTGCTTTTTTGTTATCAGTTTTCTTTTTGAGGAAGGTTTTGAAAAGTTATAAATTTGAATTTAAAACAAGGGGACAATTAAGCCCAATCTTTACTTATTCTTGGCCCTTATTATTGAATGGTTTTTTAGTATTTATCTACCAATGGACTGATACTTTTATGTTAGGTTATTTCAAAGATGTAGCACAGGTTGGAATTTATAACGTTGCTTTACCTACTGTAAATCTAATTCAGATGTTCCCTTATGGTATTACAGTTCTTTTTATTCCTATAATGACTAATTTTTATGTAAATGGAGATAAGGAAAAGTTTAATGAATTGTACTTTGCAACAACAAAGTGGATTTTGTTGGTAAATTCCTTAATTTTAGTTTGGTTGTTGTTTTTAGGAAAAGATATTCTTACTTACTTATTTGGAGTTGAGTATGTGGGTGGATATATTCCATTAATTATTCTCTCTATAGGTTATTTTATATTCTTCATTTCCCATAATTCTTATAATTTGTTTTTAGTGTATAAGAAGACTAAATTATTATTCTTTATTACTTTCTTGGCTAGTATTTTGAATATTGTTTTGAATCTCTTATTAATTCCAGATTATGGTTTAATTGGTGCTGCAATTGCAACAGGTATTTCATATATGTTTATTGGAATCCTTGTTTCTTATCAAGCATATAAATTTACTGGAGTTTTCCCCTTTAAAAAAGGTTTTTTTCCTATATTGCTAATGGCTTTTGTTAGTGGCGGAATAGTTTTCTTTATTTCCAGATTTGTTCCATCTAATCTTGTTTCTTTTATTGTATCTATTATTATTATTGGATTGTTGTATCTTTTGATGTTAATTATTTTCAAAGTCTTTGACAAAAATGACAGAATAATCATCGACGCAATAAAGAGAAAAATTGGATTTGCATAATATTTAAAAAGGAAATTGCAAAAAATAAACTTATGATAAAGGTTGTTTGCTTAACTGCTTCTGGAGTTATACATGATCATCATGGTTGGTTTAATAACATGGCTAAAAACCCCCATATTGACCTTACAGCTATCATAGCTCCTAATTGGCCTTATCACAGAGGTGGAACTTCCTTTTTTAAATCCTTATTTGGTACATATAAGAGTGTAAATGCCGATGAGATGTATTTTAATAAAAAAGATAGAGTTTATGAGATTATTAAGAAAATGCCTTTATTTCCAGGTAAGACTTTTTATTTTTATCCTACTTTGTTTTTTATGTTGAATAGATTAAATCCGGATGTTATTCATATTTCTTGTGAACCAGAATATGCTATTTTGACACAGACTATTCTATGGAAGAAATTATTTAGGAAGAAAACAAAAATAGTTGTTTTTACTCATGAGAATATGTATTATCCTTACAAAGATAGATTGTTTTACAATTTGTTTATTTACAAAGTTTTGGAAAGGTTTAATCTTAAGAATTTTGATGGAGCTACCTTAGCAACTAATGAAGTTGGTGGATTGTTAAGATTAAAAGGGTTTCATAAACCAACAATAGTCGTTGGTAATCAGGTTGATGTTGATTTTTTTAAGAAGAAAGATGTTTCAAAATTAAAGAAAAGATTGGGATTTAAAGATGAGATTGTGATCGGTTATTTTTCTAGGATAGAAGAGTCAAAAGGAATTCTTACTATTATAAGAGCGTTAGGTAAGATAAAAGACAAGAAATTTAAGTTATTGGTTGTTGGTAGATGTGAAGAAGATTTTATGATAGAACTTAAAGAAAAAATTAGTTCTGTTGGTATTACTGATAAAGTTGTGTTTGTATCTGAAGTTCCTAGAAAAGAGGTTGTTGATTATATGAATTGTTCAGATATGATTATTATGGGAGGGTTGAGTACTAAGACTTGGGTTGAACAGTTTGGAAGAGTTAATGCTGAATCTATGGCTTGTGAAGTTCCAGTTATTGGAAGTAGTTCGGGAGGGATTCCAGAGGCTGTTAGTGAAGGAGGTTTGATTTTTAAAGAGGATAATGATGAAGATTTAAAAAATAAAATTGGCAAGTTAATGGAGGATGCAGGATTAAGAAAAAAGTTAGGAAAATTAGGTAGGCAAAGAGTTCTAAATAATTATTCAAATAAAAAATCAGCTGAGAATACATTAAAATTGTTTGAAAGGTTGTTACATAAAAAACTTTTTTGATTTTAGAAGAGATTCTACTTCTTTTGAAGAAAGAGTTCTGCTCTTTTGAATTATTCTTCTTTTTTTCAACATCTTTGGTAAAAGTTTTATTACTGCTATCCTTGATTTAATTGGAGTTAGGTTAAATTTAGTTAAGTAGTAGAAAATTGATATAAATTGTCTAAGGATTATCTTTGGAGATTTTTTTATTAATAAGGAAGTAGGATAGTTCTTTAAGATTAAGAATATCTTATTTTTATGTCCATGATATACTCCGACATTTGGAATTTTTTTAGTTGTTGCATTAACCTTATGATACACTTTAGCATTAGGAACGTATTGACATTTCCAGCCTCTTAATTGTAATCTAAATGCTAGATCTGTATCTTCTGCATATAGAAAAAAGTCAGAATCCAAGTAATCATCTTCAATTTTTATATCCTCTAATGCTTCCTTCTTAAATAAAGCAGCTCCACCACAAGGGCCAAAAACTTCCTTAGAAGAATTAAAACCTTTGTCTATTTCATTGAATGCCTCATCAATAGAACTTCCATCATCATAAAGGTTTAATCCGATTGAATTAATCCCATTCCTCCTATTGAAAAAAAGCATCTTGCAAGAGAACATACCCACATCTTTTTCTGATTGTTCTGCAAATTCTACATAATTCTTTAGAAAATCTCTATCTAACTCCGTATCATTATTTAATAATAAGATATACTCTCCTTTAGCAATGTGAATGCCTTGGTTATTTGGTTTAGGAAATCCAAGATTTTTATTATTCTTAATTATTTTATATTGTGGGAAATTCTTCTCTACATAGTCTATACCCTCATCAATGCTTCCATTATCTACTATTATTACTTCATAATCTCTATATGATTGTTTCTCTATAGAGGGCAGACAATCCTTTAAATGGTCTAATCCATTCCAATTAACTATTATTATTGAGACTTTCATTTTTCCTCATATACACACAATACCCTATAACATTTCAATTCTGAAAAATTACCTCTTTGTATTTTATTACTCTCAAAAATAAATAAGGGTTGTTCAGGTAATTCCTGTATATTTCTTTTGTATCCAAAAGTAAAGAAGATTATCCTTAAATTCTCAAGTTTGGGTTTTTCTTCAAAATTGACTTCAACATAATTTTCTTCATTTGTAACATACTCATCCCACCAATAAAATTTATAGGTATTATCAAAATATCTTGAAATATATGAAGCATCAGGACCAAAAATAAATTCTTTTTCTTCAAAATCAATTTTAATTTGAGCTGTGTCCTGCTCAAGTTGTTCATAATTCTCCCTGTATTCTTTGGATATTGACAACCCCCTATAAGCAAATATAGACGATAAAACTATAAAAGAGATTAAAATAATTATAATTGTTTTCTTACTAGGCTTTGATCTTATAACCATTAGTATTAATAATGGAGAAAATATAAATGCAAAATAGGAGAATCCTCCAAAAACTACCACTATGGTGGATACAAGACAAAGAAAAATTGTTTCATTAGCATATTTTTTAAATCTAAATCTTTTGATTATGGCCCACAAAGATATTCCTAGTGCTGGAACTAAAACAATATACTCAAAATTATAAATAAAATATCTTAAGAATTTTCCAAAATCTGTAAATAACATTAGTAATGGTGATGAACCTGAATTAGTGCTTGATGCTAAAACCCTTGCTACTATATTAGATGCAATTAATCTTGTCATTGAATGGAAAGGGTAACCAAATAGTAAATAATCAAATATTAATTTAGGTAATAAACCAATACTAAATAATCCTAAAAATATAATGAGATATTTTAGTTCTATATCCCTAAAGAAGATTAAAATAAATAAGAATACATAAATAAAAGTTAAAAAGTAAAATCCACAAGCAAAACCTAATAATAATCCAGATACTATCAAAGGAAATATTTTTTTAGTTTTAATGAATTTTTCCAAAAAAAGATAAGATGAGATAAAAAATAATCCTGAAAAGAGCATAGGACTGTTTGTACCAATAATCCCTACTACTACAGGAAATAATAAAAATAATAATAATGCTAATTCGTTTTTTGTCTCCTTATAAAGAACTATTCCTATCAATAAGAGTATGATAAACCCTACCAGTTTAAATAAAAAATCTGAATAATAGCTATTAAGAAGCTTCCCAATTAAAAAAGGAGAAAAGGCTGAATGGGCTGCAAATAATTGAATATTTGTTTCTCCTGTTGCTGCAAATTCAGCCAATTTAAAATATTCATCAATATCACTTGTTGTGTATGCGTTTTCACTATAAATTAATTGAAAGAATAGTAATATTATTACTGCTGCTATTAATATAAAATAGACTTTTTTCATTAAGGTTTTTGAATTATATCCATTTAAAACATTTATTAATCTAAGAAGTATCTTTTAATATCAATCCTGCTACCTCTCTGCCAGAAAGAAGAGCTGTATTCATATTTCTTATTTTTGGGTAGGTTACTGCAATCCCTGAAAAATAAATATTATTTACCTGTTTTGGAGGCATATTTCTATGAAAATCCTTATCATAAATAGGACTTGCATACTTTTCCCTAAAAACTTTTGTCCATTTTATTTCAACGGGGAATTGTTCTGTTACCATATTCATGTATTCTTTGACAATCTGTTCATCTGTTAGTTCTAGATCTTCCTCAGATCCTCCATATCTTAAAGCCCAAGTCACTTTGGTGTCATAACCATCATAGAGATAAGAATGTTGCATTAGCATATGTACTCTTTTATTCAAAATATTTATCCAATAATGATCTGATAATAATTTTTCAGTTCCGAAAACTACAGATACACAAGGGCAGTACTTTATTTTTGATATTTTACTTACTATTTCTTCATCAAGATTTTTTTGTCTTTTCAAGAATGAAGGAAGAGGTATTGTTATTACTATTTTATCAAATTTTTCTCCATCAATTGTTGTATTCTTACAGTCTATCTCTTGGATTGTTGCATTTTTTATTATTTTAACATTATTTTTCAGTAAAGTTTCTTCAAATGCATCAATAATTGCATCAAGACCTTCAGTAGGATATCCAAAGTTGCCTGTTGCTTCTTTTGCAGTTAATCTGTTTGCAAACTGTTTTGCTGATATTTGTGATAATGGTATGTTAAACTTATTTCTTGCATACAAAGGAGTAAATAACTTCTCAGTTACTTCTTTTCCAGCTACTTGATTCAACCATTCTTCTGCGTTTTGGTCTTCTGGAATGTTATCAGGATTCAATAATGTGTATACATAAGATCCAAACATTCCATATCTCATCCTTCCATACAGAGTTAAGTAACTGAAATTCATTAGAGCAAGGGGGTTTGTAAAATTGTATATCTTTTCATTAACTAAAATTCCCATCTTAATCTTCTTCCATGTTAAATTTAAACCATATTTTTGCATATATTCTTTAGTTGTGTTATCATGAGCAAATACATGATGATAGTGCATTGGAATTTTCTTTCCTTTATATTCAAAAGAAGAAGCCAAACCACCAAGATAAGAATTTTTTTCAAAAAGAGTTATTTCATGATTATTTGAAAGTATTTCTGCTGCAGATAATCCTGTCAATCCCCCACCTATAATAGCTATTTTCATTTTTCAAATGCATAATCAACTGATCTTTTTAATAATGATTTAAAATGTGTCCAGGAGTTTACTTCTTTCATCATGAAGTATACAATTTTTGGACGGAAGTAGAATTCTAAGAAAGCTTTTCTTTGTAATTTTTTAAGTTCTTCTGATGTCATTCCTTCTGGAGCTAGTGGTGCTTTTGTATAGAATAATGAAGACCAATCTATTTTTGTTATTTTTCCTGATTCACATAGTTGTTTTGTTGCTTCTGTTCCAGGTAAAGGCAAGAAAGTTGTAAAATGTGCTCTCTTTATATTAAGTTCTTTTGCAAATTTTATTGTTTGATTAATAGTTTCCTTTGTTTCTGTAGGATACCCTAAGATAAAGAAAGCCATGATGTCAATGTTGTATTTGTTGATTAGATCTACTTTTTCTTTTATTGTTTCTATTTTTAGATTCTTTTTCATGTCATTTAATATTTTTTGTGAACCTGATTCTATTCCTAATGTTATTGCATAACAACCACAGTCTTTTAGAGCTTGTAAAACTTCATCATCTAATGTGTCTAAACGAACTCCATTTGGAAATGTTAGTGAAAATTTTAATCCTCTTTTCTTTACCTCTTCTGTGAATTCAAGAACTCTTGATTTTAATTGTGTAAAAGTATCGTCTATAATATGTATTTCTTTAACTCCATATTTGTTTTGAAGCATTTCTATTTCATCTACAACATTTTGTGTTGATCTTGCTCTTAGTTTTCTTCCTGTTACCACATGACCCGCACAATAAGTACATTGATATGGGCAACCTCTTGAAGTTAATATTGGAGCTATTGGAAAGTTTCTATATACCGCACCTTGTGGAGCTGTTGGGTATTTTGATGGATCCATCAGTTCCCAAATTGGCCAACCCAAAGAATCTAAGTCAGTTTCAAAATAAGATTCATTAATTCCTTCCTTCCAAATTAAACCAGGAATTGTTTCTTTTGGTTCATTGTTTAACAACATTGGAAGACCTTTTTCTGCTTCTCCATGAAATGCAAAGTCTGCATCTGGAAAATCTTCAAAGATTTTTTCTTTTACACCAGATACATGTGCACCACCAAGAAGAATTTTTGATTTTCCTTTAATTGCTTCAATATACTTTTTTGTTGTTGCAACATCACAAGAAAACACTTGAAAACCTACATAATCTGGATTTTCTTTTTCATGGATTTTTTTTAATTGTTCTGGTGTTAATCTTTCCTTAATCCCATCAATTATTACTGGTTCATGATCTGCATTTTTAACTGCTCTGGCTAGATATCCTAAGCTAACTGGTGGAACTACATAATGTGTATCACTGTTTGGACAGATTAAGAGTATTTTCATGTTTTATTGCTTTGATTTGGGATATTTAAATAATTTGTGATGTTTAAAGATGCTCGAAAACCCAAATATATAAAAATTTAAAAAAAATCAATAAAGTATGAAAAATAAGTATATCTACATTTTTTTGATTGTATTAATTTTATTTGGATGTTTTTTGAGATTTTACCATTTAGATCAAGAAACTTTATGGAATGATGAGCCTTATTATATGATTAGTGCTTTAAAATTTCATCATGAAAGTTATGAGGCTGGAAGTTTTTATGTTATGGAACATCCTCCATTGGCAAGGTGGATTTTAGGAATTCCAACAAAATGGATTGATTTAGATTATAGTGGTTTAAAAAATCTTGGAGCAAATATGTATGCTTCTGGTTTTTATGTTAGTGACCTTTTGAAAGAAACTTATGTTCCTATTCGTTTTATGAATGCAATTATTGGAACTTTGGGAGTTTTGTTTATTATTTTAATTACTAGAAAAATATTTGGTTTGTATGCTGGATTGTGGGCTGGTGCTTTGGCTGCTCTTTCATTTGATTTGATATCATATAGTAGACATACACTTACTGATGGTTGTGCTTTTACTTTTGCCCTAGGGACATTATTATTTTTTATATATTATTTGTATAACAAAACTGATAGAAGATATTGGTATCTTGTTTTATCTTTGTTATTTTTAATTTTGGCTTTAGATAGCAGGAATTTTCATCCTTTGTTTTTAATTCCTATCTTGATAATTAGTCTATTTGTTATTAAAAGAAATAAAGAAGAAAGAGCAGAAAATATATTTGTTTCTGGATTAATCTTTGCTGCAACTTATGTTGCTTTGAAAGTAATATATCTTCCAGAAGCATTTAAGGCTGGACAAGAATTGTATGATGTTACAATTTTTAGTATATTGCAGTTTAATCTTCATAATATCTTCATTACTTTGTTCTTTAGAAATTCATACTTATTTATCCTTGTTTTATTGTTATTGTTGTTTGAGCTTTATTTGATTTATACTAATAATAAAGATAATTTGAAAGGTTTATTTTTGAGTAAAAAACCGGAAATGGTCGTGTTCATATTTTTTGTTATTTATTTCTTTGGTTTAGGGATTACAGAGTTTAGTTTGCAAGCAAGGCACTTACTTGTTGTATTTATTCCCTTGTTTATCTTTGGAGGATATATTTTAAAAAAATATTCTACTAAAAAGTTTTTTCTTGCTGTTATAGTTGGTTTATTGATATTGAATGTTTATTTGTTAATTTCTTATTTTCCTCATGAGACAAGTAATTACATTAATTTTGGGGTGGATAAATATATTTCAGAAGGTTCTGATGATCCTGAGTATCTAGATGCTATTGCATTTTTGGAGAACGATGGAAATCCTAAGATAATAACCAGCTTACCTAATATGTTAATATTCTATGAAAATGTAGATCCACTTGTCATGGCTTCTGATTCTAGATGTACTGAGGCTTTTTTTGAACAAATGAAAGAAGATGGCACATATATGATTGTTACTCATGGTTTTATTGAAAGATGTATTGAATTACAGATAGTTTGTCCAGGTGTTGATTTATATGAAAGAGAAATTGTTTATACGACACAAAATTTAGAAGTTTCTCATTTCAAATAAAGTTTTTCGAAATCTTTTACTACATTAGAAACTAAGTATTGTTTTGCTTTTTCTTTGTTATGTTCTTTTATTTGTTCTCTTAATTCTGTATTTTTTATCAATTTAGTTAGTGCCTGTTTTAATTGTTCTAAGTTTTTGTAATCATAAAGAAAACCTTCCTTTTCTGAGATTAAAAAAGATCCACCCTCTGTTTTTGTTGAAACTAAAGCACAAGATCTAGCCATTGCTTCTATTAGAACAATTCCGAATGCTTCCCATTCACTAGGCAAGATAAATATTTCAGTTAAATCTAAATATTGTAATCTTTCTGTTTCTCCTACTCTTCCTGTAAATTTTATATGGTTTTCAACTCCTAGTTCTTTTGCTATATTTGTTAATCTGTTTATTTCATTATCAACTTCATTACCCATAATTAAGAATTGGATGTTTGGTTGAATTTTGATTAAATCTGGAAGAACCCTTATTACTTGATCCATTCCTTTATATTTTTGAACTCTTCCTAAATAGGAAATTATAAATTTGTTTGTTATTTGGGGTTTAACTCTCTTGAAAATTGATTCTGGTATTGAGTTTGGAATGAACTTTATATTTTTTAATCCAAATTTATTCATCCATTGGTATTGAGTTGGGTTTACTTGCACTGACTTGTGGTAGAGAAGGTTTATTGGATATTCTAATGTTCTGTAAATATCTCTTAATACTTTTTGCCACCAAGGATATGTATCCAAGGCCATGAAAGGTCCATGAGGGGTGTTGATTAGTTTTGTTTTTGTAAATATTCTTCTTAATAGAACTGCTAAATCTTGGAATGGAAATCCAATGCTTTGTACATGTAAGACATCTAAATTATATTTCAAATGTTTAAATGATAATCCTGGATTAAATTTTAAGTAGTATTTATATTTGAAGAACAGTCTGCTTCTGTGAAAGTATATTCCATCAATTGTTTCCTCTTTTTTAAAAATATTATTTTCTTTTCTGTCTGAAGTGAATATATGTATTTCATGTCCTCTTTTCTTTAGTTCTTTTGCTATGTTAAATGTTAATTCTTCCATCCCTCCTGTTGCAGGGTAGAAATAATTGGCCATGAATCCTATTTTCATAATGAAGAATTTTGGTTTTTTATTTATAAAGTTTAAGTAGAACTGCACAATCTTTATAAATTAAATTTCTAAAAATTACTCTATGAGGATTGCAATTGTTAGTATGTTCTATAAACCTACTATTGGAGGCGTAGAGAAAGTAATTGAGGTTTTAGCAAAAAATTATATTTCTAAAGGACACAGTGTTGATGTTTATTGTTGTGATTGTGATAAAAATAAGAGAATTAAAAAGAAGTTTGAAATTATTGAAGGAGTTAGGGTTTATAGATCAAGGTACTGGTTAAGGTTATCATTTAATACACATATTTTTCCAGGAGTTATATGGGATTTAATGACAAAGAAATATGATGTTATTCATTCCCATGTTGGTGCACATGATTATGTTCTTTTCGCTGGATTGGCATCAAAGTTAAAAGGGGTTCCACATGTTCATACTACTCACTGTCCTTGGACTGATAAGTTTAGACCTTTAGCTGTTCGTATTCCTCTCTTCTTTACTGATAATTTTTTTAATTATATTTCTTTTAATTTGTGTGATAAGATTATTGCAATTACACCTTGGGAAGTTCCTATTTTGAAGAAATGGGTTAAGGAAGATAAAATACAAGTGTTGCATAATGGTATGGATGGAAGATTGTTCAAGAAAGTTGATGGAAGTTCTTTTAGGAAGAAAGTTATGAAAGATCCCAATAATAAGTTAGTTTTGTTTTTTGGTCGTTTACATCCAACAAAAGCCCCTGATAATTTTGCTAAGGTTGCAAGAATGATTTGTAATGAAAGAAATGATATTGAGTTTGCCATAATTGGTCCTGATGAAGGTGAAATGGAAAAAGTAAAAAAAATAGTTAATAATCATGATAGGATACATGTTACAGGACCTTGGCCTTATGAGGAAATTGAATATATGTATCAAGGTTCTGATCTTTATGTTTTAAGCTCTTATAGAGAGGGTTTGCCTTTAACATTGTTTGAGGCTATGGCCTCTGGGTTACCAGTAGTTGCAACTCCTGTTAATGGTGTTCCTTATGAAATGAAGGAGGGAGTTAATGGTTATTTGGTAGAGTATGGAGATTTAGAAGCTATGAAAGAAAAGATATTGAAGATATTAGGTGATGAGAAATTAGCAAAGAAGTTTTCAGAGAATAATATTGAAAAAGTTAGAGGATATACTTGGGATAATATTGCTGCTGCAACTTTGAAAATTTATCAGGAGGAAATATGAAAGTTTTGTTAGTCTATCCAAACATTGTAGAATCTCCTAAAGATATCTCTATTGGTTTAGGCATATTGTCATCGTTGTTGAAGAAGAATAATCATGAGGTTGATTTAATTGATTGTACATTTGGAATCGATGATGAGGAAATTGAAGATAAGGTTAAAGAGTTTAATCCTGATTTGGTTGGAGTTAGTGCAGCTACTAATGATTTTAATAATGCCATTAGAATTTGTAAATTAATTAAGAAGGTTAAAGATGTGAAAATAGTTTGTGGAGGTTATCATGCAACTGTTGCTCCGGAAGATATTTTTATGTATGACTGTTTTGATGTTGTTGCTATTGGTGAAGCTGAGCGTTCTTTTTTGGAGTTGGTTGAGAATTTAGATAAAACTAATATTAAAAATATGTGGTTTAGGAATGATGGTGAAGTGATAAAAAATGATGTGGGTGATTTGTTACAAGATTTAGATTCATTGCCTTTTCCAGATAGAGAACTGTTTGATTATCAAAAATATATTAATTCTAACAGAGGTTTGGCTACTTTTATGTCTAGTAAAGGTTGTCCATTCTTGTGTACTTATTGCATAAATAAAGTTTTAATTGGTAAGTATAAAGGCAAGGGAAAGTTTTTGAGGTTTAGAAGTGTTGACAATGTTTTAAAGGAGATTAAGGAAGTTGTTTCAGAATATAAAGTTAAAGAGATTGAATTTTATGATGATACTTTTACATTGGATAAAGAAAGGTTGAAAGATTTTTGTAAGAGATATAAGGAAGAGGTTGGTTTGCCTTTTTACATTAATGCTAGAGTTAATGCTGTTACTAAGGAAGATTTTGAACATTTAAAAGATGCTGGTTGTGTTAGAGTTTCTATTGGTATTGAGGCTGGTGATGATTATATTAGAAATAAAGTATTGAAAAGAAACCAGAAAGAAGAAGATATAATTAATACATTTAAATGGGCTAAAGAGGTTAGTTTGAAGACATATTCTTTTAATATGATTGGTATTCCTTTTGAGGATATGGCTAGTATAAAGAAAACAATTGCATTAAATAAAAAAATAAAACCTGATTATGTAGGTGTTTCAATATTTAATGCGTTTAAAGGAACTGAATTGTATGATCTTTGTTTGAAAAATGGTTGGTTAGCACAGGGTTATTCAAAATCTTATTTTCAGTCTACAAATGTAAAACATCCTAATTTTACATTGAAGAGGTTGAAGAAGATTAGAGATAGGTTTGGTTTTGAGGTGTATAAAGATTCAGACAAGAAAAGAGCTTATATTGATTTAATTGATAAGAAGATGACTAGAGTTCCAATGTATACTAAATTAAGAAGTGTTTTGATTGAAAAGGGAGTTAAGAAATGGGTGGAATAATAAGTGTTATAATTACTGCATATAAAGAAGAGAAAACTGTTGGAAAGGCAATTGAACAGTTTTTGAAACAAGATGTTCATGAAGTTATTGTTGCTTGTCCTGATGAAGGAACTAGAGAGGTTGTTGAGAGTTTTACTGATGAAAGAGTTAAATGGGTAAAAGATCCAGGTAAAGGAAAGCCGATTGCGTTGAATATTTGTTTTTCAATTGCAGGAGGAGATTATTTGATATTGAGTGATGGTGATGTTTATGTTTCTGATAATGCTGTTCAAGAGCTAATGAAAGAATTAGAGAAGGGTTATGGTGCTGTTACTGGAAGGCCTGTTTCTTTAAATTCAAGAGCTTCAATGATGGGATATTTTTCTCATTTACTGACTGATGTTGGTGCTCATGATACTAGAATGAAATATGTTAAGGATAAGAAGTTTATTGATGTCTCTGGATATTTGTATGGGATGAAGAAAGTTATTAAAGAAATTCCAGAAGATGCTCTTTCTGATGATGCTGTTATTTCACAGATGATTTCTATGAAAGGATATAGAATAGGTTATGCTCCTGAAGCTAAAGTGTTTATTAAATATCCTTCCAACTTTAAGGATTGGGTTATTCAGAAGAAAAGGAGTGCTGGGGGTTATAATCAATTGAAAGAATATTTTCCTGGGAATGAGAGAATGAGATCATTTTCTAAAGAGATTAAAGAGGGTTGGTACAAACCTTTTACTTATCCAAGGAGTGTTAAAGAGGTTGTTTGGACTGGATGGTTGTATGTTTGTAGATTGTATTTGTGGTTTAAGATTTACAAGGATATTGATGTTGGAAAGCAGGAATTTAGCAAAGTATGGGTTAGAGTGGATAGTACAAAGTAGGAAAAGTTTTATATATCTCAATAATTAATTCTATTCTATGGAAATTGAAACTTTGAGACATAGTGCTGCTCATTTATTAGCAATGGCTGTAAAGGAATTGTTCCCAGATGTTAAACTTGGAATAGGTCCGGCTATTGAGAATGGTTTCTATTATGATTTTGAGAAGGATGAACCTTTTACTCCTGAAGATTTAAAAAAAATAGAGGAGAAGATGAATGAGCTTTCAAGAAAGAATTTAAGTATAGAACAGGTTTCAATGTCTGATAAAGATTTAGAAGATTATTATGCAAAAGAACCATATAAGAAAGAATTGGCTGAGGAATTAGATAAACCTACTTTTTACAAACAAGGAGATTTTATTGATTTGTGTAAAGGACCCCATGTTGAGAATACTAAGTATCTTAAATATTTTAAACTTATGAAAGTTTCTGGAGCATATTGGAAAGGTGATGCAAAAAATAAACAATTGCAAAGGATTTATGGTGTTGTTTTTGAAACTAAAGAGCAGTTGAAAGAATACCTGACTTTATTAGAAGAATCTGAGAAAAGAAATCACATTAAACTAGGAAAAGAATTAGGATTGTTTTCATTTCACAAAGAAGGTCCAGGTTTTCCTTTTATGCAACCAAATGGGATGATTATTTGGAATGAAATTATGCATTTGTGGAAAACAAAACATAATGAATATGGTTATGAGGAAGTTAAAACTCCTATTATACTAAATAAGGAGTTATGGGTTACTTCTGGACATTGGGAAAATTATAGAGAGAATATGTATGAGACTAAGATTGATGATACTGAAGTTGCTATAAAACCAATGAATTGTCCAGGTGGAATATTGATGTATAATGAACGTTTACATTCTTATAGAGAGTTTCCTTTGAGGATTGCAGAGGTTGGTTTGGTTCATAGGCATGAGCTATCTGGAGTTTTAAATGGAATGTTTAGAGTTAGAGCATTTCACCAAGATGATGCTCATATTTACATGGAACAAAAACAGATTCAGAAAGAAGTTTTGAATGTCTTAAAATTAACTGAGGAAATTTATGGTGCTTTTGGATTAGGTTTTGAATTAGAGTTAAGTACAAGGCCTGAGAAGTTTATTGGAGAAAAAAATAATTGGGATAAATCAGAAAAAGCATTGAAGAGTGCTTTGGAGAAATATGGTAAGGAATATAGATTGAATGAGGGAGATGGTGCTTTTTATGGTCCTAAGATTGATGTTCATATTAAAGATGCTTTAGGTAGAACTTGGCAGTGTGCTACAATACAATTAGATATGAACTTACCAGAAAGGTTTGATATGACCTATGAAGGTAAAGATGGAAAGAGACATAGACCAGTTATGATCCATAGAACAATATTAGGTTCAGTGGAAAGATTTATGGGAATATTGGTTGAACATTTTGGTGGGAAGTTTCCATTGTGGCTAAGTCCTGTTCAAGTGGTATTAATGAATGTTACTGATAGAAATTTGAAGTTTGCTAATTCTCTTGCTAAGAAGATGCAGAAAAAAGGAATTAGAGCTGAAGTTGATGATAGGAATGAAGGAATTTCTAAAAAAGTTAGAGATGCTCAAATGAAAAAAATACCCCTTATGATTACAATTGGTGATAAAGAGCAAGAAGCTAAAACACTTGCAGTTAGAACTAGAGATGGAAAGGTTAAGTTTGGAATGGATGTTAATGAGTTTATTAAGAAAGTTTCTAAGAATATTAAAGATGGCTCTTTAGAGTTTATTCTGGAATAACAAACTTTAAATATAATGCTAATAAAATTAATTCTATGTTAGAAGATATCAAAGAAAGGCTTGAAGTAGCAAAAGAGAAGAAAATAGAGGGAAAGTTTGTTTCTGCATTTTATATGGGTGAATTGAGTAATATTGAATGGCAGATTGATTTTTTTGATGGTAAAAAAATATATAGCCTGTTGCCAAATGGTGATATCAAAGAAGATACTCTATTTGGAGATGAGGAGTTAAAAGAGTTAGATTTGGATGAAATAAAAGTTGATTTATTGCATGCTGAACAAGCTGTTGAAAAGATAAGAGATGAGAAGTATCCTCATATTGAAGCTGATAAGGTAATTGTTATTTTGAATAAAACTGATCAAACAATGTGGAATATTACTTGGTTGACTAAAGATTTTAAAATATTTAATGTTAAGATAGATGCTGATTCTGGTAAAGTGTTAAAAGAGAAGTGTGAAAGTGTTTTGAAGTTTAAAAGTTAAGATTTATAAATAGATAATAAATTTCTTGGAGTATGGAAATAACAATTTATGAACGAGGAGTGGCTCCAGAACAAAGTAATCCTTTTTATTGGGGAAATATTGAAGAAGCATTATTATCAGAAGGGATTGCACCTATAGATGATAGAGAATTGAGAGGTTTTACTTATGTGCTTGATGGTGTGAAGATTATTTGTGATTTATATTTTAATGGAGAGGATGAAGAACAAAGGATAAGATTTGATGGTGAAGATGAAGCAAGTATTAGGCAAGCTGAAGCTAAATTGAAAGTACTTATTCAGAATACTCCACAAAATAAAGGTTCAAATCCTAGTTTACTTGATATTCTTTTAAAATTTAAAGAAAATTAAAGAAAAAAGATTGTATATATTACCCAAAGTAATAATACTATCCAGACAAGTATCAAAAGCCATGATTTCTTCATTAACTTCTTATCTTTAAGCATTTTCTTTGCCCAAGCTGTTGTATCTTTTCCGTATGCTGCAAATCCCATTAGGAATAAAGGCATTAGGAATAACATTGATGCAAATATATGAACTATTGTCATTTCTTGTAATAGGATTACTAGTACAACAGCTGCCCAAACAAAAGCTACTATTAGGGTTAGAGCAGGTTTTGCAAATACTGCCTCAACAACTTTCATCCACTTGCTTGGATTGATAAACAAAACTACAATTTTTATTAGTGCGAAACCAATAACAATCAAAGCCATTATTTCGATTGGTGTCATTATATCTCCTCCTTTTGTATTATAATATGTTTTGTTAATATAAATCTATTGTTTTTTCCTTAGAAGTAAATCCTTTCTTAATTCTTACATCTTTCTTAAAATGTTTTTTCAGAACTTTTAATAATTCTAGGTTTGCTTTTCCTTTTTCTGGTTGTGATTTTAAGTAAACAATGTAATGGTCTCCTTCCTTCTTTACTTCTTTTTTTCCTGAATTTGGTTTTACCCTAACTTTCATATTAATTTATAAATCTCTGATGTTTATAAAAGTTAGAGGTGATATTATGAAACATGGTCAATTAAACAATCTGGCTTTTGCTTGGGTTTTTGCTATTTTTGGTGCTGTTGGTACTTTTGTCATTGGAGTTCTAGGACAACTAGGGATGTATATGGAAGGAGTTGTAGCTAATCAATTTTTAGAAGTTATGAATATTTCAAATCCATTTTATATCTTTGATTTGAGTACTTGGTATGGAACTTTGTTAGGAACTGTAGAAGCATTTGTGTTTTGGTTTTTGATGGGTTATGTATTTGCTTTGTTATATAACAAATTTATTTAGAAATTCCTCTTCAACAAAATGTAAATCTCCTGGGATGATTAAACATTGAGGATATTTTTTTATTTCTTTTACATTCTTTGCTTCTGTGTAGATTATAGTTGGTTCTTTTGATCCTAATTGTGCACAGACAATTACTTTTGTATCTTCTGTTAATACATTCTCTTTTCTTTTGGATTCTATATTTAATAAGAAGTTAATTGCTTCTTTAGCTTCCATGAACTTATCTTCTTTTGGTGCTAAATCTAATAAACATAATGTGTGTAAAGGTTTATTATTCTTAATTACCTCATAAGGAGCTTCAACATTTTCATTGTGGAATGGAATTGATGTTGTTTTTCCATATTTGTATAGTTCTAATCCCACAATGCCTACTGCTGTTAAAACTGAAGCATTTCCAATTATATTTACTTCAATGTTTTGTGCTTGTTGTAATAATGATAAATGAGTTGTTGCTGAAAAAGGATCTCCTATAACTAATAAAGATACATTTTTTTCTTTAGCTTCTGCGATAAGTTCTTCACCAGATTCAACAAAAGCTCTTTCTACTAGCTTGATTTCTTTGCCATATAATTCTTCTAATTTTTCTTTAGGAACTTGTAGTTTAGAGGTGTAGTTTTCCAAATAAATGGAGTCAGAGTTTTTGACTAGCTCTAGACCTTTTAGAGTTATATCCTTCTCGTCGTTAAGTCCTATACCAATTATGTTTAGCATATAGTTTTGAGAAAAATAATAGTTTATAAGGGTTTTGTAGTGACTTTGACTCCTTTTTATGTGTTTAGTACTATTCTTACTTGACGCTACGCTCCGAGTTGTAAAGTTTTAAGTATCTGTTTATTTCTTTAGTTGATATTTCTTTTGAAAATCTATTTTCAAATTCAGTTAAAATACCTTTTCTAAATTTGTAAGTATCTGCATGCTTTGAATAGGCTAACCAGCCCTCTAAAAAATCATAGATTTTATCATACTCAATAACTCCCTTTTTATATTTAATTGTATATAATTTAAATTTGGATTTAAATCTTCTTTTATTTTTCTTTTGAATAATCTTATGATTTGGAAAAATCTTGAAACCTAAAAAGTCTGTTCCTCCTTGTAATGGAAATATTTTTGTTTTATCTGGATGTAGTTCTATATCTAATTTATTCATTAGAAATGATTCTATTTTCTCTTTGTAATTTTCTAAGCTTTCTTTTGATTTGTCAAGAATGACGAAATCATCAACATAACGAATGTAGTATTTTACTTTAAGTTTATGTTTTACAAAAGAATCCAGTTCATTGAGGTAAAGATTCGCAAAGAATTGGGAGGTTAAGTTGCCAAGAGGCATGCTTTTTTCTGTTCGCCCCCTCCCCCCAATTGGATTTTGAAGGATAATTTTTATTAACCACAAAACTCTTGAATCTTTGATTTTCTTTTGTATTATTTCAAATAAAATTTTGTGATTAATATTCTCAAAATACTTTTTTATATCTGCCTTAAGTACATATGCTTTTGAAATGTTATTATTTGTTACTTTTCTCTTGAAATAATCAAACCTTTCAATTGCTTTTAAAGAACCCTTGTTAATTTGATTTGCATATGAATCTAAGATAAAACCTTTTTCAAATATTGGGGCTATTATACTGTAGAGTGCGTGATGGATAACTCTATCTCTAAAAATAGATTTGCTGATTTTTCTTGTTTTTGGATCTCTTATTATGAAATTTACAAGAGGCTTGGGCCTATAGATATGAAAAATTAATTCTGAATGGAGCAAAGAGAGATTGTTTTTAAGATTTCTTTTGAATTCAATTACATAGTCCTTTGTTGTCTTATTCTTTCTTGCTCTTTTGAATGCAAGTTTTAGGTTTTGAATACTACACAATTCCTGCCATAAATCTCTTGTCATTATGAAATGCCTCAGCATATCTTGGACTATTCCACGAAGCCAATTGTTAGCATTGTCAACGTTCCTGTCATTAGCATTGAAGTTGGAATCGTTGTCAAAGTTGTTCAACCTGCAAAGCCTCGCAACAGATAGCTCATTTACTGTATTTTGCACTGCTGTTTCAACCCTATAATTCGAAAATTATGTGTCACAGCTGTATTTCATGACAGATTAACTGCCTTAGCAAAAGAGCATGTAGTCCAACACTACTACTCCATAAGAGAAGCAATGCTGAGACAAAGAAAATAAAAAGATAATAGTTAATAAAAATTATTGTTTTTTTAGCTCTAATAAAATCATTTCTTCCAATCCGGATAGATTCAAATCTTTCAATACTAAACTTATCTGTTCTGAAGAATATGTTTCTGATTTAGGCTGTGAAATTTCCTGCGGAGTTTTTTGCGTGTCGCCTACGGCGCTGTTAGGTACCCCACGAAGCCAATCGCCAGCATTGTCAACGTCCCTGCCATTCGCAACGAAGTTGGAATCGAAGACAAAGCCGTTCAACCCGCAAAGCCCCGCAACAGCACCATCTTCTGGAATTGTATCCATAACATATGTGTGTGTTGAAGTCCAGATTCTTGTTGACCTTTTTCCTGCATCTTTTAACATTTTAAAATTAGCTGCAAGAGTTTTATCTCTACCAAAAGGGACATGAACTAATTTTTGCTCTTCTGGATTTAAATCAGAAAGTGAAGGATCTGAAATATTCACTTCAAATCTATCATAAGCATTATTCGGTTTTATGAACCTCACTTTTGAAAGATCTACTGTTACTATCCCCTGTCCAAGAGCCTTTCTTAACTCTTGTTGTGCAGGGTTATAACTTCCAGTTGTTCTCAGCTGGGAAATTGCATCATCTAAATTTCTTAGTATTAATGGATATTTTGAAAAAGTCAAACCTTGCCTTGTGTATATAGGATTGTCTCCAGTTATGTACCATTTGTTTTTCGTAACTGCATTATCCAAACCTACATTGTTAATTTCTCTTCTTCTTGCATTTGTTATTTTCAAAGCTCTGTCCAGACTTTTGAATTTGTCTGCATTTTGTGCAAACGAACCTTGTATCTCATATGTTTGTGCCATTTTCTTTTATTTGGGGAGATTTTACTCATTTATAAAAGTTTTGTTTTTGTTACCACTTTAATATTACAACTCTCTCCAAAGGAGAGCTGGTAACAAACACTAATCGAGCATAAAAAAGACTCAAAGGCTACTCTCTCTACCAATCCAAAAGCTATATAAATGATGATATATTCTTTGCTCGAGTAAAGAGAAAGAGAATAAGAATAACAAATATTCTCGTTTTAAAATGAAATTAAAACCGTTGATGCCCAGTTTAAGGGAAAAGAAGCGTTATATTGCTTTTGAAATTAAATCAAAGGAAAAATTATCCTTTAATGAGGCAAAACAGGCTATAGAGGACAAGATGAAGGAATTTATCGGTACACTAGGTATGGCAAATGCTGGACCAATATTCCTAAATGATTGGGAAGATAATAAAGGAATTGTTCGAGTTAATTCGAAATTCGTTGATCATACTAAAGCTTCATTGGCTTTGATTAAAGAAGTTAATGGTAAAAAAGTTTTATTCCAGAGCATAGGTGTTTCTGGAGTTATTGACAGATTAAGAAAGTCATATTTTAAAGGAGGAAAATAAAATGCAAGAAGGTTCACATCAAATGATGGGTTACGACAGGGCTTCAACAATGTTCAGTCCTGATGGTAGATTATTACAGGTAGAGTATGCTAAAGAGGCTGTAAAACAAGGTTCAACTGCAATTGGAATAGTGTGTAAAGATGGTGCTATTTTAATCGCTGATAAGAGAGTTTCTGATGAATTGATTATTTCAGATGCTGTTGAAAAGATTTTTCAAGTGGATAAGCATATTGGTGCTACTGCTGTTGGTTATGTTATGGACGGTAGAGTATTGATTGAAAGAGCTCAATTAATTGCACAACAACACATGGTTACTTATTCAGTTCCAATGGAAACATTGAATTTGGTAAAAGAAGTTTCTGATATAAAACAGTCTTATACACAGTATGGTGGAGCAAGACCTTTTGGTGTTTCAGTATTGTTTGTAGGTGTTGATGATACAGGACCTTTACTGTATGTTACAGAACCAACTGGTATATTTTTTCAGTACAAAGCTACTGCTGTTGGAGAAAACTCAGATGCAATCAAACAAATTTTGAGAAAAGAGTATAATGAAAATATGTCTGTTGAGGATGGTATCAAATTAGCAGTTAAAGCATTGAAAAAAGTTATGGTAAAAGATTTTGATGCAAAAAGAATTGATGGTGCTCTAATTTCACAGGCAACAAAAGAATATTCAGTTATTGATAGGAAGAAGTTGAAATAAAATGGTAAATGTAGACAAAGCAATAATTGCAAGGATAAAGAAAGAAGGAGAGATCTTTGAGATTTTAGTAGATTGTGACAATGCTTTGGCTTATAGAGCAGGTACTATCGAGAGCCTAGATGATGTTCTTGCAACAAAAGATATATTTAAAGATGTAAAAAAAGGTGAAAAGGCATCAGAAACGGATATGCAGAAGTTGTTTCATACAACAGATGCTATTGAAGTTGCTAAAATCATTCTAAAAAAAGGTGATATACAATTAACTGCAGATTATAGAAATAATTTAAGAGAAGAAAAAAGAAAACAAATTATTTCTTTTATTCACAGAAATGCAGTTGATGCAAAAACAGGTTTTCCACATCCTCCACAAAGAATTGAAGATGCAATCGAGCATTGTAAATGTAAGGTTGATGAATTTAAATCTGTTGATGCACAAGTTCAAGAAATTGTGAACAAAATTAGAGAAATATTACCCATTAGATTTGAAGTTAGAGAATTACAAATAACTATTCCTGCTGCTTATACTGGGCAGGCTTATGGTGTTTTGAAAAAGTTTGGTAAGGTTTTAAAAGAAGATTGGTTGAATGATGGAAAGCTAAGTATGGTTTTAGAAATACCAGCTGGTTTGCAAGAGAATCTTGAAAATGAAATGAATGGTTTAACAAAAGGTGATGTTGATATTAAGATTTTAAAGAAAAAATAGGAGACAAAAAAATGAGTAAATTATTAGTAGAAGACAAACAAATTGTGGTTCCAGGGGATATCCTAGCTGAAGGAATGGATTATCTACCATCATATGGAGCTACTAGAGACAATGATAAAATTGTTTCAATGCAAGTGGGATTGGCTAGTATTAATGGAAGAGTAATTAAAATTATTCCTCTAAGTGGAAGATATGTTCCAAAAAAAGACGACACAGTTATTGGTTATGTTAAGGATCTAACTTTTAGTTCTTGGTTTATTGATGTAGGCTATGCTTATGATGGAAACTTAAACATGAAAGAAGCTACCTCTGATTTTATTGAAAGAGGAGCAAGTTTGAGTAAATATTTCAAACCAGGAGATATATTAATAACAAAGATAGTTAATGTGACAAAAGAAAAAGCAATTGATCTATCAATGAAAGGACCAGGCTTAAGAAAAATAACTTCCGGAAAGGTTATTGAAATTACTCCTTCAAAGGTTCCAAGAGTTGTTGGAAAACAAGGAAGCATGATTTCAATGATTAAAGAGAAAACAGGTTGCTCAATATTTGCTGGTCAGAATGGAAGAATTTGGATTAGTGGTGAGAATCCTGAAATGGAACTTGTTGCAACTAAGGCAATTAATTTGATTGATGAAAGGTCACATGTAACAGGCTTAACTGATTTAGTTAAAGAGTTCTTAGACAGTAATGTTAAGGAGAATAAAAAATGAAATATACAAAAAGGCATGATGGAAGGAAATTTGATGAAATTCGGCCTATAGAAGCTAAAGTTGGTGTTGTGAAAAATGCTTTAGGTTCTGCAATGTTTAAATGTGGAAAAACTATTGCAGTAGCTGCTGTTTATGGACCAAAAGAATTGTTTCCTAAACCTTTACAAGATCCTAATAAGGGTAAATTAAGATGTACATATAATATGATGGCTTTTTCAGGTGCTGGAGACAGAGTTAGACCTGGACCAAGCAGAAGGAGTAAGGAAATTGGTGTAGTAACTGAAAATGCATTAAATACTGTTTTAGATTTATCAGCATTTCCAAAAACAATTGTTGATGTACACATTGAATTGATTCAAACAGATGCAGGAACAAGATGTGCAGGTATTACTGCTGCTGCAATGGCATTAGCTGATGCAGGATTTAGAATGAAAGATATGGTTGCTGCAGTTGCTTGTGGTGTTGTTGGTGGAACTCCTTTAGTAGACTTAGATAAAGTTGAAGAGGATTATGAACATGGTTCTGTTGATATACCAATCGCAATGATGCCAAGAACTGGAGAAATAACTTTACTTCAGTTAGATGGTGAAGTGGATAAAGAAGACTTAATGAAAGCTATTGAACTTGCTAAAGTTGGATGTATGCAAGTTTATGAAGTACAGAAAAAAGCCTTGAAAGCAAAATATGAGGGGGCAAAAAAATGATATCAAAAGCATATATCCAAGATATTGTAAAAAAAGGATTTAGAGAAGATGGAAGAAAATTTGATGAATATAGGTCTATTGAAATTGAATATGGTATTTCTTCAAAATCTGCAGAAGGTAGTGCAAGAGTAAAAATTGGAGATACTGAAGTTGTTGCAGGAGTAAAAATGGATACTGGTAAGCCATATCCTGACAAACCTAATGAAGGTTCAATAATGGTTAATGTTGAATTAGTACCTTTAGCTTCTGAATTATATGAGGCTGGTCCTCCAGATATTAATGCAATTGAATTGTCAAGAGTTGTTGACAGAGGAATTAGAGAATGTCATGCAATTAACTTTGAAAAATTGTGCATTGAAGAAGGAGAAAAAGTTTGGATGATTTTCATAGACATCTATCCAATAAATGCAGATGGTAATTTAGCAGATGCTTGTGCATTAGCTGCTATGGCTGCTTTGAAAGATGCAAAGTTTCCAACATTAACTGATGGAATTGTTGATTATAAAACAAAAACCAATAATCCATTACCTCTACAAAAAGATCCAGTAGAGTGTACAGTATGGAAAGTAGCTGATAATTTTTTAATAGACCCAACTATTGATGAAGAATTCGCATCTGATGCAAGATTAACCTTTGCTTTCACTAATGAAGGTAAAATTGCTGCTATGCAAAAGGGTGGACAGAGTCCATTAACTGCAGAAGACATTGATAGGATGGCTATACTTGCTGCTAAAAAAACAGAAGAGTTAAGGAGTAAACTGAAATAATGGAAAAACTAACAAAATACGAAAAAGCTAGAATAATTGGTGCAAGGGCATTGCAAATTGCTATGGGTGCTCCAATCTTGTTAAAGATGAAAAAAGCGGATTTTGAAGCTTTGAGGTTTAATCCAATAGAGATTGCAAAGGAAGAGTTTGACAAAGATATATTGCCCTTAACAATAAGAAGACCTTTACCTGATAAATTAGGTAAATAATTATTTTTTTCTTTTCTTAATTTTAGATAATTTTTTCTTAAATTCTTCTATTTCTTTTTTAGCTTTATAAGAAATCTTTTCGTGTTCTAAAGGAAATTTTTTTACTTTTTTACCCCATTTATCAAAATAACAGAAATATTTTATTTGATCTCTTATTTGTTCTGCTTTCATATCTTGAGAATATCCTAAAGTTATTATTATTTCTGGGTCAATATCGTCAGGAATTTCTAATAATTGTTGTACTTTTTCATTGTCAAATGCTCCAACCCAACATGAGCCTAAACCTAAATCATAAGCTGCTAATTGGATTGCATATGCTACATTTGCACAGTTTTGTATTGAATACATCTTTCCCAATTCAGCATAGTGATCCTTAACTGTTTTGTAATCATTGCAGATAACTATGTATATTGGTGCTTCAACCATCCAATATTGTTCTAATGCTGCTTCTGCTAATTGTTGTCTCATTTCTGAGTCTGTAACTATAACAAATTTCCAGTTTTGTAAATTTCCAGAAGAAGGTGCATGTTTTGCTAAATCAAGAATCTCACCTACTAAAGATAATGGAACTTTTTTATCTTTATACCTTCTAATTGATCTTCTTCCCCGAATAGTATCTTCAAAATGCATATTTTAATTATATCTCAGAAAGTATTTAAAGGTTTTTATGGATTTTGAATTGCTTCTTTAAGTTGTTGTGCACTTGCATTTTCTTGTTTTTTTGCAACTTTAACTGCTTGTTTTGCTTGATTTACCCTATTTTTTATATCTTTTTCTAAATTATCAAGTTGTGAACTCAATTGGCTAATATTATTTAAAAATTGTTTTCTTTCATCCTGCATCTGTCTTGCTTCTATTTCAAGTGATTGTAATTCTGTTAATTTCTGTACAAAATTATCTAGTGTATCTTGAGGATTTGTCTCTTGTATTGCTAAATCAATATCATACATTGCTTTGGGTATTAATGCCTCTATCTCTGCAACCTTTTTTCTAATATTATCTACATCTTGTTGATCATTAAGCTCCATTGATTGTAAGGTCATTAAAAGACTATTATATTTACCAATTTTTTCAGAAACATTATTCTTTACAGGATTTACTATATGTGCGTAATCCAACCCATTTAAAGAGTTTTGTTCTTTTTCAAGATCTGAAAGATTGGATATTGTTTTTCTTTTTAGTAAAGATATTGTTTTTCTGTCTTCATTTAAACTTTTTCTTAAAGACTGTACATTAGAGTCAATTTTTTTTATTCCTTCTTTATATACCTTTAATGAATTTGTATCAACTTTTGATGGAGGTTTCTCTATTTTTCCAGAAGGCCTTACAAATTCTGCATGACCTAATCCTTCTAAAATACTTGAAGTGGTATTACTAATACTGGAAAAAAATCCATCCTCTCTTTTAGATCTTCTAATTTCAAGTTTTGCAAGTCGGCTAACACTTCTACCTACCCTTGTAAAAAAACCCCAGAATATTATAAATGCAATAAATATTACAATAAAAATTAATATATTACTGACAAAACTTGAGGCCATAACAAGTTTTAAATACCTCTTGATTTATAATTATTTCTATGAAATACGCAGATTTAGTTAGTATTTATCTAGCTTTAGAAAAGACAAGTAAAAGACTAGAAAAGACTTACATAATCTCTGAATTTTTAAAAAAAGTGCCTAAAGGAGATATAAGAGAGGTAATTTATTTGCTTCAGGGCAAGGTATTTGCTCCTTGGGATGATAGAAAATTAGGAATGAGTTCTAGACTATTGGTTAAAGTTATTGCACAATCAACTGGTAATTCCACTCAAAAGATTGAGAAGATGTGGAGTAAAAAAGGAGATTTAGGAAAGGTTGCTGAAGAGATGATGGAAAATAAGAAGCAAAAAACATTATTTTCAACTTCATTGACTCTAAGGAAAGTTGTGGATAATATTTCTAAATTGTCTGAGATGGAAGGACAGGGAACTGTGAATAGAAAAGTAGGGTTGATATCTGAGTTATTAAGTGGTGCTACAAAAGATGAAGCAAGGTTTATTATCAGAACTGTTTTAGAGGATTTAAGAACTGGTGTTGGGGATGGAACAATAAGAGATGCTATTGTTTGGGCCTTTAATCCTGAAATTGTTAAAGAATTATTTGAAATTGGAGAAAATGTTGAACAGAAGAAGAAAATAAAAGAGGATGCAAGAGAAAGATATAATAAAATACTTAGTGAAGTGCAAGATGCTTTTGATGTTACTAATGATTTTGGTTTGATTATTGAAAGAATGCAAGAGAAAGGAATGGATGGTTTGAAAGGTTTAGATATGATTGTTGGTAAGCCCATTAAAGTTATGTTGTATCAAAAAGCAAAAGATATTGAAGATGGTTTTAATATTGTTGGTAAACCAGCTATGATTGAGCCTAAAATTGATGGTTTTCGTATGCAAATACATAGGAATAAAGAGGAAATAAGATGTTTTACAAGGAGATTGGAAGATGTTTCTAAACAATTTCCAGATGTTATTAAATTAGTAAAAACACATGTTCGTTCTAAAGATTATATACTAGATTGTGAAATATTAGGTATAGACCCTGAAACAAAAAGAGCTATTCCTTTTCAAAATATTTCTCAAAGGATTAAGAGAAAGTATGATATTGAAAAAATGATTAAAACACTCCCTGTAGTAATTAATATTTTTGATATTATTGAATTGAATGGAGAGAACTTACTTTCTAAAGAATTTGAATATAGAAGAAAGAAGCTTAATGCAATTATAAAATCAGAAAAGGGTAAAATAGAATTAATTGAGCAGTTAATAACTTCTGATGTAAAGAAAGCTGAAAAGTATTATCAAGATTGTTTACAGAAAGGACATGAAGGAATAATGATGAAAAATACCAAAGGAATTTATAAACCTGGAAGTAGAGTTGGTTATGGTGTTAAAGTAAAGCCAGTTATGGAATCTTTAGATCTTGTAATTACAAAAGCTGAATGGGGTGAAGGTAAAAGATCTAAATGGTTAAGTTCGTTTACACTTGCTTGTAGAAGTGATGATAAGTTATTAGAAATTGGTAAGGTTGGAACTGGGATTAAAGAGAAGACTGAAGAAGGAGTTAGTTTTCAAGAACTTACTGATGAATTAAAACCTTTAATTATTGAAGAGCATGGTAAAAGTATTAGTGTAAAACCTAGGTTAGTTGTTGAAATTAACTTTGAGGAGATACAAAAGAGTCCAAGTTATAATTCCGGATATGCTTTAAGGTTCCCAAGAGTGATTAGATTAAGGGAAGATAAAGGGGTTAGAGATATTAGCACTTTAAAAGAAATTGAAAGGTTTTATCGAGAGCAAAAATAGATTTTCATCTGAGGTTTGGATGAATTTTCCTTATTTTAAGTGGTAAAAAATAGATAGGTTTAAATATGAGTTTTCATTCTCCAGATATAGTTGTGTGTTACAACTGAAAAGAGGGGTTTTCCCAAGAGGAGGGATTTATATGATTGTCAAAGAAGACTTTTTAAACAATTTAAGGCAACTATTCAGCTTAAATTTATATGAAGTAAAAATTTGGACTGCTTTGTTGTCAAGAGGAATTTCTACTGCTGGTGAACTATCTGAAATAGGTGATGTTCCAAGAAGTAGGGCATATGATATTCTTGAGAGTTTAGAGAAAAAAGGATTTATTGTAATGAAGTTAGGTAAACCAATTAATTATATTGCAGTTGAACCTCAAGAAGTTCTTGAAAGAGCAAAAAAACTTGTAAATAAAAATGCAAAAGATCAAGTTAAGAAATTGGATAGTTTGAAAGGTGGAGAACTATTGAAAGAACTAGATTTGTTGCATAAACAAGGTGTAGAATTTATTGAACCAAGTGATTTAAGTGGAGCTCTAAGAGGTAGACATAATATTTATACACATATGGAAACTTTAGTAAAAAATGCAAAACAATCTGTTTATATTATGACTTCATCTAAAGGTATGGTTAGAAAAGTTGAAGCAATGAAACCAGTATTGCAAGCACTTGCTAAGAAAGGAGTTGATATTAGAATTGCAGCTCCAATTGATAAAGAAGATATGGAAGTTGCTAAAGAGTTAATGGAGTTTTCTAAAGTTAGACATACTGATAAGGTTAATGCTAGATTTTGTGTTGTAGACAACAAAGAATTGATGTTTATGGTAACAGATGATAAAGAAGTACATCCAAGCTATGATATTGGAGTTTGGGTAACTACTCCTTTCTTTGCAGAAGCTCTTGGAAATATGTATGATATTTCCTGGAAAAACATGAAAGATGCAAATACTAAAGTGAAAACCTTATAAATTTCTTTTTCTTCTTAATTTATATGAAAGTAAATAATTATTTCTTTGCAGGATTAGATTTTATATTTGATAAAAATGATAATATATGGTTTTTAGAAGCAAACTATGCTCCACATGGTGCTAAGAATATTAAAAAAACTAGTGGTAAGGAAGAGATTACTAAAGAAATTGCAAGATTAATGAATAAAGATAAAGGTGAAAAGTGTGTTTTGGTCTCTAGAAGCTTAACTGGTAAAGAAGAGGGAGAGAATAGTGCCTGGTTTGCATTGGAACTAGCTAAATATGTAAAAAATTTAAGATTATGTTATTGTGATGAAAATCAAAATAGAAAAGGTAAAATGAAAGATATTAATGGGAATTTTTTTAGTCCAAGTATTATTTTTAGGTATAATAGACCTTTAACAAGTGCTTTTGAGAAAAAAGCATTGGTTATTAATTCTAATAAGGTTAGAAATTTAGTTAATAATAAGATGTTGACCTTAAAAGTTGTTAGAGAGAATACAAAGGTTAATGTTCCAAAAACATTTTATGTTAAAGATACAAAAGAATTGAAAGAGTTGATTTCTGTTAATAGGGATGTGTTTAAAGAGGGTTATGTTGTAAAACCCATTGACCAAAGTCAAGGAAGAGGGGTTTATGTACTGAAAAAAGGAGAAAGAGTCCCGCAAATTAAAGAAAAAGAAATTGTTGAAGAGAGAATTGTTCCTAAATTGTTACATCAACATTATTGGGACGTTAGAGTGTTTGTGATAAATGGCAAGTACATAGGTGGGGAAATGCGTAAGTCTAGAACAAGGGTTACTAATGTTTCTAGAGGTGGAAAACCTTCAAAATTACCAAAAAAACTACATGATAGATTGAAAAAACCAGCCCTAGAAATTGTTAAAGCTATTGATAGGTATTGTGAATAATTATAGACCTTTGTTTAATCACTTCTGATTTTAATTGTTTTAACTTTGCAGCTTCTGTTTTTGGCCTTGGAGCAAATTTGGATGTGTTTAGTACTTCTGGTTTAATTTCTTTTATAAGATTTAGAGTTGCTTGAAAATCTAATTTACTTTCTGTGGGATAGCCAAGAATAATATCTGTTAAAATATGAATCTCTGGTATTTCTTTTCTAAATGTCTTTACTATTTTTTTGAATTGTTCTACTGTGTATTTTCTTTTCATTTCCTTTAGAACTTTATTTGATCCTGATTGTACTGGAATATGTAAAATTTTAATTATTCTATCAGATTTGTAAACTTCTATTAATTCATTTAGGATAGGCAGAACATGTTCTGGATTCGCCATTCCCATTTTTACTTTAAAATTTCCTCCAAGGGATATTATTTTTTTTAGTAAAGATATTATATTTGTGTTAATATCTTTTCCATAACAACCACAATCTTGAGATGTTAAATGTATTATTTTGTAATCCTTTACTTGCTCTATTTCTTTTAATATTTCTTCTTCTGTATAGGACTTTAATGACCCTCTTGCAAATTTTACACTACAATAAGCACAGTTTCCTAAGCATCCTTGAGAGATAGGAATAATTGCAATGTCTTTAGAGCTTCTGACTAGGGGAATATTTAATCTATTTTCCTTTTGGGTTGAAAAGTTTTCTAGAAGATTATCTTTTATTTGTGAAGCTATTTTTGTTATTGTGTTTGTGTCAAAAAAACCTTTAACTTTAGGAGTTAATTCCTTTAAATCTATCATTTTTGGTAAACAACCACCAACATAGACTGGCTTTTTATGCTGATTTATGTAAGAGATTACTCTATTTTGAGTTCTGGATTTGACTCCACAAGTATTTACTATTATTATATCAGCTTTTTTTTCTTCTGTAAGTTCAAATCCTTGTTCTTTTAGAATTCCTTCTATATTTTCTGAATCCCTTTTGTTTAATGCACAGCCAAAGGTTTTTACGAATACTTTCATGAGGGTATGTTCTTGAGTGTATATTTAAAAAAGTTTGGGGCGAAAGATTTATAAATAATGATATAAGTATTATAAGTTATATTACTTATACTATGAGTCTGACAAAGAAAGAATTGGAAGTATTGGAGTTAAAGAAAAAAGGGTTTACTCAGATTCAAATAGCTAAGAAGCTGAATATTTCACAGCCAGCTGTTTCTTCATTTTATAGAAATGCAATGTTGAAGATTAAGGATAGTTATGAAACTGTAAAGCTAGCAAAAAAACTTAGGATAAAAGATGAATAGGGAACTAATGAAATACATGATTGTATTGATTTTGGTAGTTGGAGGCGTATTAGTTTTCTTTGGAGACTTTACGGGTTATACTTTCATTGAGCCAAATACTATTGAGTTTGATATTAATAATTCTTGGAATCTTTCAAATGGGTTTACAAGAGTTAGTCAGGGAATAGATATATTTGATAATGATATTATTATTGTAGAAAATAAATCAGTTGTTGATTTAACTAGTTATAATTTAACTAATGGAACTATTTATGTTGATTTAGTTATTGATGAAATGGTTGTTGATAGTGAGATAGTTAATTATGGTTCTAATGAGACTACACCTCCCAAAATTGTTGAAGAACCAGTGAATGAAACCATTGTTGATACTGAACCAGTGAATGAAACAATTCCTGAAGAACCTTTAATTATTCTTGATGAGATAATAGAAACTCTAGATGGAACTAATGCTCCAACACATACACAGCCTCTGTTGAATGCTTCAAGTAATAATAATTTAACAACTGATAACTTAACAGTATATAACCAATCAACTGCTGATTTGGATGGTGATTCTGTTAAAAATATTTACAACTGGTATATGAATGGAAGTTCAATTACTGTTTTGAACATGCCTTTTGAAGGAGGTTCTTTGAATGGAAGTGGTGTTGCTGATGGTGCAAAGGATTATTCTGGATATAATAATAATGGTACAATCAATGGACCTGTTTGGTTAAGAGATGGAGGCTATGATGGATTTGGAGCTTACAAGTTTAATGGAATTGATGAAGAGATAGATATTCCTTATGATAGTTCTTTTGATTTCAATAAAACTGGGGAGTTTACAGTTATGGCTTGGATTAAAACTGATACTTTAGTTAATGATAATGGAGATATTGTAAATCATTATATTATTACTAATAATAATCGTTCTTGGTCTCTACAGATTAGAACTAATGTTGCTAGATTTGTTGCTTGTGAAAATGGTTCTCTAGTAAGTTGTCAATATGCTACTGGAACAACCAGTATTGGTAGTAATAGCCCTTGGATTCATCTTACAGGAAAATGGGATGGAAGTAATATTTATGTTTATGTTAATGGGGAAAGTGATGATGCTACTCCTCCGGCTTTAACCTCATTGTATCCTATTGATTCTAGTAGATCTTTAGAAATTGGTTTTGATAGAGTTTCTGATGATTTTAATGGAAGTATTGATCAAGTTATGATTTTTAATAGAAGTTTATCTGATGAACAGATTAGATTAATGTATCAAAATAGAACAGATATGATACATTCAGCTGAAACTAAATTGAATGAAAATTGGACTTCAATTATTACTCCAAATGATGGTTGGGTTGATGGTACTTCTCTAATAAGTAATTCATTAGTTATAACTGGTGCGGCTAATAATGTTCCAAGGGTATCTAGTATTTTGTTGAACTCTACTTCAAGTAGGAATAATACAAATGGTTCATTGCAAGTATCATGGGTTTTCTCAGATGATGATGGTGGAGATTCTGAAATGGATAATGAAACTCAATGGTATCAAAGAATGACTAATGGAAGTGTTATTAAAAATACTACATTTACTAATCTTACATTTATTAGTGCTGGAAATCTGACTCCAACAGAGACTTTGAATTTCTCAGTAAGAGTTTATGATGGAACAGACTGGAGTGCATGGAGTTCCAATGCTAGTATTTATATTACAAAGTATAATAATTTATCAAATGTATCCTTAGGGATATATCCTAGTCCATTAAATATAAATCAGAATATATATGGATATTGTAATTTTACTGATATTGATGGGGATTATGAAGGCTTAGGAAAATATAGATGGTGGAAAAATGGAACTACACTACTTGAAGAAAGAGATCTTTCACAATTATTTTTGATGCACTTTGATTTAGAAGGTTCTGCTTATAACAATACAGTGGATAATGAAAGTGCTGTAAATGTTACTGGACTGACTAACTTTGTTGGAAAATATGATAGAGATGCATTTGTAACTACAGGAGATAGACTTCAGTTTAGAAGTGCTGGAAATATAAACAAAAGTTCTGGAACCATATTGTTCTGGCTACAACCTAATTGGAATGATACTGATGAGATTAATGAAAGGCCATTTATAGAAGATTCTAATGGTGATTTTTATATTTACTTTGAACCAGTTTCAGATCAAATAAAAGTTAATATTACTGTTAATACTACTTATATATTAACAACAAACACAAGTGCATTGAGTGGAGTATTGAATGATAATGAATGGATACATGTTGCTATAATGTGGAATTTGAGTACTGATTTAGTTCAGGTTTATTTGAATAATACATTATATGCTAATAATACTGAAGATGTTGATTGGAATACTTCTTATCCAAATATTGGAACAAATATTGATATTGGACAGACAAATACTGGATCAAGAAGTATAAACTCTCATTTAGATGAATATGCAATATATGATAAACCATTGTTGAGGAAACACCTAAGTGATTTTATTAATAGAAGTTTCCCAATAATGAATAATGAAATTTTCTTAGATAGTATCAATATCCAAGATGGAGATAATATTACATTTGAATGTGTTCCTTATGATGACATTGAATATGGATTAGGAATTAATTATACAGTAACCATACCAAGCAATACTATTAGTAACACATATGCAAATTTAGCTAAATCTATTATTGCTGGAGATGGTGTTGTAGAGTTTGTTGCAAATTTCAGTTCAAATTATGGAATTGAGGCTATATGGCTTGAAATAAATGAGAGTGGAACTACAACTGCAACAAATGAAAGAGAATTTGGGTATTTAATTGATGATTTAAGTTACTTTGATTGGGCAAATGATTTCAGAACAAATGAAAGTGATGATGTTAATATTGTAGAAACTACATCTGGATATATCTTGTATGCAGGAAATATTTCATATAATTTTACAACACCAAATACAGATTATGTTTATGTACGAAGATATATAGACTCTATAAATCTAAGTGATTATTTCCAATTACATTATTATATGAAGGCTGATACTGCAAATGTAGTCCAAACAAGAATAAATGTTTATAATACAAGTTCGGATGGAACTATGACTTCTTGTGATTACCCTAATTATCCAAATATAGGTACAACTGGATGGCAAAAAGTAACTTTAAACATTTCCTCTTTTAATAAAACAGACTGTGATTTAGGGAGTATTAGCTTGATAAAACTTACAGTTAATGATATAACTGATACTGATACTTTTAGTGGCTCCTTTTTAATAGATGAAATTTATCTTACCAATGGAAGCAATAAACCTACTGATGGCCAGATTAAATTTAATTATAAACCATTAACTGATTTAAGTTCCAATGAAAATGTTACATTGAGAATATTTGCAAGGGATGTTACTGGATATAATACTTCTACTGTTTGGTATAATCTAACTGTTGATGGAGATGTTCCTAACCTCCTTAATTTTACATATTCCAATGATTATGGTTATTCATATAATACAATTATCTTAAATGGTACTTTTAATGATACTACAACACCTGATTATTTTTGGTTTGAAGTTGAAATAGATGGTGCAAGGCATAATACTAGTTCAAGGCCTATTGGTTATTATCTTGATACTTTTGATGATCCTAATTGGTTGTATGCCTCTGGATTGGTTAAAGGAACAAATGTAAGTGTTGAAAGGGTTGAATCAGGATTTATAGATAAGGGTATGAATATTAGTTATAATTACCCTGATTCTGAAGCAACTGATTACTTCTTTTTAGAACATAAAATGAACCCAATGGTTGTTGCTGATTATGATGAATTAAAATTCCAAATAAAATCTGATAATTTGAAGTATCACCAAATGAGAATGGATTTATGGTGCGAAGATGAAAAAGCTCCTGAAGAATATAGAGTTGTAGCAAGACAACATTTAGCAAGAACTACTGATTGGGAAGAGGTTGATTTCAAAGAAGCTGAATTCTTTGTTGATTCTCCAACATGTTCAATAAACTCAACTAATATAACCACAATGAAATTACAGTTTGGGGATTATAATAATAGTGATAGTGGGGGGGGTAATTTAACTATAGATGAAATGTATTTTATTAAAAGAGATAAACCTATTTCTAATATAGGCCAAGTTCCTTTTATATTTGAATGGGTAAATCATAATGAATCTGGAAACTTTTCATTTAGGATTTGGTTTAATGATAGTACTGGACATGAAAACAAAAGTAATTGGATAAATATTACTCAAAAAACATTTAGTTCTGCTACAGGAATTATTGCAGTTGATAATGGCTCAATATTAGATGAAATCTCAAATTGGAAGGATAATACTATACAAACTAATTATACCTCTCCAAGTTATGAAGAAAAATTAAAATTTAAGAATATAACTCTTGATTTATTAGATGGAATTAAAAATAATAATATAAATGAAAGTAAATTAAATGATGTTGCAGGACAGTTAGATTCATTTGGATATGAACTAGTAAATTATAGTGATAATGTTACAGGATATAATTATTATATTATAAGGGAGAATAGTATAAGTAAGGGTTGGGGTGGCTTTGTCTTTAATCCTCACACATATTCAAATTTAATTTTAGAATCTCCACATCCAATTTGGGATACAAATTCAAGTATTGTTAGCTCAATTATTTTCACAGAGATGTTTCCTAAGGCATTAGTTGTTTCTACATCTTATAGATATGCGAATCCAAATGATATTAGTGATGCGGGGCATAGTGAGGATATGCTATTTGCTGCAGTTCATGACGCATTGATTGAAAATACAACTGATTCAATTGTTATGCAAATACATGGGTATAGTGCAAGTGGATTGAATGATTCTACTTGGCAAGTTATTATTAGTGATGGAGTTGGTTTAGAAAAAACCCAAGAAATGAATGATTTGGTTAATAATCTTTCTAATGCACAATACAAAACCTGTGTTTGGAATTACAATTGTAGTTTCTATAGTGCTACTAATGAGGCTAGTGCCCATGATACAAAAAGATCAGGTGGACAGTTTATACATGTTGAGTTAAATACATCAATTAGAGTTTATGATAATGAAAGAGAAAACATAACTAGGATATTGACTGACTTTAGAGAATGGTTACCTCCTAATGTTACTTTAGTTAGCCCTAGTGATACTGCAACATTTAATACAAGCAATATTACTTTTGAATGTAATGCTACTGATGCAAAGAATGTTACAAAGATTACTCTTTATATCAATAGTAGTACTGGTTTTGATAGCAATAGTTCAAGTATAATGAATACAAATATTACAAATGTAAGCTTTGTTGAATATTTACCTGCTGGATCTTATACTTGGAATTGTTTGGGAAGAGATTTAAGTGGTAATGTTAATTTTGCAAGTAGTAATTTTACATTTACTATAAATGGAAGTGCTGTCACTGAAACTACTACTCCTGAAACAACAACTGGATCTTCAAGCTCTTCAGGTACTGAATCAAGAGATATCTCTGAAAATAAAACAGAAAAAGAGGAGTTTATTGAAGAGGAAGAGAAGGAAATTAAAGAAGATGAAAGTATTGTTGAAGAGATTATTGAAGAAGAAATTGAGGAAGAGGGAAGAATTTTAGAAAATTATTATTCTCAAATTGGAGCAGGGGTAATTGTAATTTTCCTTATTGTCATTTTATTATTTTTAGTTATAATACTAATCAAGAGATTGAAAAATAGAAAGAAATCTGATTCATTACATAGGAAATTAGTTCTTTACTTAAAGAAAAGAAAAAGAAATAAGAGAAAGGTTAAGAGAAAGATATCTTATTGAGGAAAAGAATAGAAAAAAGAGAATCAAACAAAAAATAGCAAGACTAAAAGAAAATAGAAAGATTGAATTAGCAGAATTAGATAAAAAGATTAGAAATTCCAAATCTATGATAAATAAAGAGAAAAAATCAATTAAAAAAAGAATAAAAGAACAGATTAAGTATCTTAAATCAAAGGTCTAAGTATTAATTTATCTTCATCATATTCTTTTATATTTTTTATTGTGTCATTAACAACTAAAGCAAAAACATCTTCTTTGGTTCCATAATCTAATCTAAACCCATATTCATATTGTTTTAATTTTTCTATATTGATATCTTTTTCTTTAATTAGAATTAAATCGCAACCTCTTTTCATTAGTTTTATTCCTGCTTCTATTGAAGATTCATCTTGTAGTAAAAGCCCTACTGTTCCTTGTATTCCTACTGGAAGTCCACCTAGGCCCATATGTTTTTTATTGTAGATATGAGCTTGATTGTTAAATACCTCTATAAAAATTTCAGTTTCTGGATTTTTTAGTTTAACTTTTGCATTTGTTTTCTCTACTATATATGCTCCTACCTCTCTCTCTATTTCTGGAGATTTTAAGAATATTTTATCTGATCTTTTACAGCTTACTCTAAAAGTTCCTTTTTCATAAAGTTTTAGAGCTTCTTTTTTCATTATTTCTAAATCTAATGTAATAGGCTTTATGTATGAGAAAGAGTGGATTCCAAAAACATCTTTTAATTTTGGACATTCTTGTTCTGTAATAATTAATATTCGTCCTCTTACTCTTTGAACTTTTTCATACTCTACATTATTCTTTTTTAGGCAGGATTTTATGTTGTTTTGGAGTTTTTTTTCAAATAAATGTCTGTTTCCACCTTTCAAGGCTATTTCTCCATATTTTACTAGTATCATTTTATCTCTGTTTCAATTTCATCTAAATCACAGAAGTTTGTTGTGAAGTTGTAAGCTCCTGTGTTTAGGAATGTTATCGTGTCTCCAATTTTTGGGTTTTCTAAATATACTTTGTATCTAAATAGATCCATTGAACAAGGAGTTAATCCTTTAATTACATAAGGTTTTCCATTTCCTTCTCCTTCTACTAGGAGTTTTACAGGGACTATTAAAGCATCCATATCTGAATTATATACAGATGCATTTACTGTTATGTTGTTTTCATCTATTGATAAAATTTCAGTTTGTAATTTTATTGCTGGTGCTGAAATAAACCTTCCAGGTTCAATTATTAGTTTTATATTATTTTTAGTTAAGAATGTTCTGAATTCTTGGATTTTTGTTATTATTGAATCTATTACTTTTACATTTGTATTTGCATAATCTGATGGTAATCCTCCACCAATGTTGATGTAATCTATATCATTTAGTGTTTGTTGTTCTAGAAGGTTTTCTATTTCATATTTTAGAGACCATTCAGCCATGTTTTGTGTTTTTCTGTGAAAATGTATCCCTAGTTTGTCTATGTTTGTGTTTGCTCTTAGTAATGGGATTAATTCATTAATTCTTTTTGAAGTCATTCCAAAAACAAAGTATTTTTCTGTCTTCAATGTTCTTTCTTTTAGCTTTAATCTTAGTAGAAGATATACTGGAGTAGGATTTTTTTCTAAGTAAGATAGTAATGTGTTTAAATCTGTCTCATTATCTACTATAAAGAATGTAATGTTTTGTTGTATTAATTCATTAATATCTTGTTCATTCCAGGCTTGTGCTAAAAATATTACTTTGCTTTTATCTTGAATATGTTTTAATTCATTCTTGAAGTGTATTGAGAAAAAAGACTTAGTGTTTTCCTCTAATATCTTAGTAATTAAAGGATTTGTTTTAGAACTGTATGAAACTAGATCACAGAGGTTTTCAACTACTTTATATTGTTTTAATGCTATTTCCTTAGATAGTATAAATTTTGGTTTCATAGTAGTCCTTCTTCTTGTAGTTGTTCTAGTGATTTTATCATTGCTAATGGAAATGTAAAGGTTACATCTCCTATTACAGTTGCAATGTCTGAATCATCTTTTACTTTACCCCAAGACTTTGCTTCATTTGTAGTTGCTCCTGACATTGAACCAGATGTTTTGTGAGCTGTTGTCATGTAGACTGCATACTCAGCTCCACCATTTAATAGAGTACATAAAATTGCATGGTGCTTTGATATTGAGCCTCCAAGAGCTATAACTCCTTTCTTTTCATCTTGAGATGTTGTTAATAAAATATTTCCAAAGTCTTTTACTACATCAATTACAAAGTCTGGATGGTTTTGTTGGAAAAGATATAAATGGAATCCAAAAGCTCCATCTGTTATTGCAGGACAGAAGATTGGAATGTTGTTCTTTGCTGCTTGGTATAGAATAGAGTTTTCATCTTCAAGTCTTAAACCTAATTCTCTAAATAATTCAGAAGGAGTCCATCTTTTTTGTTTTTGGTATAATTCAGTAAATATTGGGTTTATCTTATCTTCAAAGTTCATATAGGCCTCAGTGTTAATGTTGATGTTCCCTATTCTATTGATTCCTTGTTCATGAAGTTCTACATCATCTGCTTCAAAGTTTCCTACTTCAAATTTCTCTCCTGTTGCTTTCATGAAATCTTCTTCTAAACCACCTACTGTCGTTACTATAACATCAGCCATTTTTAATTGGATTAATTGTGCAAAAAAACCACGTAATCCAGATGTAACCATGTTTGAAGTGAATGTTAGATATATTTTTGCATTGTCTTTCTTCATTTTAACAATAACATCAGATGCTCTTGATAGTTCTATACTCTGGAATCCTAAGTGTTTAAAGCTACCAACTAGTTCATTCACAGATATTCCTTTTTTCCATTTTAGATCTTGTACTTTCATTTTATAGAAACCTCACTAAGTAAATTAATAAAGAATTAACTTCCGGACTTTCTAACTGAATCCATATAGTGGAGAATATAGGTTCTGTTTAAAAAGGTTTCTAAAAAGTAAATTATTTAAAGTATTCAACTATAGATTATATAGTGGGGTGATTAGATTCTTAAAGATTAAAAAAAGAAGTGGTAAAATAGTTAGGTTTCAGAGGAATAAAATAAAGAATTCTATCTTAAATGCTATGAAGGATTTAAATAGAATTGATGCTAATGTTGCTGAAGAATTAACTAAAGAGAGTATAAGGAGATTGGATGCTAGATTTGTTAAAACTACCCCTACAACTGAAGATGTTCAAGATATTGCTGAAGATGTATTAATTTCTTATGATTTAAGTGATTTAGCTAAAAGTTATATACTATACAGGGCCCGGCACAAGGGGTTCCAGGATGTAAAAAATTTAATTGGAATAAAAAAGGATGTGTTGAAGTTATCTATTAATGCGATAACAGTGTTGGAGAAACGATATTTATTGAGAAATACTAAAGGAGAGTTAATTGAGACGCCGAAACAGATGTTTCAGCGAGTAGCGAAGCATGTTGCTTCTATTGAAAAAGAGAAATTGAGAAAGAGATACTCGAAAGAGTTTTATGAGATTATGAGTAATCTGGAATTCCTGCCGAATACGCCCTGTTTAGTAAATTCAGGTAATAAAATGGGGCAGTTAGCTGCTTGTTTTGTATTACCTATAGAAGATTCTATGGAAAGTATTTATGAAAGTTTAAAAAATTCCGCTTTGATTTTTCAATCTGGTGGGGGAGTGGGTTATGATTTTTCTAAATTGAGAAGAAAAGGTGCTTTAATTAATAGCACAAATGGTCAAAGTTCTGGACCTGTTTCCTTTATGAATATTTTTGACAAAAGCTCTGATGTTATTAAAAGAGGTGGAATAAGAAGAGGTGCTTCAATTGGAGTGTTAAGAGTAGACCATCCAGATATCTTAGAATTTGTTAATGCTAAAGCATATGGGGGTTTTGAAAATTTTAATATTTCTGTTGCTGTTACTGATGATTTTATGAAAAAAGTAATTTCTAATGAGTATTATTATCTCAAATATCCTTGGAGTGAATTTGGAAATGAGAAGGTATCAAAACTAAAGGCAAGGGATGTTTTTGAAATGATTTGTGCGAATGCATGGAGTAATGGTGATCCCGGACTTGTTTTTATTGATGAAATAAATAGAAAACATGTTTTAAAAAAATTAGGAAGAATAAGGACTACAAATCCTTGTGGGGCTGTTGATTTACTTGACAATGAATCTTGTGTGTTGGGTTCTGTAAATCTTTCAAAGATGATTAAAGATGGAAGGGTTGATTGGATTAAACTGGATAGGACTATTAGATTAGGTGTTAGATTTTTAGATAATATGATTGATGTTAATAAATATCCTTTAAAAGAAGTTGAAAAGATTACCAAAGCAAATAGAAAGATTGGTTTAGGGATTATGGGTTGGGCTGATTTTTTGCTTGAACTAGAAGTGAAATATGATTCTTATGAAGGCTTAGAATTGGCAAAAAAAGTTATGAGTTTTATTAAAAAAACAGCTGAAGAGGAGTCTATAAGCCTGGGAAAAGAAAAAGGTTTTTTTAAGAATTACAAAAAAAGTTCTTTAAAGAAAAAAAGAAGGAATGCTACTTTGTTGTCTATTGCACCTACTGGAAGTATTAGTTTAATTGCAGGTTGTAGTTCTGGTATTGAACCTCTATTTGGTTTAGCTTATGTTAGAAGCATTTTATCTGGTGCAGACTTATTTGAAATGAATAAAAGATTTGAAGAATATTTAAGATATAGAGGATTGTATAGCAAAGACTTAGTTACAAATGTTGCTAAGGCAGGTTCTTTGAAAAATTTAAATGTTCCAAAAGAAGTTAAAAATTTATTTGTAACTGCATTTGATGTCAAACCTGAATGGCATGTAAAGATGCAAGCTGTTTTCCAGAAATATGTTGATAATGCAGTTTCAAAGACTGTAAATTTACCTAAGAGTGCTACTGTAGAGGATATTAAAAGAATTTATGTTCAAGCCTTTAGATTAAATTGTAAAGGAATTACTGTTTATAGGGATGGAAGTAGGGATAATCAGGTGTTAAATTTGGGAGATAAAAAAGATTTGATTAGAGTCAATGAAGATTATTCTGGTGGATGCTTATTTAGAGATTGTCATTTTTAAAAAAGGAGGTATTCAAAATGGAATGTGGATGTTGTTCAGCAAAGAAGAAGGTTAAAAAGAAGAAGAAATAAAAAAAATAGAAAAAGATTTATCTTTTCTTTTTCTTCACTTTTCTTTTAACTGTTTTCTTAGCTTTCTTTTTAGCGGATTTTTTCTTCACTGCTTTTTTCTTTACTGCTTTTTTCTTAGCTTTTTTCTTTCGTTTCTTGCCGCCTCTAGCCATTTTAGCTTCAGCTACATTTCCTTGCTTGTCAATGTAGTACAAGAATCCAGATTTTCTTTCTACACCTGATTTGTATACTACTTCTTGTTTGAAACTGCCTTTCATTCCTGGCCTTTTCATTTTTACTCTAGCTACATTACCTTTTTTATCTAAGAAGTATAAGTAACCAGACTCTCTTTTTATATTACATTTACATACAACTTTTCCCATAGGGTTCACCTCGAAGTTTAATAATATTTTATATGTCTAAATAGTTTATAAAGTTTGTGATTTCTCGTCGGAGGAAGTTTTATATATGTTTTAGTATTCCTCAGTAGTATGTGGGTACACAATATTAATCCAGTTTTAGTAACTCTCTTTGGAATGGAGATTAGATATTATGGTCTCGTCTATGTATTAGGGTTTTTATTTGGGATTTGGTGGTTGATTAGGAATAGGAAAGAGATTGGATTTTCTAAAGATGAAGTTTATGACCTTATGTTTTATGTTATGTTAGGTGGGGTTATTGGAGCTAGGTTAATCCATGTTTTTATTTGGGAACCTTCATATTATTTGAGTAATCCCCTCGAGATATTGATGTTTTGGAAAGGTGGTATGGCTTTTCATGGTGGTTTAATTGGTGGCTTATTTGGAGGTTGGTTGTATCATAGAAAGAAGAAATTTAGGTTTTTACAGGTAGCTGATATGTTATCTTTTCCATTACTCATTGCTGGAGCATTAGGTAGAATTGCTAATTTTATTAATGGGGAACTGGTTGGTACTTATAGCAATCTACCTTGGTGTGTTGATTTTGGAGATGGTTGTAGACATCCAGTACAGTTGTATAGTTCCTTGAAAAGGTTTGTTATTGCAGGTATTGTTTTGTTGATTTCTAGAGGGAAACATAAAGATGGATTTGTATTTTTCTTAACTATTATGTTATTAGGGTTAGGGAGGTTTGGTATTGATTTTCTTAGAGAGGATATATTATATTTGTGGCTTAGTATAGGCCAGTGGAGTTCTGCTTTGATATTTATTGTTGGTTTGGTTGTGTTAATTAAATGGTATAGGGTGGAAATAGTAAAGCTTTTAAAGAAATAATTCTCAGAGAAATTGATGGTAACTTGTGATCAATGTGATGGAGAATGCTGTAGAGATGTTACGGTAGAGTTAGACGAACCAGAAGATATGAAAGATTGGGAAGATATTAGATGGATGGTTGCTCATGAAAATGTTTCTGTATATCTTGATAATGAAGATGATTGGGTTGTTGAGTTTAGAACACCTTGTACACAATTGGATAAAAATAATAAATGTAAGATTTATAACAAAAGGCCTGATATGTGTAAAAATCATGAAGAGGATAATTGTGTAAAGAATGGAGAAGGAGATGTACACAAACTTAAATTTGATACTATTGAAGAAGTTGATGAGTATATTGAGAAAGTTGCTAAACCTAAGATTGAATATGTCAAATCTGTAAAGGCTAAAAAAGCTAAGAAGTCCCAGTAGAACCAAAAGCATTTCCACTTCTTTTTGTTTCTTCAAGATCTTCTACTGGTTCCCATTCAACTCTTTCATGTTTATTGATTATCATTTGGGCTATTCTATCTCCTTTTTTTATTTCAAAAGGTTGTTCTCCCCAATTGATTAGAATTGCATGTATTTCACCACGATAATCAGCATCAATTGTTCCAACTCCATTAACACATCCTATCCCTTTGTGAAAGGCATGTCCTGATCTAGGCCTTATCTGTGCTTCATAACCTTGAGGCATTGCAATTTTAATTCCAGTTGGTATTCCCTTAAATTTTCCAGGTTCTAATGTGAAATCTATTCTTGATCTTAAATCTACAGCTGCTGCCCCTTCTGTTTCGTAAAAAGGGGTTGGTAAATCCTTGTCTATATTTACTATTTTTACTTTCATTGGTAATAATACCTTCCTTGTTTTCTTTGAGTTTTATCAAGCTGTGAATCAATTTTATTTATTCTTGGTCTTTGTGTTTCTTGATCCATTCTATAAGTAATATCTAACATTTTTAGGACTTCATTCATTCCTTCTTTCTTTGACAGAGGACCTAGGACATGACCCTCTTTTCCTGGCTTACCTTTAAAGACAAGCATTGAATCTCCTACATAATCAATGAATTGCACGTCATGGTCTACTACAATAGCACATTTTTCTTTTTTTATCATAAAATCTTTTATTATTTCTGCTACTTTTAATCTATCTTCTACGTCAATGAATGCTGAAGGCTCATCAAAAGCATATACATCTGCATCTTTAGATAATGTGATTGCAATATGTAATTTTTGTAATTCTCCTCCAGAGAGTTTAAAGGCATCATTATCTAAAATATTTTGTAAGTTTAATTTTTCAAGAACATTTTGTTTATACCAACCTGAAGAGAATAAATCCTTTGCCTCTTCCATTAATATTTGACGAACTGTTCCTTGTATTCCTTTAATATACTGAGGTTTATAAGAAATTTTTATTCCTTCAATCTGTCCTTTTGTTGGTTTTTCAATTCCTGCCAATAATTTTAAGAATGTTGTTTTTCCTAATCCATTTGCTCCCATCACTGCTAGGATTTCTCCTTTTTGAACATTTCCAGAATTTATCTTTAATTTAAAAGTTTCAAATTCTTTTTCTAGTTCTGGGAATGTAAATAAAATTGGTTGATTTGCTCTTCTTTCTGCTGATCCTGAGAATTTTATTGCATAGTCTCTGAATCTTATATTATCGTCAGGAAGATATCCATCTAAATATTCATTAATTCCTCTTCTAACTGATTTTGATTGTGAAATTATTCCGTAAGCTGCTGGCTCTCCATAAACAATTTGTATTTCATCTGAAATATAGTCTAAAGTTGCTAAGTCATGTTCTACAACCATTACTGAGACTTCAGGAGTTGCAAGTCTCCTTAATAACTTAGCTACTTTTATTCTTGTGGTTATATCTAAAAAAGAGGCTGGCTCATCAAAGAATAAAAAGTTTGCATCTTTGATTGCTGTTGCTATTATTGCGAGTTTTTGTAATTCTCCTCCAGAGAGCTTTGCAATATCCCTATCTTTTAAATGATCTAATGCGAGTTCTTTTAGTAAGTCGTTTCCTGTTCCTTTTGTATCTATTTTTTTTACTAATTCACTTACAGTTCCCTTGAATAATTCTGGAATTAATTCTATTCTTTGGGGTTTGTAAGCAATTTTTATTTCTTTATTGTATAATTTTTTAAAATATTCTCCTAACGAAACAGTAGAATAATTGTTTATTACTTGCTGAGCCAAAGGATCTACATTAAGCTCTCCTAAATTAGGGATGAATGCTCCAGATAATATTTGTAATGCTGTTGATTTACCAATCCCATTTCTTCCAAGTATTCCTACGACCTTTCCTTCTTTAGGTATTGGTAAGTGAAATAATTCAAATGCGTTTTTTCCATATCTGTGGATGGGTTCTTCTTTTAGTGCTTCTGGTAAGTTTATTATTTTAATACATTCAGTAGGACAACGTTTTGGACATATTCCACAACCTGTGCAGAGTTGTTCATCAATTATTGGTTTCTTATCTATTCCTTCTAGAATACATTCTCCTCCAGTTCTATTTACAGGGCAGTATTTGGCACATAATAAAACACAACCCTTGCCATTGATACATTTTGATTTTTCAATAATTGCTATTCTTGACATGGTTTTTAGGGAGAAATAAGAATTTATAAGGGTTGGGGTAAGTTATTTAAAGCATAGATAGTTATTTTTTCTTATGAAATGTGCGATTTGTAAGGAAAAGGTTGAGAAGACTTTTCTAGGAAAGATTAGAGGAACTTTTGTTGGAAAAAAAGTTGTTTGTCCTAAATGTCAGAAAGAGCATGGTGACAAGATTAAAGAAAAGATTTGATGCCCTTGTAGCTTAATGGTAGAGCCCATGGTTCGTAACTATGAGGTTGGGGGTTCGAGTCCCTTCAAGGGCTTTAATAAGATTTATAAATAAAATATTTATTTCTTTTAAAAAAATAGGAGTGAAAAGGGTAATAGCTTACTAGTTTTGTGGACACCATCTCTAAGATGAGTTCCTAACATCAAACTGCAACAGCTTATCCTCACAGACCTATAAATCCCCAGAAGATAAATACAATCATTGCTAATGAGGTAATAAACCCTAATAAAGATATTATTGGGAATCTTCCAATATTTATAGGGCATCTAAATTTTCCTTTTATTGGTTCCATTTTATATCTAAGAACTATAAGACTTAGGTTTACTACTGCAAATGTTATGAAGAGAAGAATATTTGCTAGGTTTGCCACTAAGGCCACATCTCCAATCAGTGCAAATAATATTGTAATTGCAGCAGATATATATACTGCGAATAAAGGTGTTCTTGTTCTTTTATGTACAACTGTTAAAAATTTAGGTAATGATTTTTCTTTTGCCATTCCATACATTTGTCTTGATGCTGTTACCAACCCAATCAAAATTGTGTTTGATGTTGAAAATAAAGCTATTACAGCCAGTAATCTACCTGAAAAACTTCCTAACACTGTTTTTGCTACAAGAGATAATGGGGCTGAGCTTTTACTCAATACATCCCAACCTACAACACTTACTGCTGAAATTGCAACAAGAACATAAAGGATTGATGTAATTATTATTGAAAGAATAATAGCTTTGGGTAGAGTCTTATCTGGATTTTTTGTTTCTTCTTTTAATTTTACAAGAGATTCAAATCCAATGTATGCAAAAAATACAAGGGCTGCTGAAGAGAATAATCCTGTTACTCCTTGGGGCATTTCTAAGAGATTTACTGTTCCAAAATATTTAAATCCAATTACTATTATTATGATTAAACCTATAAATTCTACTAAGGTTGAAAAAAGATTAAATAAACTTGATTGTTTTATACCTATGAAATTAATAAAGGTCATTAATAAAATTATCAATATTGCAGAGACTAAATAGGGAACAGGCATTAATGTTGTAAAGTAACCTGCAAATCCAAGAGCTACTGTTGAGGAGGTTATTATTGCTATAAAAATCATACTTACTCCTATAATAAAACCAAATTTTTTGTTAAATGCCTTTGCTACATAATCATACTCTCCTGCATTCCCTTGGAAATAAGAAGATATTTCTGCATATGTCAATCCTGTGAATAATGCTATAAATGCAGAGATTAAGAATGATATCCAAATTGCATTTCCACCTGTTGCTGCAGCTGCTCCAATTAGAGCATATATACCAGCACCAAGAATTATTCCAACTGAAATAACTGTTAATTGAAATAAATTCAACTCTTTTTTTAATTTAGGCATATGAATATCTTAGTTATTCTTTTTTTTAAACTTTCTCTTTTTTAGAAACCAAATGAATCTGTGAATTCTCTAATTTGTTGGTATTGAGTTAGAAACTTAAGACCCCTATCAGTAATTATATATTTTTTTGTTTTTTTCTCTTCTGTTTCATCAACCATTCCTTTTTCCATTAATTCAGATACGTATCTTTTCATAGAATCATGAGATAAGTTTGACTTGTAAAGTAGATGAGTCGGTTTAATTGTTCCGCCCTTGGCTCTAATAGCCTCCAAGATATCCTTTATAATTTCAAGCTTTTCTCTTCGTTCTCCCATGTAGAACCACCTTTATGAACATTAAGAATAATAGTATAAATCCAAGTAATTGGAGAACTTCTCCTGCGATGTACAATGCATGGCTGTATTGTATTGCTGCGAATAAAATATGTGAACCAGTTAATAAGAAAAATGATACAAAAACAAGTTTTGTATTTGTTGTTTTCTTGTCCTCATGGTTCTTAAAGAATTGATATGTAAGGAATGCAAGCAGGAAGAAAGATATTATATGAAACTTAATGAAATATTGGAATGAAAATAATACAAATAACAGCATTAGTATTAATAGTAATGCAATTATTTTCCTGTCTTTTATCTTTAAAATTACAATTATTAATAGAGTGTATGCTAAAAGCATTAAAAGCATATGTATGAAAAATACAAAGTCAAATATGTTTAGTAAATTTATGAAAGTTGATGTATTAAATAATAATGCAAAAAATATGAAGATTAAATAGGATACTGACATCAATAAGAAAGCTGTTCCAAATGCAGCATATTTTTTATCTTCAGTAAGATTCCTTGCTTTGTAACTCAATATTGCTATTAATAATGTGATTATAGCAAAGACCATGTTAAAGGCAATATCATATCCCTGGAACCATAATGGTCCTGCATTTAAGACTATCATTGTTATCACTAAAAAATTAAATTCTTTATAAGTTTTGTGTAACTTTGTTATCAAGTGAAGTTTCTAGGGGTTTATAAACGCAGATTAGGTGATATATATTGAGGTGGTGCAACTTGCTATAGGACCAAAAAAACAGGTGAGCTTCATTGATAGCCTTCTTTTGTGTGAGGCTCGCTATATTTATTCTTTGACACGGCAAATGTGCGCGCCAAGCTTTTAAATGAAAAAAATATTGTTGTTCTATGGATATTCTAACAAAAGAAGATTTAGCCTATTTGATAGGCAAAGTAATGGGTGATGGCCATTTAGATAAGAATTTTACCATAAAATTAATAGGACAAAAAGAAGATTTAATGGTTATAAGAGATTATTTTAAAAAAGGCTTAAAATTTGATTTAAAAATATACAAAAAGCAAGGATATGGTAATTCTTATTATATGAATATTTCTAATAAACTTGGAAAATTAATATTTAATTTAGGTGCTCCAGTTGGCAAGAAGACAGAAATTAGTTTTTTTGTTCCAGATTGGATTTTGAATGGATCAAAACAAGTAAAAAGGAGTTTTCTTCAAGCTATTTTGGAAGATGAATTAACTACAATAAAAATAGAAAAGAAAACTCATGCAAATAGACCTCAATTTAAAATGTCAAAAATAAGACCCTTGCTAGAAGAACATAGAAGATTTATGTCTCAAATAAAAGATCTTATTGAATGTTTTGGTATTGATTGTGGGAAGATATCAGATCCTAAACAAAAAGAAAAACAATCAAGTTGGGATCTTTACTTTCCCATTCAAAGAAATAAAAAGAACATTATAAAGTTTGAAAAAGAGATAGGATTTAGGTTTAATCAGGATAAAATTAAGAAACTAAAAAGTTGTGTTACAATTCTAGAAAGCTCTATAAAAGCAAAACCTTTATAAAACTAGATTTTTTCTGTGAGATTAGATCAGATTTAATGCGAGGGTAGCAAAGTCTGGTCAAATGAGTTTAAGGATCTACTTAACTCAGACTATATGCGCAGGGGATTTGTTAAGTTCGACAAATCTGCGAAACTTAAGATCAGAAGCCCATGAAGACATACAAACATGGGTTTGTAAGAAATCCTGTCTCTTAGTGGGTTCGAGTCAAACTTTGGTTCGCCAAGTTTGCGAGAAGGTTCAAATCCCTTCCCTCGCATTTTTTTAAAATGAAAAAAAGAATTGATTGGGTTAAACTTGTAATTGCTTTGGCTATTCCACAATTAGTTGGATTTATTGGTTCTTTGTTTACTACACCTAGTATTGATTCTTGGTATTCAACTTTAATAAGGCCAAGTATTGCTCCACCCAATTGGATCTTTGGTCCTGTGTGGATTACTCTTTTTGTTTTAATGGGAATTTCTCTATATTTAATTTGGAACCTGGGTTTGAATAAAAAAGAAGTAAAATTTGCTCTTGTTATTTTTAGTATTCAATTAGTATTAAATATGTTATGGAGTATTTTTTTCTTTGGTTTGCATAATCCTCTTTTGGCTTTTATTGAAATAATTGTATTATGGGTATTTATTCTTTTAATGATTGTATATTTCTATAGGATTAAGAATGTTGCTGGTTATTTACAGATTCCATATTTCTTATGGGTTTCATTTGCAGCAGTATTAAATCTTATGTTTGTTTTGCTTAATCAATTTTAACTAATCCTTTTTGATGTTCATATTCATTCCAGAAGTTAGTATATTGGGATCTTTCTAAATGAACAATAATCTCATTTCCATCATTTGTTCTTATATACCAATGAACTATTTCTGTTAAAGATTCAAATGATCTCATCTCTGTTTTGCCCTTACCATTTCTAATGCAAGCAGTATACTTACTAGCTATTCCTGCTAGTTTATCCCCTCCTTCCCTTACTAAAATTTCAATATCCAACTCTTCCATTGTATAATTTCATATTTATATTGTATTTATAAAAATTCTTGTGATAGAGTTAATTTTATAAAGAATAAGAGAAATTAGAGAAATGATGCCCTGGTGGCTTAGCTCGGTATAGCACTTGCTTGGTAAGCAAGAGGTCCCGGGTTCAAATCCCGGCTAGGGCTTTCATAATCTATTTAAATCAGTAACTCATATTCTATATATTGGAATGGGCCTCGGAAGTATAACAGCAGATTTATTTTCTAAGATTCCCGGTGAGGCCTATATAATGTTAGCTGCAGGAGGAAGAGCAACTGATGTAGCCACTACAAAAGTTGGATTAAATCAAGGTTATGAAGAAGTATTTCCTTTAACCCAGTTTTTATTTGAAAATTTAGGAACAAATAATGGCATGTTACTTATGGAAGGAGCTTATGTTTCTTTATTTGCAATATTGTATTATGGAAAAAAGAAGGATATGAGAAAGCTTTCCACTGTTGGAAGAATTACTTTAGGAACAATAGCAACTTATTCTTATCTAGCAGCAGCATATAATGTTGCTTATATGTCAGATTCTCTTTCATTTATAGAAAATTTATTTTAAACTAAGCTTGTCTGTATATCCATATCAGTAATCTTTCTTGCCATAAACATTGCTTGTCTTATTGCATAGTCTATTACTTCACCAGGATTACCTTCTGGGACTGCAGGAAGAGATATATACTTAATGTCATGATCTTTTAAAAATTTCAATAGAAGTTTATCTATTTTTTCTTGCCATTCATATTCAGTATTTCTTACTCCATCTTTTACTAGGCCTAATCTTGTTAAAGGAGTTTTAAAAATAAAATTATATGATTTTGCATGTGCAAGTGTAAATGGTTCCATCCATTCAGGTAAAGGTGTATTTGAAGATTGAAAAAGATCTAATGTATAAACAAAATTATCTATAATACTTCTGTCACAAACAATATACTCATTTTGATCTTGTTTTTCTCTTTCTCTTTGTATTTGAGTTAACATAATCCAATTTTGTGCTATAAAGTCCCCCCTTCCTTGTTTTAAATATGGACAGGATCCAGCAACTTCATCAACTATTCCTACTGTTTTTGCTCTTGATTTTAAAACTCCAGCTAAAAAATAAGATAGAGTTGTTTTAAAAGTTCCATGAGATCCTATTATTGCAATCTTCATAAGTTAATTACTGTGTAAAAGGTTTATAAGAAATTATATCTCAAAAAATAGAAATCAATTTATAACAATCAAATCGAAAGGATTATAAAGTATTTTTGCTAGTTATTTGCTATGGTAGATCAGGTTACACCAAATAGAAATCCTTTTTTTGCAGGACCTACACAAGGACAGCCTGCGCAACAGACACCTGTACAACCACAACCAGCTGTTCAACCACAGCCTACAGTGCAACAACCTGTACAGCCTAGTCAACCAATTGCTATAGGACCTAGCTTTTTTGAACAAAATAAAGTTGCTTTAATGATAGTTGGTGCTGTTATTGTATTTTTGATTGTTATAGGAATTATCCTTTATTTTGGTCTTGGTGCATTAATTGGAGAAGCAAGTACTAAATTTTAACAAAGCCATAATCCTTTTGATTTATCTTCTAATTGTTTTAATTCTTTGTAATATTTTGTTGTTTCATTGTATTTGTCGTAGACTTTTGCATATCCCTCTTGAACTAAGTATGCATTAATCATTGTATCATTAAGATAAATGTATCTTAGTAACCTCCCATATTTGCCCTTGTTGTCTATATCTCTTTCAAGATAAATATGTTTATTTAGAATTAGCTCTTTTACTTCATCTTTTGCTTCTTGGTAATAACATTCATCTGTTTCTGGAGTGTTTATTCCTGAAAATCTTATTCTATCTCCTGTTTCAATATCAATTGTATCTCCATCAATTACTTTTGTAACAAGATAAGGGCCTTCAAGTTGTGTACATGCACTTAGTAAAAGTAGTAGGATTAAAAATATTCTTTTCATAATTAGGTTTAGGGTAGGAGTTTTTATAAAATCTTCTTGTGTTTTTCCGGAATATTTCTATTATAATATCAAAGAATATATAAAGGAGAAAATTTTTGCAGTTTCATAGGAGGATTAAAATGCCGTTTGATCAAAGTTTAGATAAAGAATTATTTGGTGAAAGTGTTGAATTTGAAACAACCAAGATTACTGTTAGTGTTATGTGTTATAATGAAGGAGCTAAAAAGCTTCAGATTTCTAGACAGAACAAGAATAAAGAAGATGCATATACATTTAATAAGCTTGGAAGGATGACAAAAGAAGAAGCTGAAGCAGTTTTACCATTAATGCAAAAAGCATTAGAACATATGTAATTTATTTTTTATTTTTTAAAAAAAGAAAAAAATTTACTTCTTAACTACGAAGTAAATTGTATATAGAGCTGCAATACCTACTAATATGTATACTAAGCTTTGCAACAAAGCAATTGAACCGAAAATTGTTGCTACAAGATCAAAATTAAAAAGTCCAACAAGACCCCAATTTAAACCTCCAACAATAACCAGAACCAATGCTATCCAATCAACAATATTTTTTTCCATTAGATTTCACCTCATTTAATTAATGTTAAAACAAAAGAAAAAGAAGTATTTAAATGTTATTTTTTTAGTAAATCTTGACAAGCTTTGCAATTTGCTTGTAAAAGCAAAGCAAATCCAAGAATTCCTAATGCAGCTGTCCACCAATTAATATTCCAGAAAGCCCAGAATCCTAAGTCTACACAAAGGAATGCTAAACCTACCAATAGTGTCAATGCTGCAACCATCATTGCACATTTTTTACATAGTATCATTTTATTTTTATTAAGAAGAGGTTATATTTAAAAATTTATGTTTTAAAAAATAAAAAAATTAATCTTTTTTCTTTTCTTTTGCTTCTTTTTTATTAGCTTTCTGTTCAAACTTCCCAATGTGAATTGTAACAATTACTGCAATTATTGTAACTAGTAAAGCATATGTTAACATTGCCCAGATTGTATTTACTTCTCCAAAATACACTGCAAATATTGCTTTAATTGTGTCGTTCCAAGCTAAAGCTGCAACAAGTCCAAAAGCTGCTGTTAATAATGCTGCTAATTTTTCTATAACTTCTATTTTCATTTTTTCCTCCGGGAAAATAAAATGTGCGGAACAGGGTTCGAACCTGCGTAGGCACTAAGCCACTGGATATCTCACCAAGCATTATCTGCTTAATGGATAAGACTTTAGTTAAAGGACTTGAGTCCAGCCCGTTTGACCGCTCCGGCACCCGCACATAATTGTTTAGAAAAACTTTTTATTTATAAATTTATGTGAAAGTTGTTTTATCTGATAAGTCTATTACAATATCACACAATTGAGATAATTCTCTAACAATTCTCTTATTTGTATCTTCGTGGATTCCAAGGATTATTCCATTTTTATTGTGGTCTCTTAATTGACTTATTAAGAAATGTGAAAACTTAAGTGCTGATTCTAATCCATTATACAAAGATAGAGTGTTTAAAGAGTCTAAAAATACAAAAGAAAAATCATCTTTTTTTAATAAAGTTGTTAGTGCAATTCCAAGATTAGTTAGACTATACTCTGTTCCAAGAAAAACACAGTTTTCAGATTCTTTTACCCTCTTAGATACACAATCAATAAAAAAAAGTCTTTCCATATCAATGTTATTGCTATTCAAGGTTGTAACAAGACTTGAAAAAGGTCTATTAAGTGAAATGTATGTTCCTTTATGAGTTGGTTTTTTTGTTAGCCAATGGTTTAATATAAAAAGATTGATATCCATATAGTGTTCAGAAGGAATAATTGTTAAAATAATTGAATCTTCAGGTATATCTTTTAATCTACTTTTGATCTCTTCTTGCATTTATACTTTTAATATATTCTCGTTTATAAGATTATCTAAATTCGAAACATTTATATTTATTTAAATAGTTAGAATGGATATGGATTTTGAAAAGAGGTTATTAATATTTTCTGGAATTATTTTAGGAATAGTTGCAATTCTTTCATTTAGTGGGGCTTTTACTGGTTTTGCAGTACAAGAATCAGATAATACTGTTGAATATAAAGATGTTTTAGCAGGTAGTATAATTAAAGGAGAATTAGATGTTGAGATTATTGGGGATGGTATTGTTAATGAAGTTGTTGAAGTTTCTGGTGATGGAGCTGAGTGGGTAGAGTATAAAAGAGAATATGTTTTTATCCCAGGAGTAGTTAATAGAATTCCTTATACAATAAATATCCCAGAAGATGTTGAAAATGGGATTTATAGAATTGGCTTTACTGTTATTTCTGTTAAAGATTTTGAGAAAACAGATTTAATATCAAATCAAGTATTGTATAGTGTTGATTTATTATTATATGTTGATGATACAGTTAGAAGAGGTTTTCAAGTAAATGATTTTGAAGTTTATGATTCTGAAGATAGAGTTGATTTTTCAATGAATGTTGTTAATGAAGGAAATGTTGAAGAAGATATGGAGATTAAAGTTATTGTACAAAATGAAAATTATGTTACAGAGAAGAAATTTAATGGTATCTTGAATAGTTATGAATCTCAAAAAATAGATGCTAACTTTATGGCTGATTTAGAAGATGGAGAATATACAGCTGATGTTTATGTTAAAATTGGAGATTTGAGAAAGAAGATAAGTGATGATTTTATAATTAGTCAAGATTTGGTAAAAAGAGCTGAGCTTTTAGGAACAAATGTTTATGTTAAGGATAATAATGTTTATGTAACTTCAATTGTTAAGAACACAGGAGATAGTGTTTTAGATGCTAATTTAAGGGGGGAAGTTGGGGGGGTTGAGTTTAATAGTGAAGAAAAAAGTATAATGCCTGGAGATTATGATACTTTTGAATATGATATTAGTATTGATGAGGAAGGTAACTATCTGCTGAAGAGTGAGGTTATATATGACAATATTGTTTTAGGCCAACAGGAAACTTGGTTCTATGTATCTGATAAAGGAATTGTTAGTTTGGAAATAAGCTTTATTGCAATTTTAGGGTTTATTGTTTTAGCTTTATTAGTTTCACATTATGTTTTAAATAAAAAACTAAAGGGTGGAAAAGATAGAAATTAAAAAAAAAAATATTATTATTTTTATAGTTTCAATTATTGTTTTAATAAGTATCTTTGTTATTTTTTCAAATGCAATAAATTTTCTTACATTTTCTGGTGAATCTTTTTTCAATGGAGAATTATGGAGAATTTTAACTTTTTCTTTTGTGCATATCTCTGAAATTCACTTAATAGAGAACATAATTGCTATTTTTATATTAAATATGATTATCTTACAATTAAACCTTAAGTTCAAAGAAATTATTTATCCTTTAGTTGGAGGAGTTATAATTCTTCCTTTAATTGAAGGGATTTTTTTTCCAACAATTGTTATAGCTGGAGCATCATTGGCAATTTATAGCTTATTTGGAAGTTTAACATTCAAATTTAAAAATAATTTAATTAAAATTGGTTATTTATCTTTATTTTTATTTATCTTTGCAATGGACATAATCTATACATATCTTAATAATCTAGGTATAGAAAATTCTATTTTGCATCCCTTAGCGTTTATTTTAGGAATTATAATTTCTTTGATCCTAATCTGGAAAGAAAATTAATGTTTTATATAATAAAAAACAATAATACTTATAAATAATTTTATGCACGTATATTGTGTAGGTAGGTTAATGAGTACACAATATATTGTATTCACTCAAGAATGAAATGTCCCTTTTGTCATCAGTCAGAAAGTAAAGTTATAGATAAGCGTGAAACAGATGGGGAAATGGCTTTTAGAAGGCGTAGAGAGTGCCTAAATTGCCAAAAAAGATTTACAACATATGAAAGAATTGAAGATATTTCATTGATTATTTTGAAGAAAGATGGGAAAAAGGAGTCCTACAGTAGAGAAAAATTAAAAAATGGAATGGTATTGGCTTGTCAAAAGAGAGATGTTACTGATGAAAAAATTGAACAAGCTGTTGATTTCATTGAAAAAAAATTAAGAGAATATAAAGAAAGTGAAATTCCAAGTTCAATTGTGGGCAAGTGGGTATTATCAAAGTTAAAAACCTTGGATAAGGTTGCTTATATTCGATTTGCTTCAGTACATAAAAGATTCAAAGATATTGAGGAGATGAAGGCTGAAGTTAAAAAACTAGCACAGTAAAGGGGGTAAAATGGTTTCTCAAATCAAAAAAAGGGATGGAAGTATAGTACTTTTTAACAAAGAAAAAGTTACAAATGCAATATTTAGAGCAGCAACTGCAGTTGGTGGTAAAGACAAAGATATGGCTAGAGATTTATCTGAACAAGTTGTTAACTTGGTAGATAAAAGGTTTAAAGATGATGTTCCTTCTGTAGAGGATATTCAAGATATTATTGAAGATGTACTTATTGATAATAGACATAGCCAGACAGCTAAAGCATATATCCGATATAGACAAAAAAGAAGAGAAATTAGAGAAGCTAAAAGAACTGTATTAGATGTTGATAAAACAATGCAGGAATACTTGGGAAGGGTTGATTGGAGAGTTAATGAAAATAGTAATGTTAGTTTTTCATTAGGTGGATTGATCCTTTATATTTCAGGAAAAATTACTGCTAATTATTGGCTGAATAATATTTACCCTCCTGAAGTAAAAGAAGCACATCATAATGGTGATTTTCATATTCATGATTTAAGTATGTTTTCTGGTTATTGTGCAGGTTGGTCATTGAGACAATTATTAGTTGAAGGGTTTGGTGGGGTTCCTGGACATTTGAAGACTGTGCCACCTAAACATTTTGATACTGTTATTGGACAGATGGTTAATTTTTTAGGAACTATGCAAAATGAATGGGCTGGAGCACAAGCATTGAGTTCTGTGGATACTTATTTGGCTCCATATATTAAACAAGATAACATGACATATGAGCAAGTAAAACAACAAATTCAAAGACTGTTATTTAACATTGCTACCCCAAGTAGATGGGGAACACAAACTCCTTTTATTAATTTTACATTTGATTGGACTGTCCCAGAAGATATGAAAGAAAAGAATGTTATTATTGGTGGTAAAGAGCTAAGTACAAAATATAAAGATTATCAGAAAGAGATGGATATGATTAATAAAGCATTTTTGGAATGTATGGTCATGGGGGATGCATCAGGAAGAATATTTACATTTCCAATTCCCACTTACAATATAACTAAAGAATTTGATTGGGATTCTGATAATGCAAATTTATTATTTGAAGTTACTGCTAAATATGGAATACCTTATTTCCAAAACTTTATCAATTCAAGTTTGAAACCTTCTGATGTTAGATCAATGTGTTGTAGACTGCAGTTAGATGTTAGAGAATTAAGGAAGAAAACTGGAGGACTGTTTGGAAGTGGTGAGTTGACTGGAAGTATTGGAGTTGTTACTATTAATATGCCTAGAATTGGTTATCTTTCTAAAACTAAAGAAGAATTCTTTGATAGGTTAGGAAGACTAATGGATATTGGTCAAAACTCCTTAGAAATTAAAAGAAAAGTTGTTACTAGTTATATGGAAGCAGGTTTATTACCTTATTCAAAAAGATATTTAGGAACTATGGCTAATCATTTTGCGACTATTGGTTTAGTTGGAATGAATGATGCAATGTTAAACTTTTTAGGAAAAGATATTGCAACTGATGATGGTAGACAATTTTCTATTGAAGTTTTAGATTTTATGAGGGAAAAGTTACAGAAATATCAAAAGGATACTAATAACATTTATAACTTAGAAGCTACACCTGCTGAAGGAACTAGTTATAGATTAGCTAGAATTGATAAGCAATTGTATCCAGATATAATTACATGTGGCCAGGATGAACCTTATTATACTAATTCATCACAATTGCCTGTTAATTATACAGATGATATATTTGAAGCATTACAATTACAAGATGAATTGCAGTGTAAATACACTGGAGGAACTGTTTTCCACTGTTTTGTAGGGGAAAAGATTTCAGATGCAGAATCTTGTAAGGAATTAGTTAAAAAGATAGCTTACAACTTTAAGCTTCCTTATTACACTATCTCACCAACATTTAGTGTGTGTCCAACACATGGTTATTTGGCTGGTGAACATATTTACTGCCCAAAGTGTGATGCTGAAATTGAAGCAAAGGGTGGAAAAATAGAAATTACAACAAATGAAGAGGTGATAAAAAATGCAACGAACGAAATGTGAAGTATTTGCAAGAGTAGTGGGCTATATTAGACCAGTACAAAACTGGAACAAGGGTAAACAAGAAGAGTTTAAAGATAGAGTTACTTTCAGAGAGAATGTTAGTCTAGAAAGTGCTAAAAACATGGAACAAAAATGCAAACCATTGGAGGCTTTCAACGAAGTACATTAGTGGACTACCCAGGAAAGGTAGCTTGTACTGTTTTTTTTAATGGATGCAATTTTCGTTGTGGATTCTGCCACAACCCTTTTTTAATTTTTAATTCTGAAGAAGCAATAACTGGGGAAGGAGTTCTTTCCTTTTTAGATACTCGTAAGGGCTTATTAGATGCTGTTGTTTTGAGTGGAGGAGAACCTTGTAGATCTGCTGAGATAATCAGTTTTGCTAAAAAAATAAAAGAAAAGGGCTTTTTAGTAAAATTGGATACTAATGGATATTACCCAGATATATTAGAATCAATGTTACCCTATTTGGATTATGTTGCTATGGATATTAAAGGTAGTTTAAAGAATTATAAACGAATTGTTGGTTGTGAATTAGACATAGAACGAATTAAAAGAAGTGCTAAGATGGTTAATGGTGAATTTCGTACTACTGTTGTTCCAGGTTTGTTTGATGTTTCTCAAATGAGGGAGATTGGAGAGTGGTTGAAAGGTTCTAAAAAATTTTGTATACAGAATTTTGTTTCTAGAGATGAACATATTGATTCCAAGTATAAAGGCTTGCATGGTTTTACTGAAAAAGAATTAGAGGAATTTAGGGTTGTTGCTAGTGAATATTTTGAAGAAGTTGAAATTAGAAACCTTTAAAAATGGGTGTTTTTTCTAGTTTAGTATGGTTAGATACCAAATTGAGTTCAAAAAAAGTGAATGTATTGGGTGTGGGGCTTGTACTTCGCAGTGCCCCGAGAACTGGGATTTAGTAGAAACTTCTGATGGTTTTAAGGCAAAACCAAAGAAAACAGATATTAATGAAAATGAGTATGATAGTAATCAAGAGGCTGCTGATATTTGTCCTGTGGATTGTATCCATATAGAGAAAATAAAGGGCAAAAAGATTGTTGATGATTTTGAAGAAGAGGAGATGTAAATGTATAAAATAAAACAAAATAGAGAAATGTGTATTGGTTGTGGAAGTTGTGTTGCTGTTTGTGGTGAGAATTGGGAGATGAAAGATGATAATAAAAGTGCTCCTAAGAAAACTGAAGTAAAAAAAATTGGTTGTAATCAAAAAGCTGCTGATACTTGCCCAGTAGGAATAATTTCTGTTGAAGAACAATGAAAATAACAAAAGATATGACAATTGGGGAAATAGTTAGAAAATATCCAAAAACAATAGATGTTTTTATGAAATACCATATGATGTGTTTTGGTTGTGGCGTTGCTAATGTGGAAACTCTTGAGCAAGGTTGTCAAAGTCATGAGATTGATGTTGAAGATATGTTAAAAGATCTTAATGAAGCTGTTGAAGAAGAGGAATGATTATTCTTTGAAAAGTTTCTGAATGTTAAAAGAATATCTTGAATTTTCCATTATTACTTCCCTAAGCTTATTAGGATATACAAGGGTTATCTTATGAACTTTTATTCTTGCTTCTTTTGTATAAATAATATCTAAATGTATTGCTTGGAGGGGATCTTTAAAATCTGTAATGTCTATTGATCCACCCATATACTTATTGTAACCATATGCCCAGTGCATTCCTTCAATCTTTTCATCTTGAAGAATATTATTTATGAATGTAGCTTTTTCATTACACCCCAAGCCAAGTTCTGCTATATTTGATCTTGCTGGATCTTCTTTAAAATATTTTTGCATTTCTTTGGATTTTGGAGAATCTGTTATTACATCTATTATTTTATTTTCTTGTACTTCATAAACAACTAGATGATTATCATAATAAACAGGTAAAAAACCCATTGTTTTACTTCCTTTTTTATCATTTGGAGTTATATATGCCTCTCCAGAGGGGAGGTTTATTCCTTGTCCTGGTTTTTGACATACTCCATCATCTGCATTTGATTCTCTTCCTTCTAAATCAAAATAAATTTCATGTCCAGTAGAAAAGGTTACTACAGCTGCACTTGCTTCTGTTAGTTTTTTTGCAAGTATTTGAGCTTTTTTTGCAACTAGTTTGTAATCAGCTCCAAAAGCAGACATTTCCATTGTTGCTCCAGGTAATGTTGCTGAACGAAATTTCTGTTTTTCTAATCTTGAATGTAATGGGCCTGTTGCTGAATATTTGGTTATTGCAATTATAATATCATTTTTTCCTAAAGAATCAAGTTTTTTTGTAAAATCTATTTGTTTTCTGTTTTGAATTGCTTTTTCTGGTAATGGTGCTCCATGAGCTTCTGTTGGTTCATAATAAATAATTGGTTCTAGAGTAAATTTTATTTTTTCTTTCATTTCATTTAATGCATTATACCAGGTTTTTACCATATCTTTTCTTTCAAGCATTTCTGGAGTCATATCTTCTTCATCTGTTGGAAAATCATTCAATAGAATTATGTTTTCTCCTTTCTTAGGATTAAATACATCTAAGATGAGTTTTTTAATGTCAAACATATATAATATAGTGTTTTGAAGCTTATAAAGGTTTATGGTTCTTTAGTAACTTTTAAATATAGAAGGTATTTATAAACAAAAATGAATAGGAAAAATATTGTTATTTTACTTGCAGTTTTAGGAATTATCGTTGCTGGTTACTTGGCTTATGCTTATTATACTGATACTCATGGGCTGTGTGATATTAATGATACTTTTAATTGTACTACTGTTCATCAGAGTGATTATGCAGTATTATTTGGATTACCAGTTGCAATCATTGGTTTTATTGGATATCTGTTAATAATATTGTTTGCAGTTTGGAAGTTTGAATATGTTAAATGGATTTCATTATTTGGTACTTTGTTTTCTTTAAGGTTGACTTGGGCTGAATTCTATGTTATTGAGAAGTTTTGTATCTTTTGTTTAATTTCACAAGGCTTGATATTTTTGATATTCTTGTTTAGTGTGAAATGGAAAAGATATTTAAAGAAATAAGTGTTAGAATTATATATGAAAGATATTTCTGAAAGAGAGTTTCAGTTACCTGATGCAGTTATTGGTAAATTACTGAAGATTGTAAACTCTAGAAAGGATGTTATTTCTTTAGGTCCTGGAGAGCCTGATTTTGATACTCCAAAGCCAATCTTAAGAAAGGCCTCAAAGATTTTAAGTAGTTATAAAAAGAATAGGGTTACTCATTATAGTAGCCCCCAAGGAACTATTGAATTGAGAGAGGCTGTTGCTAAAAAGTTAAAAAAGTTCAATAAAATAAATGTTTTGCCAGAAAATATTGCAGTTGGTTGTGGAACTCAAGAATTAATTTTTACAAGTCTTATGTCAGTTTTAGATCCTTCAGAGCAAGTTATTATTCCTAATCCAGGTTATATGGGATATGTTCCAGCTATTGAATTATTAAATGCTACTCCAGTTAGTGTACAACTAAAAGAAGAGAATAATTTTGAAATTAATCCAGATGATATTGCAAAGGCAGTTGATAAAAAGAAAACAAGAGTTATTATGCTAAATACTCCTTCAAATCCAACTGGCAATGTAATTTCAAAAAAAATATTAGAAGAGATTGCAGATATTGCTGTTGATAATGATTTGTATGTGTTTGCTGATGAAGCTTATGAGCAATTGATTTATGATGATAGGAAACATGTTTCAATTGGTTCTTTGAATGGAATGAAAAAATATGTTTTGACTTTACAAACATTTTCAAAGAGTTATGCTATGTGTGGTTTTAGAGTTGGCTATTGTGCTGGGCCTGATGAGCTAATAAAAGCATTATGCAAATGTAAGGATTATACTTCTATTTGTGCACCTCATTTTTCTCAATTACTTGCTGTTGAAGCATTAAAGTTTAAAGATAAATTTGCAATAAAAATGTTAAAGGAATATGATAGAAGGAGAAAGATGATTGTTCAAAGATTAAATGAGATGGATTTGAAAACACAAATGCCTCATGGTGCATTCTATACCTTTTCAAATATTTCAAAGTATTCTAAAAATAGTTGGAAGTTTTCTGAGAAATTGTTAGAAAAAGGTAAAGTTGCTGTAATTCCTGGAACAGAGTTTGGTAAGTTCGGAGAGAGTTATATTAGATGTAGTTTTGCAACTGATTATAAAAAAATAGAGAAAGCAATGGATAAAATAGAGGTTTTCTTGAAGAAAAAACAATATAAATAATGAAGATATTTGTTTTCTATGCATCATGAAAGTAAGGTTGTTGAGAATATTTTATTAGAAGCTAAGAATGCTAAAAGCATAAAAGTTCTAGTTGGTGAGTTGAGTGGTTATACTGCTGAAGAGATTAAAAAAGCAATGGAAATTAGAATTCCTTGTGAGGTTTTAGATGAAGAATCAGTAGTTAAATGTGAATGTGGTTTTGAAGGAAGGGCTAATATTACATGCAAAGAACATGATTTTGTACTTTTTGAATGTCCTACATGTGGTAAAGTACCAGAAATTATAAAAGGTGGAGATATTATAATAAAAGAAATATGTGTCTAGCTTATCCTGTTAAAGTTGTGGAAGTGAATAAAGATGAAGTTGTTGTAGATTATGGTGGGGAATTTAGGAAAGTTATGGCTTTAGACAGAGTTGGAGTTGGTGATTTTGTAATTGTGCAGAATGGTATGATTGTAGAAGTGGTGGATAGGGAGGCTAAGGAATTTTTAAAGGAAAATGGATGTTGAACATTATTTTTTAAGGTATGCGTTTCCGTGTGCTGAAGGTAAAGTTAGGAGAGGAGAGATAACTTCTGATGATTTGAAAAGATTAGAAGATTGTGTTCTTAATTATAAACCTGTTTCACGCAGTGAATTAGAAAGAATTTTTTCTACTGCTGTTAATAGGTTAAGGAAGTCTATGGGGGATGATTTTTGGAATTTTGAAGCAATTAGGAAATATTTTCATGAGATACATAATGATGAAATTAATAATGGGGTTGGAATGTATAAAGATGCTCCAGAACAATTAAGAGATTTATCAAGGGTTTATAGGGCAAGGGTTATTGAAGAAAAAGATAGATTTGTTAAAGTAGATTATGAGAAAGCGTTTAGATGGGTTTCAAAAGATATGATTCCAGATTTAAAGGTTGGAGATGAAGTTTATATTCACTTTTTTTATGCTGTTGAAAAATGTTAAAGGTTTATTGTTTAGGTAATAAGTATATTAAGAAGGATAGTGTTGCCTTGAGGTTTATTGATAGAGAGATAAATGGGATGAAGTTTGTTTCTTATGATTCTAATGTTGAAGGAGATATATGGATAATGGATGTTTGTATGTATTTGCATGAGATGAAATTATTAGAATTGGATGATTTTTTGGTTAAACAGCCGTTGAGTATGCATGATTTTGATATCGGGACTGAGTTGAAACTGTTACAGGTTGTTGGACAAGTTGGTAGAGTTAGAGTTATTGTAATTCCAATGGAGTTTACATATGATCAGGTTCTTTCTAGTTTAAATTCCAAGAAATGGGTTGAACAAGATATACAAGGATCATAGGCTCTTATTAATTTTTCAATTTCTAATTTAATTTGTTCTTCTTCTAAGTGAAATAAAGAGGGTAAGTATTCTTTTATTGCTTCTTGTAGATGTGGAAGATTTTGTGTTGTTGGGGTTGTAATGTTTGCAAATTTACATATTCCACTTTTGTTAAATTTGTATTTGTGGAATAAAATTCCCCTAGGAGCTTCTAATGTTCCTATTCCAGTTGTTGCTTTTGGAGTTATTTCTACAGGAGTTTCAGGTTTTATTTTTAAATTTGATAGAATCTTAATTGCTTGTTGTATTCCTTCATATATTTCTAATGCTTGTGAAATGTTGTTATGAAATGGATTTTTTGGATTTAATTTTATTATTTCTTTCTTTACTCTATCAGAAACAAGATTTTTATTTACTGTGTTTCTTGATAAGGCTCCAACTGTGTATGCTTTTCCTTTTCTTCTTGCAAATTCAGCTGTTGAACCAGCTTTAAAGTATTCATTGAAATGTTTCTCATAATCATTTGTAGGTATACAAACATTTCCTTGACAAGAGATTATTTTATCTGAATAGAAATATGAATTTCCAGAAAGAGCAAACTTATCTGATTCTTTTTCAAAATTAGGATATTCTAAATTTTGAAATAGTTTTATTGTTTCTTCAGCATCAGAAACTATTAATCTTAAATCTTTTACTAAAGAATTTAATTTTGATTGTTCTGGTAGTCTTGTAAATCCTCCAGGAATTGCTGAAATTGGGTGAATATCTCTTGCAGCAATTGTTGAAACCATATGATTTGCTGTTTTTTTCATTAAAAGTGCTCTTTTTACTAAAGCCGGTTCTTTTTTTGCTAAGTCTAATGCTGATTTGCAACCATAATAATCTGGAAGCACTAAAAAGTATAAATGTAGAACATGGCTTTGTAAAATTCCTCCAATGATTAATAATTCTCTTAATAGTGTTGTTTGTTCTGAAACTTTTATATCAAAAGCATTTTCAAGGGCTTTTATCGACGCTATTGTATGTGAAACAGAGCAGACCCCACATATTCTAGATGTGATATCTGGTAAGTCAGAGTAATGTTTTCCCTTTACAATTCCCTCAAAGAATCTAGAACCTTCAAAAATTGTTAAACTACACTTTTTTACTTGGTTATCTTTTACTTTAATATGGAGTTTTGCATGTCCTTCTATTTTTGTTATATGATCAATGGTTATGTTTGTCATTTTTTTTCAATTTTGATTTTATTTTTATAATTCTTTGTTTTAAATTTACTTTTTCTCTTGGATAGAACTTTGATATTTTACTTTTTATTTGATCTTCATTGTAACCAAAGTTCTTAAATAATTCAATTTCCGAAGAGAAATTAGCATTTTTTAATGGGCCCCTACACATTATACAAGGATGATTATCTTTAGTACAAAGGCCATTACAACCTCCATGAGCTAATGGGCCTAAACAAACAATCTTTTTTTGCAAATAACATTCTGGACCTTTTTTTGGACATTCTAAACAAACAGGAGTTTCACATTCCTTTGGAATTTTATTTTTTAAGAATCCATCTATAAAAGCAATAAACTCTTCTTTAATTATTGGACAGCCATACATATGGTAGTCTACTTTTACAAAATTATCAACTGCTTCTGTGTTAATTGAATCTTTTAACATCTTTTGATTGTAGACATATTTTTCTAATTCTTTATTTTCTAGAAAGTTTCTCATTCCAGGGATTCCTCCATGAGTTGCACAAGCACCTAGGGCTACAAGATATTTTGATTTTTCTCTAATTTTCTTTAATTTTTCAACTTCTCTTTTAGTTGTTATTGCTCCTTCAACAAATACTAATTCAAAATTAGTTTCTCTGTTCTTTTCTTTTAATAAATGAAAATATTGTACATCTAACTTATTTAGAATGTTCATTATATCATCTATGAATAGGATTGTGAACTGACAACCTTGACAACCTGTGAAAGAAACTACACCTACTTTTGGTTTCATATATGTAACTATATGGTTACTATTTATAATGTTTTTTGTGATAAAGCTTTTAAATTAGGGTGTTATTTCTTGTTTTATGGGTTTAGGTAGTAAAGTATTGTCTTTTACGTGTATGAGTGCTTTAGCTCTTTCTGTTGGTTGTAAAACTGTCAATAGACATGTTGAAGAAGATATTCCTTCTAAAAGTGAATATTTGTATGAGGAGTATGAAGATACACATGATGGTGTTGAGTATTTAGTTTATGCTGATCCTGATCAAAAAAAATGTAGAGTTGATTTTATGTATTTAACAGGTATGGATATGGGTGCTGAACCAAGAAAGAGTATGTTGAGTTATTTGAAAAGTTGTTGTGAATTAGATTTAGGTTATAAATAAAAACTTATATAAAGTAATTATCTTTTTATAGAAATATTAAAAGGAGGGATATTAATGAAAAAACTAATAATTTTAATTGCTTTGACACTGATTCTTAGTTGTGTTAGTGTTATGGGAAATAGTATAGAAGACCAATATCCAGGTTTTTCTTTTACTGATTCTGACATTGATAATGGGATTAGGAACAGTGTGTATATACCAGGATATTTGAAAGTTACAACAGATGATGGAGATAGCGACAAATTTTATGATGAGTGTATTAAAAGAAGTGAATCAGAAAACCATCAGGAAGGTTATAATCAATATGGGAATGATAAAGAGAGGTATGGTGAATATGGAGGTGTTGATTATGCATATGTCCAATATCCGATTTTGAAGGAATATATTAATACATATTATGTTGCTGATGAATATAATTCTTGGAGTTACCATGATAAGGAAGAGGGTGAAATTCGAAATGAATATTTATTATTAACTGGTGATATTTATCTGGATGAAGAGCTATTTCTAAGAGAAGATGCAACCTTAGATGGAACAAAATATGAGGATGTGCTTGCTTATGTTGAAAGAAGTTGTGTATATGGTTGTGTATATGAAGAAGACAAAGGAGGATATTGCCTTACTGAAAGACAATATGATGAAATACTTGATAAGGATGATGAGCTTGGAATTTCATATGGTGATGCAAGTGAAGGTACTTGTATTGAAACTGATGGAGGTTATGATCTTGAATTTTCAGGTAAAGCTTATGCTGGTGAGGGTGGAGAAAATAACGCTGAGGATAGATGTAATAAAGAATCACTAATTGAGTATTGCTGTGAAGGCGATTGTAGTGGTACTGCTACTGGTGAACTTGGAATTGGTTCTTTAATAAATTCTAGAAGTGCTGAATGTAGTAGAGGTTGTGCTTATATAACAGCAGTAACTAGAAGACTGGGAGATCTTTGTGTACCTTCAACTGATAATGGTATAAGTTGGGCTGAAGAGTATCCAACTGAGTGTTATGATGGAATAGATAATGATGAGAATGGAAAAGTGGATCTAGATGATTCAGCATGTATATCTTGGCAAACAGAGAGTGAATTTGCTGTTTGTAATGATGGAATAGATAATGATGCGGATGGACAAATAGACACACTTGGAGGTTGTGATCTTGATGGTGATGAAAAATTATCAATAAATTTAAATACAGGTCATGTTAATTGGCCTGTAACTGAAGTAGGTGTCGGATTTGATACTTGTGAACAGCATAATGGAATTTGGTTTGGACCTGATAATATTTGTGAAATTTCTGGACAAGATCATTATTCTGAATCAATAAGAGACACAACTGCTCCAACAAAAACAGAGTGTAATGATGGTATTGACAATGATGGAGATGGTACTGTAGATTACAATCGTGGATATGATGGTTGTTGTGATGTTGACAATGATGCAGATGGAAAAATTACTGGAGGTGCTTGTGAATCTAAAGCCTATTCAGAAATAGCAGATGAATGGGTTATAGAGTATGATATAACAGAGAGTGAGTGTAGTGATATTTATGGCACTGGTTCTGGAAGTACAACACCAATTGCTTCAAATACAGGTTCAAAGTCTTTTTTCAGTAAATTCTTTGGATATGTGATCTTTGGAAATGCTGTAAAAAATACAAATAGTATGAATTTACCAACAACTTCTGACGGAGAATGTGAAACTGATGATGATTGTGCTGGAGGTGAATATTGTTCAGCATCAGGATATTGTTCTACAGGCTCTGCTGGAGGAACACAAGTAGGTGGTGAAATTACTGAAACAACAGCTCCAACAAAGTCAGCTACTTGGTATGACTATGATTGGGATTGTAAGAGTAGTAGTGATGATAGTGAACAAGGAACACAGGCTATGGCGACTACACAAAACCAACAGAAAACTTTCTTCCAGAAAATATTTAGTTTTGGAGGAAACTAATTTTTTTCTTTTTTTAGTAATATTTATATAGCCTTAGTTCTTTAGATAAATAATGGTAGAAGGTGATGTTGCTCAACTAGTTGGGCGGAAAACAAATACATTTAGTATTCTTTCTTTAATATTTGCATTTATTTTTCCTTTGCTTGGTTTAATTTTTGGAGTAATTGCTTTAGTCCAGATAAAAAAGAATCCAAGTTTGAAAGGAAAGGGTTTGGCTATTGCAGGTATTATAATTAGTATTGTTATTCCACTTCTTTTAGTTGGTTCTTTGGTAATGTTGCTATTTTTTACATCTGATGGACAGCATTTTTTAGAACGAGAGTTGGGTATGAATTTTGGAACAACAACTAAATCTTCTGTTGGTACTAAAACAACTACAGAGGAAACTATTGGAGAAGAAATTGTTGAGAAAGATGAAGAAGGATTTTATTTAGAAGGGTATTATATTACTGAATCTAATATAGGAGATTATATTCCTCTATTGACAGATTCCTTAGATGAAACCTCAAGACAGATTTATATAACCTATAACAATGAAGGTATGCATTTACTAAAAATTTATTATGATGAAATGAGTTATAATTTTGATGATATTTATGAGTATGCTAAATATATACTTGAAGATGATGGTTGGACTTTTTTACAACTTAGTCCTGGAGGTGAAACTAATAGTAAAGGAAGTTTTGGTTTTGGTAAATACTTTGATGAATACTTTGTGATTTATGACTATTATTATAACTATACTGGAAGGGGGGGATTCTCTCGTATAATTTTCTGGCCAGAAGGTACTAGTTTGTATGATGATAACACTCATAATGTTTGTACCAATAATAATGTTGAGTGGTGCGCTTCTGATGAATATTGTATAGATAGCAACTGTGAAACTTTAACTTGTGTTGAAGGTGAAGTTGCTGAAAACCATGAATGTGTAAGTGAAGAAACATCTGGATTTGATTTGGATAATGAAGAAGAAGAAACAGAAGAAGAAACAGAAGAAGATGAAGGTTCAGAACCTTGGTATCCACCTACTCCAAGTATGAGTGATTGTGGTGAGGACTATGATTGTTTTATGGATTATGCTAATACTTGTACTCCTTCAAATGTTATTAGAAATGTTACAATGGATGTATTTGGAATTGGTGTTGTAACAACAACTACTTATTCAGATGAAATTAGAGGAGAAGTTGATGGTAAATGTATATTTTATATTGATATTACTTATGCTGGACTTGAATATAGTAATACGCTTGTGCAAGCCTATTTAGATAGTGGAATGACTCAAGAAGAAATTGATCAACAAGAAGCAGATGCACAAGCAACTCAAGCATTGTTTGTTGGTAGAGATGGATGGTGTAAATTTGATACAACTGACTTGTATAATATGCTAAACAATTGGAATCAAGGAAATTATTCTTCTGGAGGACATTGTGATCTTAATGATGAAGGTAATTGGGTTTGTGATTTAGGTGGTGATTTTGCAGTTGCAGAAGACTGTCAAGGAAGTTATTTTACTTCTTCTTTCTAATAAAAACTTATATAAAGAACTATACTTCTTATTATATAAAAGAGATGATAGAGATTAGAATTCATGGAAGGGGTGGACAGGGTGTTAAAAAGAGTGCTATGTTGATAGCAAGAGCTGCTTTCTTAAAAGATTATAAAACTCAAGATTTTGCTTTGTATGGAGCTGAAAGAAGAGGAGCACCTGTAACTTCTTTTGTTAGAGTTGATAAGAAAAAAATTGGAACAAGAGGTTATGTATTTGAACCTGATTATATAATTATTCTTGATGAATCAATTGAACATGAAATGATGTTAAAGGGTTTGAAGAAAAGTACAAAAATTATTGTTAATGCAAAAGAACATATTAGAGGAGAATGTACTGTTGATGCAACTGGAAATGCAATTAAACTATTAGGAAGAAATATTCCAAATATTGCTTTATTGGGTGCTTTTGCAAAGGTTTCTGGTTTGTTTGGAATGAAAGAATTGGAAGAAGCTGTAAATATTGAATTGCATGGTAAAAATAAAGATATGTTAAAGAAAAATATCTTAGCTGCAAAGAAATGTTATGGGGAAGTAAAATGTTAATTGAAGAGGATAAAATAGAGAATAAGAAAGAAAAAGGAATTCCGTATGGTGTTGCCCATGCAGTTGAGAAGGATATGGGTAGTTGGAGAGTTTTGAAGCCAGTTATTGATTATAGTAAGTGTATAAAATGTTTGACTTGTTGGTTTTCATGTCCTGATTTTGCTTATAGTGTTGAAAAAACAGGATTTACAAAAGTTATATCAAAGAATTGTAAGGGTTGTGGTATTTGTGCTGAACACTGCCCTGTTAAATGTATAAAAATGGTGAGGGATTTTCATAATGAAAAATAAAATAGAGATATTGGATGGTAATCAATGTGCTGCTTGGGGGGCAAAGTTAGCAAGAGTTGAATATGTTCCCTGTTTTCCAATTACTCCTCAAACTGAAATTATTGAAACTATAGCTAAATGGAAAGCTGATGGTGAATTTACTGGAATATTTGAACAGGTTGATTCTGAACATTCTGTTATGAGTGCTGCTTTAGGTAGTGCAGCTACTGGTGCTAGAACTTTTACTGCATCTTCTTCGCAAGGATTAATGTTAATGCATGAAATTTTACCTAATGTTTCTGGATGTAGATTGCCAATGGTTTTTGTTAATGTTTCTAGAGCCTTGAGTGCTCCTATTTCCTTATGGTGTGATCATAATGATATGATGGCTGTAAGAGATTCTGGTTGGATAATGGTTGTTTCTGAAACTAATCAAGAAGTATTAGATTCAGTTATAATGGGTTATAAGATTTCAGAGAATCAAGATATTTCATTACCTGTTTTTGTTAATATGGATGGATTTGTTCATTCATTTACAAGAGAGGAAGTAGAAATTCCAGAGCAAAGTTTAGTTGATAGTTTTATTCCCAAACAAGAGTTGAAAATAAAATTAGATGTGGATAATCCAAAAAGTTTGGGAATACCTGCTTTAGAAGGATATATGGAGTTTAGATCTCAACATCATAGAGCTATGTTAGATTCAATAAAGGTTATTGATAATATTCATAGTGAGTGGAAGAAATTAACTGGAAGAAGTTATTCTTTTTTTGATGAATACAATATGAAAGATGCTGAAGATGTTATTGTAATGATAGGAGCTAATACTACTATAGCAAAGAGTGCTGTTGATATATTAAGGCGGAAGGGAAGGAAAGTTGGAGTTTTGAGGATTAGAGTTTTTAGACCTTTACATGAAAAATTAATGAGAGAGAAATTAAAGAATGTAAAAAGAATTGCTGTTGTTGACCAGAACATTTCTCCTGGCTTAAGTGGTGTTTTATTTTCTGAAGTAAGAGGTGCTTTGTTTGGTATGAAAATGAAAGTTTCAAATTACATTGTTGGTTTGGGTGGAAAGCCAGTTCAGGATAAGGATTTTGTTGGAATATTTGATGATTTGAAAAATGGAGAGGTTAGAAAATGGTTAATGTGAAAGAACTTGCAAAACAAGAGGAGTTTATGACTGGTGGAACTTTTGCTTGTTCAGGATGTCAACCAGTTTATGGTTTAAGATTATTGCAAATGGCTTTAGGAAAGAAAGTGATTATTGTTAATGCAGCAGGATGTATGACATTAACTGCAAATCATCCTTATACTTGTTATAATGTTCCCTGGTTGTTTAATGCAATTGAGAATGCTGCTTCAACAGCTACAGGAATTGCTAAAGGTTTAGAAGTTCAAGGTAAAAAAGATATTACAGTTGTTTGTTATGCTGGAGATGGTGCTAGTTATGATATTGGAATGGCTTCATTATCAGGAGCTGCACATAGAAATGATAATATTTTGTACATTTGTTATAATAATTTTAATTTTGCAAATACTGGACATCAAGTTAATTCTGCAACACAGGAATTTGCTAGAACTAATACAACACCCATTGGGAAAATGAATAAATTGGGTAATCTATTACCAAGAAAGAATTTAGCAAAGATTATGGCTTTACATAATGTTCCTTATGTTGCTACAGCATCTACTGGTTATCAACATGATTTTATTGATAAGGTTAGAAAGGCTTCAAAGATTAAAGGGTTTAAGTTTATTGATTTATTATGTGCTTGTGAACCAGGATGGTTAGTAAAAACTCATGAGATGAATAAGGTTTCAAAATTAATGGTTGATACTGGAATGTGGCCCTTGTATGAGATTGAGAATAGACAAGTAAAGGTTAGTTTAAAGCCACCAATGAAACCTGTTGAAGATGCTTTGAGTTTGCAAGGAAGATATGCTCATATTACTCCCCCGATTATGAAAAAGATACAAGAAAAGGTTAATAAAGAGTGGGAATTGATCAATTCAGGTAAGTTTTGGGAGAGTGAGGAGTACTAAGTTAAACTTTTTTTTATATCTTTTAAATCTAAATTTATATTTTTTAAATCTCTAGAATTATATTTTAAAGTTGATTCAATTTTTCCTAATCTATAATATATATTACTAAACTGTATTATTATTGCAATAACAAGTGTTCCCATTAAAGCAAGCACTGTATTCTGTATTTGGTCCACTGTTGGGCTATGATTTGTAATTTTTAATATGAGCATATATGCTGCTAAAAGACCAAGAATCCAAATTATGAGTACAATTATTGTTTCAAAAGTGTTTTTCATGCTAAAAACTCCTTTATTACTAATATTATCAATAATATTGTCACAATTGCAACAATTATTGCTATTGAAGTGAATTTATTCATATCAAGTTTTATTGTTTATAGATTTATAAAATTTGCCTAGAATTTATTGAAATCTTTTCGGAAAGGTTTATAAAATATATTTGACTTATTTATTGTATGGGTGCGTACACAAGCGATAATGTAAGGAAAAGTAAGAAGGAAGGTAAACTTAAACGAAGGTTTAGAGTTTACAAGAAAGGTGGGAATACTAGAGTTAAGAAAAAAACTTCTTAATTGCCTTTACAGCTTCTGATGGATATTGAAATACAGGGAAATTATTATTTTCTAATGATTTGATAAATGGTTGTGTTTTCTTTCCACCAGTTACTATGAATACCATTGGTTTTTTTGTATTTTTCTTTAATTCTTTTATTATATTCTTTGTTATTAATGGTGTTTGTGGAAGCAAGATAATTAATAATAAATCTACATTATCATCTCTCATACAAGCATCAATTGCAATACCATATCTTTCATCTGTTGCATCACCAACTAAGTCCATTGGATTTTTTATTGTGCATATTTTTGGAAATAGAACTGTTAGTCTTTTTGTTGTTCTTTTGGAAAGTTCGGATAATTGTATGTTATTTTCTTCTAGTAGGTCTGTTGTTACAATTCCATAACCTCCCCCATTTGTTATTACTTGTACTTTTCTTCCTTTAGGCATTTTAATTGTGTTGAATAGTTTTGCTATGTGAAACATTTCTTGTAATGAATCTGCTAGAATTATATTTGATTGCTTGAATGCACCCCTGTAAATTTGGAAAGATCCTGCTAAAGAACCAGTGTGAGACATTGCAGCTTTAGAACCCTTTTCTGTTCTTCCACCCTTGATAACTATGATTGGTTTATCTATTTTTTTTGCTACATCCATGAATTTCTTTCCATCTTTTATTCCTTCAATGTACATACAAATTATTTTTGTTTGTTTATCTTTTCCTAAGTAAGATAGTAAATCTGTTTCTGAAAGGTTTGTTGCGTTTCCATAAGAGATAAATTTAGCAAATCCATAGTTTTCATATGCAGCTATGTCTACTAATGCAGAGCCTAGTGCTCCTGATTGAGAAATAAAAGAAATTCCTCCTGCTTTTGGTCTTGTCATCTGTTTTGTTGGCAAGAATAATGAATCTAATTTTGAATGTGCATCATAAACACCTAAACAGTTTGGGCCAATGCATTTAATATTATTCTTTTCTAATGCTTTGTAAAGTTCATATTCTAATTTTGTGTTTCCTATCTCTGCAAATCCAGATGTTACTATAATTAGATGTTTTATCCCTTTTTTTCCACAATCATTTACTGTTTGTATTACAAACCTAGCTGGAATAGCTAATATTGCTAGATCTATTTTTTCTTTTATGTTAAGTATTGAAGGATATGCTTTAACACCTTGGACATTCTTTTCATTTGAATTTATTGCATAGAGGTTTCCTTTGTATTTCTTTAGATTGTTAAAAATAACAGAACCTACTTTATTCTTGCTTTTTGATACTCCTATAACTGCTACTGATTTTGGAGTGAAAAAGTTTTGCATATAAATATACAACTAAATAGATTATTTAAAGCTTTTTGTACCTTAATAAGATAGAGTTAGTTACAACACTTACTGAAGATAAAGCCATTGCTCCACCTGCAATTATTGGAGATAAAAGCCAACCAGTCCAAGGATATAATAATCCAGCTGCAACTGGGATTCCAATTGAATTATAAAATAATGCCCAGAACATGTTTTGTTTTATTTTTGACATTGTTTGTTTTGATAATCTAATTGCTTTTGGTACATCTAGCAAATCATTTCTCATTAGTACTATGTTTCCTGTTTCCATTGCTACATCAGTTCCAGAACCCATTGCTATTCCAATATCAGCTTGTGCTATTGCAGGAGCATCATTAATTCCATCTCCAATCATTGCAACCTTTCCTTTCTTTTGTAGTTTCTTTACATAATTAGCTTTGTCTTCTGGTAGAACTTCTGCAAAGATATGTTTTATTCCTGCTTTCTTTGCAATTGCTTCTGCTGTTCTTTTGTTATCTCCTGTAATCATGTATACATCTAACCCTAATTGGTGTAGTTCTTGTACTGCTCTTTTTGAAGTATCTCTAATTGTATCTGCTACTGCAATTAAACCTATAACTTCTTTTTTGTCTGCTAGTAGCATTGCAGTTTTTCCTTCTGATTCTAATTGAGACATTTTATCTTCATAATTAATTTTTATTTTATATTTTTTCATTAATTTTAAATTTCCTAAGAAATATTCTTCTGATTTTATTTTTGCTGTGACTCCATATCCTGGAATTGCTTTGAAGGAAGTTATTTTTTCTAAATTATTTGGTGCTTTTTTTACAATTGCATCTGCTAAAGGATGTTCTGAATTTTTTTCTATTGAAGCTGCTATCTTTAATGTTTCTTTTCCAATTATATCAGTAACTTCTGGTTGTCCTTTTGTTATTGTTCCTGTTTTATCGAAAATTATGTAATCTAGTTTGTGTGCTGTTTCAAGAGCTTCTCCACCTTTGATTAAAATTCCATGTTTTGCTCCTTTTCCAGAGCCAACCATTATTGCTGTTGGTGTTGCTAGTCCTAGTGCACAAGGACAGGCTATTACTAATACGGCTACTGCTGTTGTTAGTGCGAATGATGGTGGTTGTTCAAAAAGAATTATCCAAGACAATAATGTAATTAATGCTATAAACATTACAGCTGGTACAAAGTATGCTGAAATAGTATCTGCAAATCTTTGTATTGGTGCTTTTTTACCTTGAGCTTCATCAATTAATTTAATTATTCTTGCTAAAGTTGTATTTGCTCCAACTTTTGTAGCTTTGAATTGAAATGATCCATTTTTGTTTATTGTTGCTGAAATTACTTTACTTCCCTTCTTTTTTTCTATTGGAATAGATTCTCCTGTAATCATTGACTCATCTACACTTGAATGTCCTTCAATTATAACTCCATCAACAGGTATTGATTCTCCAGGTTTTACAAGTAATATATCACCTTCAACAACTTCTTCAATTGCTATTTTAATGAATTTTCCATTTCTTTTTACTGTTGCTGTTTTTGGACTTAACTGCATTAACTTTTTTATTGCATCTGATGTTTTGCCTTTTGCAATTGATTCTAAAAGTCTTCCCATAATAACCAATGTAATTAATATTGCAGAAGTTTCAAAGTATTGTCCTAGAGTTGGTTGAAATAGAATTGCATATACACTATAGAAATAAGCTGCTGATGTTCCTAGTGCAATTAAGGAATCCATGTTTGCTGATTTATTTTTTATAGCAGACCAGGTTCCTTTGTAGAATTGCCACCCCACATAAAACTGGATTGGTGTTGCTAAAGCCCAAAGAATGTATTCTTGATAGAGGATGTGTATGTTTAACCACATGAAGATCATACCAATTACAAAAGCTGGAATTGCAAAGATTAGAGATATTAAAAATAACTTTTTATATTCATTTATTTCTTTTTTTTGTACTTTTGCTTGCTTTACAAATGAATTCTCTCCTTCCTTTATTGTTTCTGCATCGTAACCTGCATCTTTTATTATTTTTATTAACCCTTTTTCTGAAATAAAATTATCATGCATTATTGTAGCCTTAGCTGTTGCAAAGTTTACATTGGCTTCTTTTACATGTTTGGATTTTAGAATAGTCTTGTTAATATTAGCTGCGCAAGATGCACAGTGCATTCCAGAGACCTGAAGGTTTGTTTTCTTCATTGTTATTTTATATACTCCTTATATTTAAATAACTGTTGCAGGATATGTGTTGAATACATCTAAATTAAGTATATCTTGTTTACTTGTTATTGATGAGTCATATATTATATAAAAATAATTTCCTGTTCTGTATTTTACTTCTGAAACTCCTTTGAGTGTATACAATTCACTTGAGATTAAAGATGCGTGACCTGAACAGGGAATATCAACTTGTATAGTTAGATCATCGTTTGCTGTGGCTACTGCATTTCCTGTCATCATATTTGCTGTTGCAGGGAATACTAGGAAAAACAGTATCAGGTTTATTACTATTGTAGATCCATAAAGTATTATTAGGTATCTCCACTTTCCTTTTACACCAGTTATTGATAATGACTTGTGTTTTCTTAGATATAGCATAGCTGATATTGTTGCAAATAATAATGAAATAGCTATAAGTATGTAAAAGAAGTATGCATTCATCAGTAATGGTTTGAATAGAGTTGTTGCTGCAGTTACACCTAAAACTGCAAATATGACGAATGCAATACATCCTGTATGAGGGAGTAATCCATATAATATGCCGGAGAGGAACCCTTCTTTCTTTTTTGAAGGTTTACAACATGAGTCTTTTTCCATGTAAGTTCATTATTTGAAACTCCTTATAAAAGATGTAGTGAAACTAGTTTCAGCACATTTAAATAGGAGTAAAAAATTGAAATATTATGATAAAAATAGATTATGATAAATGTTGTTGGAAAGATGGTAAATGTACTTCATGTAGTTGTGGAGGTGCTTGCAAAGGGTGTGTTGAAGCCTGTCCTGTTGAAGCATTGAAAAGAGAAGGTTTAGTTGTTGTTAATCAAGAAGAATGCATTTCTTGTGGAGCTTGTGTTGAGGCTTGTGAGAAAAAAGCAATTACTTTAGAATTATAATATTAGTCATTCCTCTTCTTTTACGATCTATTACTTTTTTGGCCTCTAGTTTGTCTAAAATTCTAGTTACTTGAACTTTTGACTTGTCTAGTTGTTTTATTAAATCAGATTGGTATAAGGAGTTATTGTTTGATTTTAACAAATTAATTACTTGTTTTTCTTCATCTGATAGGAAGAGTTCCTTATTTCTCTTTTTGTCTTTTATGATTTCTTTAATGTTTTTACTGAAAATAAAGTATAACCCAATTAGAACTAATACACCTAATAGAGTAAATGAAATGATTCTTTGCATCTTTAATGTTGCATACATTGGACAAGAATCCCCATGAGAACATGATGTGCTTACTATCTGTGCTAAAGTCATATCATAGGTTATGATTATTAACAATAAAGCCATACAAAAAGCAATTACCAAATAACCCACTTGTCTGTCTTTCATTTCAAGAAGAGTGTAAAGTTGTTTAATAAAGGTTATGCAAAAGAAATATAAAGCCCTTAGCTACCTATATAAATATGAAAAAAGGGGCTTATACTGAGGTTGATACTGAGAAATTTTTGAAAAAATATGTTCCTGTTGCAAAGCACAAGCTTTGTAATAATCTATTAGAAGTAAAAAGTTCTGGAATAAATGTTCCTTTAGTGTTAAAGATTATTTCTAAAGATGCATTGCATAAATCTGATATTAATGGAGTTAGAATTGTTAATTGTAAAGAAGAAATTGAAAAAGAATTTAATGATCTTGTGAAAATTGTTAAAAATAAAAAGTTAAAAAGTGATGGAATTTTAGTTCAAGAGTTTGTTGAAGGAGAATGTGTTTTGATTGGATTGAAAAAAGATGATGTATTTGGTCATGTTGTTGCATTTGGTATTGGTGGGATATATACAGAAGTGATGAAAGATGTTTCTTTTAGAGTTTGTCCTATTACTTCTAAAGATTTTAATTCAATGGTTTCAGAATTAAAGATGAAAGATTTATTGTTTGGAGTTAGAGGGAAGAAAGGAGTTAATATGAAAAAATTAGAAAAGATTGTTATTAATATTTCTAAAATTCCAATAAGATATAAGGAAATTAAAGAGATGGATATCAATCCTTTTGTTATTAATTCTAAAAATGGAAAGGTTGTCGATGCTAGAATGTTAATCTGATGGTGTAAAATAAAAAACTTTATAAAGTATATTAGAGTATATTTATTTATTAACGAGGTGATATTCATGGGTTTATTCGATATATTCAAAAGAAAGTCAGTTGAGGATGCTGCTACTGCAAATGTTGCAACACAAGCAGCAAAAAATGCAAGACTTGCACAAGAAGGTGAAAAATTTAGAACAGATGTTGAAAGATACACTGATAAATATTCTGCTACACTAACTACTTCTGGAAATAATATTAAAACAATAGCAAGTAGTGTAATGTTTGAAGAGTCTGGAAGAATACAGAGTATTTCAATGGAAATTGATACAAATACGAAAAATATTAGGCCTTTTGTAAACAATATTGATAGAATGTTAGGTCATATTGCTGAATTAAAAGCAAACCCTACTGAGTATTTAACAAAAAGTAATATTAGTGAATTAAATGTTGAATTTCAACAGTTCTTTGAAGCATTGGAAATTGCAAGAAGATTAGAGTATAATGCATCAAAATTAGAAGAATTAAGTAGTGATTTAAAGAAAAGAGCAAAACAATTAGATAGGGAATTGAAAAAGTTCAATAAAGTTGCAAAAGATGCTCAACAAGCATATGAAAATTATCTAGCTACAAGTACAGTTGTACAGCAAGGAAGAATTAATACAACTGGAAGAGGCAGGGGTGTTACAGAACCTGTAAAGTATGCTAGTAGGTAATTAAACAAGAATTAATTGAAAAATTTTTTCTTCTTCTATTTTATCTGCTAATTCATTTCTTCTTAATAATAAAGGTATACTTAGCCTTTCAAGTTGTAAACTTTCCATTATTTCATGTCCAATAAGTTCTAAGTCTAAAGAACAAAATCTTTTTCTTGTTTCTTGATTTATTCTTCTTTTTAATGCTGTTCTTTGTAAAAAATTATAACCTGCTAGTTGCAAAAAATCATCCCATTCATTAAATGGAGCATAGCTTCTTTGTTCTGAATGTCTTCCTGTTTGTAGATTGAAATAAACATCTGCATACATTTGAGCAAAACAAGGAACTACATTAACTACTGGATCTGTAGAAGGATTTGCAAAAACAAAAATAGGTAATCGAGTGTTCATTTGTAATTGTATTTCTCTAGGAGTTATAAGAGAATATGTAGAAATTTCAGGTTCTCTAAATTGAATTTTATCATATCTAACCATTTTTTCTACCTACTATTTTTTATTTGGAGATTATTTATAAAGGTTTATAAGAAAAATACGAAAATTCACTGGTTATTTAAGTGACAGTTTCATAAAGTTTTAAAAGAAAAGCTTTTTAAAGCTCTAGGTGGGGAAAATGGCTATGAAAATAGAGAAAAAATACTGTAAAGGATGTGAATTATGCGTTAAATTGTGCCCTTTTAACAATATTGAGATGAAGGATGGAGTACCTAGATGGATTGATCCTGAAAAGTGTAGAAAATGCAAAATTTGTGAAAAGTACTGTCCAGAATGGGGGTTAGAAATTGAAACTAGTAATGGGAAATGAAGCTGTTGCAATAGGTGCAATGAAAGCTGGAATGGATTTTTATTCAGGTTATCCAATAACCCCTGCTAGTGAGATAATGCATTATTTAGCTAAAGTTAAAGATTTTAATTTTGTACATTGTGAGGATGAGATTGCAGCAATAAATATGTGTATTGGTGCTTCATTAACTGGAAGAAAAGTAATGACTGCAACTTCAGGACCTGGATTTTCTTTAATGCAAGAAGCTATTGGTATGGGTTTTATGTCTGAAATTCCAATGGTTGTTGTTAATACAATGAGAGTTGGACCTTCAACAGGAATGCCAACACTACCTGCACAAGGTGATATTTCATTAGCTTGTAATTGTTCTCATGGTGATACTTATCCAATTATATTTTATCCTGCTTCTGTTGAAGAATGTTTTTCTGTTACTGTTGATGCTTTTAATTGTGCTGAAGAGGCTAAGCAACCAGTGTTTGTTTTAATGGATGCTTTTATCAGTCATATGTATGAACCTTTTGAAGTTAGAGATGTTAATGTTGTTGAAAGAGAGGGAAAACAGTTGGGTTCTGGTATAGGACATGTTACTGGTTTGACTTCTGAAGAAGGAACTCCTAAAACAAAAAGTCCTGAAATTTACAAGAAATGGTTAGATAAAGTTAAATCAAGAAGAGATGAAGTTGTAAAAAAATATAATAATTATGAATATGTTGATAGAGGTGGAAGGTTAATTATTGCTTTTGGTGTTGTTGGTAGAGTGGTTATGGATTTGGAAGATAGTATTTTTAGACCTACTAGATTATTTCCAGTGTTAGATGAATTGAAAGAGATTTCAAAAAAATATGAAGAGATTGTGGTTGTTGAAATGAATGATGGTCAATATGCTGCTATTCTAGAAAGAGAATTGTTAAGGAGAGTTAAAAGGGTGAAGGTTGTAGGAGGAGACATAAGTTTAGAAGATGTCAAAAAACAATTATGAGAATAAAACAGGATAGTAGGTTAATAGTTACAACTGGAGGAATTAGTGAATATGGTTTAGGTTATGAAGTATTAAGAGAGGCTTATGGTTTTAATGATAAGTGGGGTAGTGTAAGAGATTTAAATCATTTTTTACTAGGAAAAATAGATAAAATTATGTTATTAGGTTCTGATAGGGTTGGTAATGTTCAGTTGAAGTCAAGGTATGAATCATTGCATTTGAATAGACTTGCAAAAAAAAGTGGAATATCAAGTGTTGTTGTGGGTTATGGTAAGTCCTGTATTGGAGATAAAAAAGCATTTGTTCTTGTTGATGGTGGTACTGTAACTTCTTCAATGGGTAAGGGAGTTATGGAACAAATGTTAAAACATTTAGAGTTAGCTGTTGGTGTTAAAGGATATACTCATTTAATTTATTTTGGTGCATCACAATATTTACTTAAAAGAGGTTTTGAAAATTTTAATGGTTTATTGGCAAGAGAGATAGAACCACTTACAGAAGAAGAGAGGAGGTTTATGGAACAAGATTTTAATCTTGATGATTTGGTTGTTTCTAGAGAAGATGAGTAAAGCCTATAGAAGAAATTTTGAAGTTAGAGAGGTTGCAGAACCTACACATATAGGTAATGTTGCAATATTATATGAAGGACTAACTTTTTCAGGAAGACAACCGATGCATTGTACAAGTGCAGAAGAGTTGGTTGATAAATTGGCAGAGAAAAAAGATTTGAGAATGTTATTTGGTTTGTGTGCTAGTGAGGATGCAAAATTTGTTCCAATTAGGGAATATGTTGAAGAAGGTTTTTCACATTTAGTGGAAAATCCAAGAATTGTTTCATTTTTAGTTGGCTATAAATGGGAAGATGATTTTGGAATTAACAAGGGGATTGGTAAAAGAGTTAGAAGCAAAATTGGAGTTTTACCATATTACCAGATTGGAAGGACTATTCCAAATTTTCAACATAGGGGTTATATGAGAGTTATGTCTTTAGATATGGAGATTTATGCTGCTGCTCATAGTTATACTCATCTTTGTGTTGCTGAAATTTTAGATTTGAGTACTGCAAAATTATTAGGCTCATTAGGATTTACTGATGTTGATCCAAAAAGAGATAGTGTAAAGAAAAAGACTGATGAATTACTTGCAGATTTAGAAAGAACAGATATGGGTATTGTAAATAAAAGAACAAGACTTGCTAAGAGGTTAGTATGAAAAGCTGGATAAGATTTGATAAGTATCCTTCATTCTGGTGTCCAGGATGTGGGATTGGAATTATGAACAATCACATAGCTATGGCTTTTCATGAATTAGGTTTGAATAAAAAAGATGTTGTTATTGTTTCTGGAATTGGTTGTTCAGGTAGAACTGCTGGTTATTTTAATTGTGATTCAGTTCATGGCCCTCATGGCAGGGCTGTTGCAATTGCAGAGGGTGTGAAAAGAGGAAATCCTAAATTGAAAGTAGTTGTTATTTCTGGAGATGGAGATCTATTAGGGATTGGTGGAAATCATTTGATGCATACAGCAAGAAGAAATGTTGATATCACTGTTATTTGTTATAACAATGAGATTTATGGAATGACTGGAGGGCAGATGGCTCCTACTACTAAGAAAGATATGTATACTGTTACTAGCCCTTTTGGTAATGTTTATGAACCAATTAATATGCAGAAGTTAATTTCTTCTAATAATAAGTACTGGTTTGGTAGAACTTCAGTATGGAGTGTTGACCATTTGAAAAAAGTTGTAAAGGAAGCTGTTGCTTATGAAGGATTTAGTTTTGTTGAAGTTGTTGGTTATTGTATTACTAATAATGGAGTTAGAGTTGGTTTCAAAGATGCTCATTCAATGTTGATGGATATTAAGAAAAGGTATAAAGTTGGGGAAATGGATAGTGTTTATTCTTTGGGTGTTGTTAAAAGTCAATAATTCTTATAAACAATATTAAGATTTTCTCTTTATGGGAGATTTTTTTCATCCACATTTGGAGAGTTTTGATTATGATACTATAGTAGAAGCTTTTGATTCTGGTGATTTTTCTGAAGGTTTTGAGGAATTGTTTTTTTTAAAGAATATAAGGAGGGGTATTGAAAAAGGAGAGGATGGTGTTGAATGGTATAATGATAACTTGAATGCGTTAGTTGATAGAATGTTTAATACTATTATGGATTCTGGTATGAGACAAGGGGTTTATAGTTCTCTTATGAGTTTTGAGAGGTTGCAATCAAAGAAAGATTTGAAGATTACTGATGAAAATCCAGAGGTTTCTTTGGATCTGCATCAAGATACTTATCTAGTTGGTGTAATGGTTGATGTTTTGATGGGGATAGGTAGGAGGGTGATAAAGAAAAAACAGAGATCTAATGATTATGATGAATTTGGTGTTGGTTATGACAGAGATCCAGAAAGAAGAATATTAAGAGATTATTTAGTTAGAGAAATTTTAGAAGAAAGTGTTCCTGAAAGTATATTTGTTGTTCCAAGACATATTTCTATTGATTATGGAATGAAAAGAAACATTAGAATGGAGAGATTGAAAGGAAAAACCCTTTTTGAATTAGGTGATACTGAGTTAGTTATGGAGTTTATTAAGAGGTTAGCTAGGTTTCATCATTTAATGAAGTCTGTTCCTGTTAATGTTATAGGTGGATGGGATTATGAAACTGAATTAAGACAGGGGAATAATTTACATCTCCAAGGCATTGAACCTTATGTAAGATTAATGGAACACTGGTTACCTCAATATGGAAGGGTTTGTCATGGTTCATTACATACAAAGAATATTCTTTATCATGAAGGGCAGTTTGGAGTTGTTGATTGGGAATTGTGTTGTAGAGATTTATTATTTATGGATTTGGGAAGAGTGTTAAGTATGAGTGGGGATATTGAGGAAGGGTTGGATGTTTATTATCAAGAGATGGTTGGATTAGAAGGAGGGGATAATGAGATTAAGCGAAGAAGGTTTGATATGTTGTTTAATGTCAGAATGGTTCCATTATATTTATGGGCTATTAAAAATTTCATGGAGAAAGAAGAAAGAGATTTGTATAATGGGGATTTTGAAAGTTCTTTGAAAAAGAGAGCATTATGGATGAAACAAAAAAGAAGAGTTAAAGAAAGTTTTTCAAGAGTTTTAGAATTAAGTGAAGGTTTGCCAGAGTTTGTTGATTATGAAAGTAGGTGGAATAGATATTTAGGCAGATTTAACAGAGAAGATTTTGAAAGAATTGGTAAACAGATTATGGATTATGTTGAAAAGGACAGAGGATATCAAATGATTTTAAATAGCTGTCAAGAGAGAGGTAGAAAAGATATTGCAAGAAGACTTGCTGAAGAACATAAAGGACTTATTTTATAAATTTTTGAAAAAAGAAAAGAAAGGAGTTATTTTGTTTAACCCCTGTGATTAATCTTCATCATCATCAAAATCGTCATCGTCATCATCCCAGTCGCATGTGAATGGTTTCATGTTTGATTCCTCCTTACTTAACATGTTTTTGATGGGTTTTAGGTTTCAGATTGTATTTATAAAGATTTTGGATTGGTTTAAGACCTATAAGGAGTTGTAATTGTCCTTTGTTCTACATGTGTTAAGAAGTCTGTTAGTTCTTTTGCTATTTCTGCTCTATGTTCTAGAGCATAATCCAATAAATCTTCTGATTTGATCCCTGTTAAGCCCATTAAATCTTGAGGGGTTAATTCTTGTTCTGTGTCCATGTCCATTACTTCATAGAGTTTTGAACACATTGTATAATTTAATCTTCTATTAGCACCTCTATTTAGAATTGTTCTTGGTGATTTTGGGTGTTGTCCTAATCTTGTAAATCTTTGTTGAATTGAACCTAAACTTTTATCTAAAAGGTAAGCTTTTGTTGACATATTCAAACCATCATACTCAAATGCCTTTTCTATTCTTTCTACTAATTCTGAAGAATATCTAGCTATTGATGGATTTCCTGGAACACATTCTAATTCATTATATATTCTACGTACAGTCATTGTGGATAAGCCCACTTCTTCTCCTATTTCTTTATAGCTTTTTATTTTTCCTTCATCTGTTAGCTCTTGTCCAAGTCTAAATAGCTTGATAAGTTTACTTAATGAACTTGTTTTTGAATCATTGTGTTTTAATACATATTGAACTGCAAATCTTAGTGCATCTTCTTCAATTTGATCATATAAGGACATGAAAACTTCTCCTGTTAATTTTTTGTCATTTTCTTCCCTGTCTTCTCTTGCTTGTTTTACTCTTTTCTTGAAAACTCTTCTTGCTTGCTTGAATCTTTCTACATTTCCTGTTTTTTTAATATAAAGTCTTACTCCCTCTCTTGTTATAGGGGTTTTAGTGTCTCTTTCTTCTCTTATTGCTATTTGTTCTAGAGTTAAATGGCCACATCTACATGCTTCTTCCACTATACTTTGTCTTATTGATCTTAACTGTATTGCTCCCAATCTTACACCTTTTTTTCCAAAATCCTCAGGAATGTCAAAGCAGCACTTATAATAATCAAAAGCATATACAAATCTACTATAAGTCCAATTTGAAAAGAAAGTTTCATGTAGTCCTTTAATCTTTAATTCTCCATTATCAATTTTTTCTTGCATTTGGAGTAATTGTTGCTCTGTAAATTTACCTCTTTGTTTTCTTGATCTGGATATTTTATATTTTGGCCATCCAGAGGGTATTTCAAAACAGTCCCTATAATCTTGAAACCGCCCATAAAATGTAGGGTAGGATATATTAGAAAAGTGAGTTTTATGGATTTCTGTGTAGTTTTTTCCTCTATCTATTTCGCTCTGTATCAATAGTATTTCCTGCTCTGTGAATAGGACTTTTAGGGGTTTCATGGGATTTGTTTTTAAATGTGAGTTTATAAAGAATTCGGAAGATTTTTATAGGGTTATTTTGTTTGGTTAAATATGAAATTAGTAATAACTGGTAAAGGTGGGGATGGAGTGAAGTTTTTAGGCACTGTTTTGTCAAAGGTTTTGATGAGGAAGTATAATGTTGTTGTTAGTTTTGACTATGATGCTGCAAATGTTGGAGGGGATATTATTAGTTATATTATATATAGTGAAGAGAAGATTGGTAATGTTACTATAGATAAAGCTGATGTTTTGTTTAGATTGAATAAAGTTGGTAAAGAGATTAAATTTGATAGAGAGGTTGTGGTTGTTGATTCTGAATATAGGAAGAATATGGTAGGTCTTGGGGTGATATTGAAGAGTTTGAATATTGGTTTGGATATAGAGTTGTTAAGAAGTTTAATTACAAAAGATACTGGTGAGAATATTAAATCTGTAGAGTATGGTTATTCCCTTTAGTTACTTCTTTTTTCTTTCAAGTATTAAAGATATTAACATACCAAAACCTAAACCAATTAGTACTCCTGCTGGGATTGCCATTGCGTTGTATTGTAATAACAGAAAACCTACCCCTAATCCCATTAACATAAAAGCTGGTATTGGCCATTTGTTGATATCTTCTTTTTTCTTTTTCATTATTATTAATAAGTGTTATTTATTTATATATGTTTCTAGTAGAGAGAGTAATTATTGAGGCTGTTTTATGTTAGTGGTACAGTTGTTAAAATCCTACTTCAAGAGGTACTGCTATCTTTGCAGGAATTGTTTTTCCTTTTTGCTTCAATGCTAGAGAAATTAATATTCTTTGTTTATTTATTACTGCTTTAAATTGAGCATCTTCCATTTGTTTTAAAACAGATTTTTGTATTCCTAAATATTTAGTTGCATCCATTATTTCTATGCCCCTAATTTTTCCTTTTGTTGATAAATCTAAGATTAATTCCCCCACATCTATATTTCCTTTAAATTTTTCATTTGCAGAAAATCCTTTGTGGATTGAAAGAATATCATGTTCTTTGTCATAGTTAAATTTCATCTTTTTCTTCTCCATGGCCTATATCTCATTATATATGTGAGAATATATAAAGTTTTGTTTTTGAATACGACTGGAAGAATTATTGTTCTTTTGTTGCTTATGTTAAAATATAAACATTCCCTGTTTTTTTGAGTTTCTGAGTAGATTAGGTTTTCAGGGTTTTTTATTAGGTTTTGTATTTGTTCTTTGTTTCCTTCTCTTAAGATTAATTGTTGTTCTGCATGTTTTGTGAAGACTATATTTTTTATTTTTCTTAGTTTTTCCTTTATCTCTTCCATGAACAGATAATACTTACAGCCTTAAGAAAGATTACTTAGAAATATTCGGAATATTTTCGGTAGGGAGTAAGGGTTGAGTACTTTTTAGGGAATTAATAAATCAAGTTATGCATTCTCAGCCTTTCCCTAACAGCACTAGGTGATCTATTCAACACTAAAGAAATTTCACTGATTCTTTTGTTAGCAGAAAACATTTGCGTTAGCCTATAATCTTCATCATCAACCCATGGATCATAAGCACTCAAAGATTTCTGTCTACTTTTCTTTGTATATGTTTTTCTTCTATTTTCAAATTTATTCAAAGGAACCATATTCTCTTCAATATATTCTCCAATCAATGCCAAAAAACTTCTTCCAAAGTCATTCCATTTCTGCAAGCCAACACCCTTGATATTCAAAAAATCTTCTTTTGTTCTAGGGAAATAAAAAGCCATCTCACGCAAAGAAACATCTCCAAATATCATAAATGGAGGAACATTTCTAGCTTCTGAAAGTTTTTTTCTAAATACTCTTAAAACTTCAAATAACTTTTTATCATAAGGCATTTCATCTGTTCTTTTAAATTTCACAAGATTTGCAGAATCACCTTCAAGTGCTGGAAGTTTCAAACAAATATCACATCCTTCACACTTATCTTTTGCAATTTCTCCAAAATATTCAAGTATACTTTTTCTTCTACATTCAAATCCTTCACAGTATTCTATCATTTTATTTAATTTGAAAATAGAATTCCTTTTTGTAGAATCAGAATAAATTTGATCAATAAAATAATCATGCTTTCTCTTATCCCCATGAGAATAGAATAAAACACAATCACTCTGCAAGCCATCTCTTCCAGCTCTGCCTATTTCTTGATAATATCCTTCAAGAGATTTTGAAAAGGTATGGTGAATAACTAGTCTCACATCTGGCTTATCAATACCCATTCCAAAAGCAATAGTAGCAACAATAATATTCACTTTATCTTTGATGAACATTTCTTGGTTGTATTTCCTTATAGGATTTGATAATCCGGCATGGTATGGTAAAGCACTAAAACCTCTTTCTCTTAATTTTGAAGCAAGGTTTTCAGTATCTTTTCTAGAAAAGCAGTAGATTATAGCTGGATTATCTTTATTTTTCTTTAACAAATTTACAATTTTATTAAATGAATCCTTTTTTGGTGAAACTATTAAGTTTAAATTCTTTCTATCAAAACTTGAAGTAAAGACTTTTGGATTGTTTAACTCTAATTGTTTTAAAATATCTTCCCTAACTTTCATAGTAGCTGTAGCTGTTAGAGCAACAATTGGTATGTTTGGAAATAATACTTTTAAGTTTTTTAAATTTCTATACTCTTTTCTAAAGTTATGTCCCCACTCTGAAATACAATGTGCTTCATCAATAGCGATTAAATTAACTTTTAGTGTCATTAGAAATACTTTAAATGATTCCAAAGCTAATCGTTCTGGAGCTATGTAGAGTAGTTTTACTTCTTTCTTTTGAGCTCTTTCTTTGATTCTTTCCATTTCTGGATATGTTAAAGATGAGTTAATGTATTCAGCAGCAACACCATTTGCTTTTAAATTATTTACTTGGTCTTGCATTAAAGAAATTAAAGGTGAGATTACAACTGTGATACCTTCTAGTTTTAATGCTGGAATTTGGTAGCATAGAGATTTACCTCCTCCAGTAGGCATTAGAACTAAAGAGTCTTTTTTTTCAATTATATTATCTATAATCTCTTTTTGCATAGGTCTAAAGGTATTGTATCCAAAATATTTCTTTAAAAGTGACTCCATTTAGAATTTGAGAGAAAATTCTTTTTTAAAGTTTGTTGTTATTTAGGTAGAATGATTAATAGTTGGGTCCTATTTATGGAAGTAAAGCTTTGTTACGTGTCGCTACGCTCCTTGTGGTAATTGTTTTTTCTTTTTTGGTCCTTCTTTTGAGAGAATTGACTTGCCAAGATTAGATTCTATATCTTCTCTTGTTCTTTTTGCAATGTTTCCACCTTTCTTTGCAGAGTCTTTGCATTCTTTAAGGCCTATTGAATCATCTTTTTGAGTTATGTCAGTTGTTGCTTTTTCTCCTATCATCGTAAGCAATAATTCCCAATCATTCATGTGATCTCTTAAATTTTGATTTGGTCTTTGAAGATTTTTGAATTCTTTGTATTCCTTTACATTTTTTCCGAAAGTAGCATTTGTTATTTCATTTGTGAGTATTGCAAATTCCTTACCTTCCTCAACATTCCTACTTTTCCATTCATCTGTTAATTCCTGTCTGATTGCAATTCCTCTTAATCTCTTTTCAATCCATTCTTGTGGATAGCCTTTTAGTTCATAATATTTCTTTATTCTGTTCTGTCCTAATTCAGGATTTTCTATTTCTTGGACTCTTTCATAACCTGTTTTTGCTAGCCATAATTTCAAAGGTTCTGCTTTTGGAGAAGGTACTGATTGTATTAATCTAAATGCTCCTTCTGTGTTTGCACAGTCTGTTTCTCTTAATTTACCATCTTCTGCAATTAATTTCAACTGGTGACAAAATGTCACCACTTCACTACCTTCTTCTTTTAGCCTTTGGTTTAACTTATTCCAATATTTCCTCGCATCAACACTTTCAGTCAAAACTCCAATAATGTCTACTACAGAAAACCACCATTCATCATTATGCCAGATTTTCCTTATCTTCTTGTCCTGAAATACAGCTAGTTTGTTCATTTTTTTAGTAATATTCTCCTTTTATTTAAAGTCTATGAGTATTTGCCTTTGACATATATACTTAAGTAGGTATTTTTTATAAAGATTATCTAGAAATATTCGAAAGAATTTCGGATTTTATTCTATTTTCAAAGCTTTCATTATCTTGTCAAGCTTTTGATTTATTTCATCTAAATTACCATTAGAACTTCTTGTTGGTTTTGCTTTTTTAAAACAGTCATTACAGTATACTGGCTTTGTTGAAGTTGGTTTGAAAGGAACTTCACATTTTGTACCACAACTAGAACAGGTTACTTCTGTCATTTCTACTTCTGCTCTATCTCTTCTCTGTCTTTCTCTTCCACCATCTCTTCTTGGTCTGTCCCCATAGCCACTATCCCTTCTAGGTCTGTCCCCATAGCCACCTCTACCACTGTCTCTACTTCTGCCACTGTCTCTTCTTCTAGGACTTGGTTTTCTATTTGGGTCAAAATCTGCCATAATTGATTGAAATAAAGGTTTGTTTATAAATGTTTGTTATGGGTTTGTATGTGTCTAATCTGGTAGGGAGGGTAGGGTTTGAGGACTCTTTATGGTAGTGGAGCTTTGTTACGTGTCGCTACGCTCCGGGTGGTAAATTAATATAGAAATTCTTATATATTTCTGATTCTTGTTTAGATATATGCAGTTTTTAGATAAAACAATAATCCTAGACAGGGAACTCTCTGATTTAGATATATTTACTCTTGATTTTGTCAATATATTGAAAAAACATACAAAATATGTAATTGTTAGTGGTTATGTTTCGATCCTTTTGGGAAGGGCGAGAGCTAGTGAGGATATAGACTTGATTATACCTAAAATGGATTATTTAGAATTTGAAAAATTGATTAATGATCTTAAGAAAAATGATTTTTATTGTTTAAACCAAGAAGAGAATAAAGACATTTATGAGTATATTACTGATAAAATTGCAGTCAGATTTGCAAGAAATGGTGAAGTTATTCCAAATATGGAAGTGAAATTTGCAAAAAATAAAACTGATGAAATCGTACTTGAAGATAATATTCTAATCAAAATAAATGAAAAGGAATTAGTTGTTTCCAATTTAGAGTTACAGATAGCCTTCAAGGAAAAAGTTTTAAAATCTCCAAAAGATTTAGAAGATGCAAGACACTTAAGGAATATTGCAAAAAATTTAGATGAGAATAAGATAAAAAAATATGAGGAAATATTAAATGGGATTTAAAGACGAGAATGAAAAAGAAAGGATGGATTTTGTTGATTTGTGGGGAAAATTTGTTCTTGAAAATGATGATAAAGTATGGAGTAGACAGCAAAATGTTATAATTAATTCTTGTTTGAGTAACAAATTAATGAAAAAAGAAGATTATTTAAAAATGAAAGGTTAATTATTTCTTTTTTATGTAGAGGTTGAGTCCTTTGTATGCAAGTGGTACAGTTGTTACGTGTCGCTACGCTCCGGGTTGTAAGGGATTAAGAAAAAAAGCTATCCATTTCATTAATTAATTGTTTAATCTCTTGTTCTCCTCTTTTTTCTCTTTCTTCAATTATTTTTAAAGGGTCTTTACCACATTCAGTTTTAATAAACATTCCACTTTTATCATATATATTAGTAAAACTCTTTCTTTCTATATTGTTTTCTTGAATAATATTGCTTGATTCTTTAACTTTGTATATGTATGGAATTGAATCTATAGAGAAGATATTATAAGTTTCGTCACCAATATCACAATAAATATAATCTGTATTCTCTCCAACATATACAGCTTCTCTACAGTGTAGTTCTGCTGTAGCGGACGTCCACTCTCCATCTGTTAGATAATCTACTGAGTTCGTAAACTCTCCAGGGCCATAAATTGCACAATAATTAGCACCATATTTAACAAACTCATTAGAACATTCAGTTATAGTACTGACCTCTTCTGTTCCACTTATTAAAACAGAATTGTAAGGAACACCACTTTCTTGCAAAACAAATGGTAATTGTGGGCAACTATTTGAAAAACTAAGAGCTTCATTTATTGAACTTGATATGTCCCCAAGAGTATTTGAAAGAACTTCACCTTCTCCATCACCCAAGCTAACAGAAGAATTAAATAAAAACAAGATTATTAATATAATAATAGAGATTATAATCATTTTTGCATTTGTTTTTCTTATTTTATTTAATATAAAAGATACAAAAAATAATCCAGCACCAACTACCAGTACATGCAAATATTGATTTTCTAATCCCATAATCCCTAAAAGCAAGGATAGTAACCAAATTGGGAAAGTATTTACAATTATCCAAAACAAAAACCACTTATTTATTTTAACTTCTTGTTTATAATAAATATTCTTTATATTTGAAGCGATAAGAGTTACTCCAAGACCCAAAATAAAAAGATTAATCAATTCATTCTGAATCTTTAAAAGATCTAAAACATAATATAAAATGTATAAAACTATAGCATGAATTAATATCCATATAACTGCCCATTTAAAAGTCAATTTTTTCTTTTTCTTCTTATGTTTATTCTTTTTAGCCATCTCTATATATTAAAGAATAATATTACCTTATTAAATTTTCCATAAAAACACATATAAAACCCAAGAATATTCTTATTCTATGCTATCTAAATCAAATTACCTAATTGGATTACAATGTCTTAGATTATTGTGGACTTACAAGAATGATAAAGAGAGTATGCCAGAGCATAGTGAGGAGACATTATTCAGATTTGATCAAGGTAAAGAGGTTGGAGAATTAGCAAAGAAGTTATTTCCAAAAGGTATTGATATTGAAGATAAAGATTTTAAGTATAATTTAAAGAAAACACAAGAATTTTTAGATAAAAATGTTCCTCTATTTGAACCTTCATTTCTTGTTGAGGATTTGTATGCAAGAGCTGATATCTTGGTTCCTACTGGAAAGAAATGGGATATTATAGAGGTTAAGAGTTCAAGTTCTGTTAAAGATGTTAATACACATGATTTGGCTTTTCAGAGATATGTTTATGAGAAAGCTGGATTGAAGATAAGAAAGTGTTTTTTGATGCATTTGAATAAAGATTATAGATTAAAAGGAAAGGTTTCTGTTCGTAATTTGTTTAAGATTGATGATATTACAGATGAAGTTAAGAATAATTCTATATTAATTCCAGAGAATGTTGAAAGGATGCAAGATATTTTGGAAGGGAAGATGCCTAAGGTTGATATTGGAAAGCAGTGTAAGAAGCCATATGCTTGTAATTTGATTAATGAGTGTTGGGCTTTTTTGCCTGAAGATAGTGTGATGGAGTTGTATAATTCAAGGAAGAAGTTTGAGTTACTTGATAGTGGAGTGTTGTTAATGAAAGACATTCCTAAGACTTTTGAGTTGAATGATAAACAGGAGATTCAGGTTAAGGGAAAGGTTCATGTTGATAAGAAGAAGATTTCTAATTGGTTGGGTGGATTAAAGGAACCTATATATTATATGGATTTTGAGACTTTTATGACTGCAATTCCTATGTATCAAGGATGTAAGCCATATCAACAGATATGTTTTCAGTATAGTTTACATGTTAAAGGTAAACATTATGAGTATTTGTCTAAAGGTTTAAGGGATCCTAGGAAGATGTTTTTGAATTCACTTTTGAAGAGGTTGGGGGATAAGGGTAGTATTGTTGTTTATAATAAATCATTTGAGATTAATAGGTTGAAGGAGTTGGGTTCTTATTATGATGTTGATGTTTCTTCTGTTGTTGATAGGATAGTTGATTTAATGGATGTGTTTAGAGGGTTTTATTATTATGATCCTAAGCAGAAAGGTGGGTGTGGTCTTAAGGCTGTGTTACCTTGTTTTGGTTTGGATTATTCTGATTTGGAGATTCAAGGGGGTAGTGTTGCTAGTTTGGAGTTTTTTAGGGGTTTTAATGATGAGAATGTTAGGGAGAGTCTTTTAGAGTATTGTAAACGAGATACTTATGCTGAGGTTGTTATTGTGGAGAAGTTGCGGGAGATGGTTGAGTAAGATTTATATATTTGGAGAGTATTAAAATAATATGATAGGGTTATTAAATCCAATATTTGCATTTTTGATTCCTTTAATTATTTCAGTAATTGGTTATTTTATACTTAGGAATAGAATTCAAAAGAAGGTTTGGTTAATTGTTTCTTTGATTTTGATTTATATAGTTAGTTTTATTCTTTATATGTGGATTTTTGTATCTCCTTTAATTGCATCTATAGGCATGTAATCTAGGTTAAAAATTGTTGGTAGGGAGGAGGGCTTTGAGTCCTTTTTATGCTTGATTAGTTCTATTTTCTTTGATTTCTAGTTCATTAATTTGTTTTTTTAATTTTTTGATTGCAATATTTTTATGAGCAACACATCTTAAACAATAATATATACTTAATATTAAAAAATAACCTAAAACCCATATTGTCAAAGTGTTATAATTTTTTGGAAAATAATCTAATACTAACCCTAAAAATATCAATAGTAAACCAGCAAAAGCCAAAGTATTTATATATGGATTTTTTAGATATTCTTCTAACATTTTAAT
>JBDRRK010000009.1:0-26914 GCA_043825775.1 archaeon
TTATATTATATATTATATTTTTGAGTGTGTTATCATTCTAAAGTTCTATAGGAAGTGAGAGGGTAGTTTTATAAAGACAGAGGGTATATTAATAGATTAATTGGTTGTATTTGGTTCCAAGGGAAATAGGGGTGTTGGTCTCTATTTTTGAATTAAGGAATATTTATATATAATCTTTTAATGGATTAGAAAATGGGAAAGGTGTTATCAAATTATTTTGAGGATTATTTAAAAAAAGAGGCTTTTTTTTTAGATAAAAAAGTTCTTTCTGCTAATTATACACCTGAGACTGTACCTCATAGGGAAAATGAAATTAATAAATTAGCTGGAATTTTAGCTCCTGCTTTAAGAGAAGATAATCCTTCTAATGTATTTGTTTATGGAAAAACTGGAACAGGTAAAACTCTTACTGTAAAACATGTTTGTAATAGTATGCAGGAAATAATTAAGAGAAATAAAATTAATGTTGATATTTTTTATTTGAATTGTAAATTAAAAAGAGTTGCAGATACTGAATATAGATTAATTGCAGAGGTTGGTAGATATTTAGGGATAGATATTCCTGCTACAGGATTACCTACTGATGAAGTTTATAAGAAATTTGTTAATTCTTTAGAAGAAAGAAAAATATTATTAGTTTTGGTTTTAGATGAAATTGATCAATTAGTTTCAAAAGCTGGAGATCAAATTTTATATAATTTAACAAGATTAAATTCAGAATTAAAAACAAGTCAAATTACTTTAGTAGGTATAAGTAATGATTTAATGTTTACTAATTATTTAGATCCAAGAGTTAAAAGTTCTTTATCTGAAGAGGAATTAGTTTTTCCTCCATATAATGCAATGCAGTTGCAAAGCATTTTGAAAGATAGAGCAAAAGACGCATTTAGGAAGGGGGTTATTGAAACTGGAGTATTGGAAAAGTGTGCTGCATATGCAGCTAGAGAACATGGAGATGCAAGAAGAGCTTTAGAGTTATTGAGAGTGGCAGGAGAATTGGCAGAGAGAAGTAATCTAAATTCTATAACTATAGAGATATTAGATGAAGCTGAAGAGAAAATTGAAAGAGACAGAGTTCATGATATTATAACAACACAACCAAAACAATCACAGATTGCTTTGTTATCAATATTTAGAACTATAAAAGCAATAGGCAATAGACCAATGTATACTGGAGATATTTATGAATTGTATAAAGATTTATGTTGCAAAACAAAAGTTAAACCTTTGACACAAAGAAGAATTTCTGATTTGATTGCTGAACTAGATATGTTAGGAATAATTAATGCCAATGTAATTAGTAAAGGCAGATATGGCAGAACAAGACAGATTTCTTTAGGTGTACCTTCTTCAACAATGCCCAAATTAGAGGGATTATTAGAAGAGGGTTTGGGGTTATGACAAAAAAAGAATTTGTTGGATGGTTGTATGAAAATAATTATATGCTTTCTCCTGATTTATTATCTATAATCCCTGATAATTTTAATTTTGATTCTTTTTATGATAGTAAAGGTAAATTTTTAGATAAACAGGATGGATGTTTAATGTTAAGTAAAGACTTATTAAGTAATTTATTAAAAAAAGTTGAAAATAAAGTTATGAATGGAGTTAGTACTAAGGTTGAATTTGTTTCTAATTATAATTATCCTTGTAGAAAAAAAGAGGTTAAGCACTTTGTTAATTATTTTAAGAAAAGATATGAAAAAATAAAAAGCATTTTGTTGACTAGAGAAGAGTTACAGGGAGTTATTTCTTTGAATAAAGTTGTTAGGAAAGGAGAAAAGGAAGTAGTTGCAATAATTGGAGTTGTTTTAGAGATTAATAAAACAAAAAAAGGACATTATATTATTGTTTTAGAAGATCCTACCGGAAGAGTAAAAGTTTTGATACATCAAAATAGTAAAGAAATATTTGAAGCTGCTTCTGAATTAGTCTTAGATGAAGTTGTAGGTATTACAGGAGTTATGGGGAGTGATATTGTTTTTGGTAATGCATTAATTTTTCCAGATGTTCCATTAAGAGAATTTAAGAAATGTGCAGATGATGTTTGTGTTGCTTTTACTTCTGATATACATATAGGAAGTGATTTGTTTGTTGAGGATGATTTTGAAAGGTTTATTAGTTGGTTAAATTTAGAGTTTGGAACTGAAGAGCAAATAGAATTAGCAAAGAAAGTGAAATATTTATTTGTTGCTGGTGATTTAGTTGATGGAGTTGGTATTTATCCTGGGCAGGAAAAAGAATTACTTATAGATGATATTGTTAAACAATATGATAAATGTGCTGAATATTTTGATAGGATAAGAAAGGATATTAAAATTATAATTTGTGGGGGAAATCACGATGCTATGCGTCTTTCTGAACCCCAACCTCTTTTTAATCCTGAATTTGCTTCTGCTCTTTACAAGATAAATAATATTTATATGACAACAAATCCCTCTGTTGTAAATATACATAAAGTAAATGGGTTTAAGGGTTTTGAGGTTTTAATGTATCATGGTTCTTGTTTTGATTATTATGTTAATAATATTGAAAGTATAAGAAATGCAGGAGGTTATGATAGAGCTGATTTAATGATGGAATTTTTATTGAAGAAGAGGCATTTATCTCCTACTCATTCTGCAACATTATATATGCCAGATGTAGAAGAAGATCCATTAATTATTAACACCATACCTGATTTTTTTGTTACTGGACACACTCATCATGAAGTTACTATTAAAAATTTTAAAAATATTACTTTAATTGGTGCCGGTTCTTGGCAAAAGATGACTTCATATCAAGAAAAGTTTGGGCATACTAATATTATTCCTTCGAAAGTTCCAATTATTAATTTAAAAACTAGGCAGGTTAAGGTTATGGATTTTAGAGGTGAGATAGATGAGTGAAATGAGCTTAACTATGGAAAAATATTTTGAAAGTATTAATACTGAAGTTTTGAAATGTTATGATATTGCTAATAAAGCTAAGAGTTTAGGTTTTGATCCAGATTTAAGAGTTAAAATTCCTCTAGCTAAAAATATGGCTGAACGTGTAGAGGGTTTGATTGCTTCTGTTGCACCTGAGATTATTGATAAGGGTGTTCCTGCAAGAATACAAGAATTAGAGGATAAATATGGTAGTCAAGATTGGAAGGTTGCTTTAACTATTTCTGAAGAGGTAGCTAAAGAGAAATTTTGCAAATTTGAAAATAAGAAAAAAGCAATGGAAGTAGGAATTAGAGTTGGATTTGCATATGCTACTGTAGGTGTTGTTGCTTCTCCTTTAGAAGGCTTTGTTGAATTGAAGATTATGAAAAGAATGGATGGTAGAGGAGAGTATTTTTGTTTGATGTATGGAGGTCCGGTTAGAAGTGCTGGAGGAACAGGAGCAAGTGTTTCTGTTTTAATTGCAGATTATGTTAGAAAAAAAATGGGCTATGATACTTATGATGCAACTGAGCAAGAGATAAAAAGAGCTTATACTGAATTGTGTGATTATCATGAACGTGTGACCAATTTACAATATTTCCCTTCTGAAGAAGAGGTTACATTTTTGATGAAGAATTTACCTGTACAAATTTCTGGAGATGCATCTGAAAAGTTTGAAGTTAGTAATTATAAGGATTTACCAAGAATTGAAACTAATAGAATAAGAAATGGTTTTTGTTTGGTTATTGCTGAATGTTTATGTTTAAAGGCTCCAAAGGTATGGAAACAATTATCTAAATGGGGAGAAGAGATGGGTTTGGACGATTGGTTATTTTTAAAAGATTTTGTTAGTTTACAAAAAGAAGTAAAGTCCAGAGGTGGGGGAGTAAAAGTTGAAACTGAAGAAAAAATAAAACCTGATTTTACTTTTATTAAAGATTTGGTTGCAGGTAGGCCTATCATTACTCATCCTTTAAGGAATGGAGGTTGGAGATTGAGGTATGGTAGGGCTAGAGTTAGTGGTTTTTCTGGTGATGCTGTTAATCCAGCTTCTATGGTGGTTATGGATGATTTTTTTGGGATTGGTACTCAATTAAAAACTGAAAGGCCTGGAAAAAGTACAACCTTGGGTATTTGTGATTCTATTAATGGTCCTATTGTTAGATTGAAAAATGGAGATGTTAAATATTTACACACTTATTTAGAAGCTAAAGAAGTTGTTAAGGATGTAGATGAAATTATTTATTTAGGAGATATTTTGATTAATTATGGAGATTTTTTGAATAGAGCTCATAAATTAATACCTGCTGGTTTTGTTGAAGAGTGGTGGGCAAAATATTTAGATGAAGATATTGATGAATTTAATGTTTCTTTTGATGAGGCTGTTACGTACTCTAAAAAAGGAATTCCCTTACATCCTCAATTTATTTTTTATTGGAATACTATTAATAAAGATGATTTTATTAAATTATTTAATGTTTTGAAGAGTTCAGTTATTGAAGATAATAAGATTATTGTTGCTGATTTTTCTGTTAAAAGAAGTTTAGAATTAATTGGTTGTTTACATAAAGTTGTTTCTAATGAGTATTTGGTTATTTCTGGAGATTGTGCCAAAGCTTTAAAATTAAATTTAGGCAATTTTAAGGATTTAATTGTTAAAGAAACACCTTTAGAGATGGTTAATGAAATCTGTGAGTTTGTGATTAAAGATAAATTAGGTTATTTTATTGGGGCTAGAATGGGAAGGCCTGAAAAAGCTAAGATGAGAAAGATGTTAGGTAGTCCACATGTTTTGTTTCCAGTAGGTGAAGAAGGAGGAAGGCTTAGATGTTTTCAATCTTCTTTAGAGGAGGGAAAGGTTACTTCTGATTTTCCTAAATTCTTATGTGAAAAATGCAATAAGGATACTATTTATGGAGTTTGTGAGGATTGTGGTGAAAGAACTAAGAGAAAATATTATTGTAGGGGCTGTCAGAAAGAGATGTTTGAAGATATTTGTAAAGAACATGGTGAATGTAAAAAAGATTTTAATCAGGTAATAGATATAAAACATTATTTTTACAAAGCTTTAGAAAAAATTGGTTCAAGGCAATACCCTGATTTGATTAAAGGAGTTAGAGGATTAAGTAGTAGGGAGAGAGTTCCTGAACATTTAGTTAAAGGGATATTAAGGGCCAAGCATGCAGTGAATGTTAACAAAGAAGGGACTATTAGATATGATATGACTGAGTTACCAATAACTCATTTTAATGCAAAGGAAATTGGGACTACTATTGAAAGATTGAAAGAACTAGGATATAGTAAAGATATTTATAATAAAGACTTAGAAAGTGAAAATCAAATTTTAGAAATAAGGTGTCAAGATGTTATTTTGCCTGCTTGTGATGAAAGTTTAGAAGAGGGTGCTGATAAAATACTTTTTAGATCTGCTGCTTTTATTGATGAAATGTTAAAAACATTATATAATACAAAACCTTACTATAATATTAAATCAAAAAAAGATTTAGCTGGACATTTGATTGTTGCTATGAGCCCTCATACTTCTGCAGGTATTATTTGTAGAATAATTGGGTTTTCTAAAGTTCAAGGTTTGTATGCACATCCTTTATTACATAGTATTATGAGAAGAGATGTTGATGGTGATGAAGCGGGGTGTATGCTTTTGTTAGATACATTACTTAATTTTTCTAGAAACTTTTTACCAAATACAAGAGGGGTTACTCAAGATGCACCATTAGTTTTAACTTCCAAATTAATTCCTTCTGAAGTTGATGATATGGTTTTTGATATGGATGTTGTTAGTACATATCCTTTAGAATTGTATGAAGCTGCTGAACAATTTAAGAATCCTTGGGATGTTAAAGTGGAATTGTTTGGGGATAATCTAGGAAAAGAAAAACAGTATGAGGGGATTATGTATACACATAGTACTTCAAATATAAATCATGGAGTTAGGGTTAGTAGTTATAAAACTTTACCCTCAATGAGGGAAAAAGTTTTAGGGCAGATGGAAGTTGCAAGAAAATTAAGAGCTGTCGATACTGATGATGTCGCTAGACTTATTATTGAAAGACATTTTATGAGGGATATTAAAGGTAATTTAAGGAAGTTTTCTCAACAGAGTTTTAGATGTGTTAAGTGTAATGAAATTTATAGAAGGCCTCCAATGTTAGGGAGATGTATAAATTGTGATGGAAAATTAGTTTTTACAATTGCACAAGGATCAGTTATTAAATATTTAGAACCCTCTTTAGAATTAGCTGAAAAATATAATTTACCTGCTTATTTAAAACAGACACTTGTATTAGTTAAAGAAAGAATTGATAGTGTGTTTGGAAAAGAAGAAGAAAAACAAGAAGGACTGAATAAATGGTTTTAGAGAATTTGTTTAATTTTCTCTATATATTCAGCAACTCTGTTCCCGTTTTCTGTTAAAGCTATTGTTTTTATTCTACCTTGTTTTTCGAAACTAACAAGTTTAGATTTTTCCATTTCTTGTAGAATTTTAACTGCATGTGAGTATGTACAATCAACTTCTTTTGCTAGTACACTCCCATATTTATTTTTATGGCTTTGCCTTAATGCTACTAATATCATAGCTGGTTTTCTTCTAAAGAAGACTTCAAATATTTCTTTGTTTTTTTTAGACATTTTTTCTCCCCCCAAATCCATCACCATCTTTTTTTCTCTTTAGTATAGGAAAATTAGCTTTCTATTTAAAGGTTGTGTTGTAGCTATTGTAAAGTAGTTTTTACAAAATGTTTAAAAAGACTATCTTGTTTGTTTTGACTATGTTAGATCCTAAATTTATTAGAGAGAATATTGAAAAACTTAAAATCAATTATCAGAGAAGAAAAGATGAAAATTTATTGAAATTTTTGGACGATTTTCTTAGATTAGATGAAGATTTAAGGGGCTTAAAAGTAGAAATAGATGATTTGAGGAAAGAAAGGAATGAATGTTCTCAAGAAGTGAATAAATTAAGGAAAGCTGGGAATAGGGTGGATGAGATTTTAAAGAAGGTTAAAGAGATTCCTGAACAGATTAAATCAAAAGAGTTAGAGTATGGTGAGAAAGAAAAGGAATTAAGAGAGATTCATTCTAAGTTGCCTAATCCCTTGCATGAGGATGTTCCATATGGTAAAGGTGAAGAGGATAATAAGGAGATTAAGAAGTGGGGAAAGATTATCAAATTTGATTTTAAGCCTAAAAATCATATTGAGATATTAGAAAAATTGGGTATTGTTGATTTTGAGGCTTCTGCAAAGATTTCTGGTAATGGTTTTTATGTTTTGAAGGGAGATTTAGCTTTGTTGAATCAGGCTTTGATTACATATGCTATTGATTTTATGAAGAAAAGAGGTTATATTTATATTGAACCTCCTTTAATGATTAAAAAAGAAATATTATTTGCTGCTTTAGATCAAGGTGCTTTTGATCAGACCATATATCAGGTTGAAGGTGAAGAATTATGCTTGATTGGAACTTCAGAACATCCTATCTTAGGTTTGCATGCTAGGGATATTATTATGGAAGAGGACTTACCTAAAAAATATTTTTCTTACACAATGTGTTTTAGAAAAGAGATTGGGAGTCATGGTATTAATGAAAAAGGTTTATGGAGAACTCACCAGTTTAACAAAGTTGAGCAGTTTATTTTTTGTAAACCTAATGAGAGTTGGAAAATGTTTGATGAATTGTTAAAGAATACAGAAGAATTTTTTCAATCATTAGAGATTCCTTATAGACTGGTTGATGCCTGTACTGGAGACCTTGCTGTTTGGAAGGCAAGGATGATTGATTTAGAAGCTTGGAGACCAACTACAGAAGATTATGGAGAATTAACTTCTTTGAGTAATTGTTTAGCATTTCAAGCACAGTCTTTGGGGATTAAATTAAGAAATAAAAATGGAGAAAAAGAGTTAGTTCATACATTGAATAATACAGCTGTAGCAACTTCTAGAGCTTTAGTTGCTATAATTGAAAATTATCAACAAGAGGATGGAAGTATTAAAGTTCCGAAAGTTTTAGTTCCTTATTTTGGTAAGAAAATTATTAAACAAAGTATATAAATAGTGAGTTTATTTCTGAATTTTATGGATAGATTTATGAATCTTATTGGGAGCTTGAAGTATATAACTTTAGTTAGTTCTGTTAGTTGTATGGTTGCTAATAAATCATTTGCTCAAGAGGATAATGAGGATAGTATTATTGTTGTTGAAGATGTTAAACCTTATTTTTCACCTTTTGGTATTAAGGTTATTTCAGATAAAGGAATTTATTTAACTAGTGATCCTGAAGTAATTTTTGATATTAAAGGGATACAGGATGAAAGGGATTTACAAATAAAATTATTTAATAATGGGGCTTATACTTTTTGTTCTGGAAATTGGATGGATTATATTTCTGTAACTGAAGAGGGTTATCAATTGAGATTAGAAATGGATGTTTTAAGAGATTGTTTAAATGATGATGGTACTGGTGAATTAGAATTAAGGGTTGCTGTAGATGGTAGTAATTTTGTAGAGAGTGCACCTGTTAAGTTTAGTATTCCTATGAATAGATTATGGGAAGAATCTATTGAAGAAAAGTCTGAAAAAGGTAAAAAAAGAAGAGAAAAAAATAAGTAGAAAGGCTTATAAATGTCTAATTTGGGTGAATTCTTATGAAATTTTTGGCTGTTGGAGATATTCATGGAGATGTGGATTTAGCTAGAGAAATGGCTGAAAGAGCTAGTAAAGAAAAGGTTGATTTTGTTGTTATTTGTGGTGATATTTCTAGTTTTGATGAAAATATTGAAGGGATTGTTGGTTTATTTAAACAAAAAGTATTTTTGGTTCCTGGAAATCATGATTCTGAAGCAACTATTGATTTTTTGGCTCAAATGTATAAGGGTAAAAATTTAGAAGGTTATGGCTATAAAATTGGTGATGTAGGTTTGTTTGGTTGTGGTTCTGTTAATTTAGGAATGTTTCAAAAAACAGAGAGAGATATTTTTGATACCTTAAAGAAAGGAGCTGATTATGTTAAAGATTGTTCAAAAAGAGTTTTAGTTAGTCATGTTCATCCTTCTAATTCTAAAATGGAACAATTTGGTTGGGAAGGGAGTCAAGGTTTGAAAAAAGCCATTGATGAATTTAAACCTGATTTTGTTTTATGTTCTCATCTTCATGAAGCAGAAGGAATAGAAGAGATGATTGGCAATTCTAAAGTTATTAATGTTGGTAGAAAAGGAAAAATAATAAAAATTTAAAAAAGAGGGGGGAGGTGTATCTCTTTTTTTTTCTTAATATTATATACAGCAAGATGGTTTATAAAGTAAAAGAATAGAAAATATAGATTAGAAGTCTATGTTTGGAAAGGTTTAAATAATATTTAGGGTTTCTTAATATTTTATGGTTCAGTTGATTATTGCTGAAAAGCCTTCTGCTGCAAAGAAAATTGCCGAGGCTTTAGGGAAACCTATAAAGCAAAATTATATGAAGAAAATTCCTTACTATGAATTAAAACATGGTGGGAAAAAAGTTTATGTAGTCTGTGCTGTTGGTCATTTATATAATTTAGCTGAGAAAGTTAAGAAAGGGTGGACATACCCTGTTTTTGATATTGAATGGAAGCCTTCACATGAAATTTCTAAAAATTCTTCTTTTACTAAACCTTATTTAGAATTAATTATAAAATTAGCTAAAGAGGCTGATGAATTTATTGTTGCTACAGATTATGATGTTGAAGGAGAAGTAATTGGATTTAATGTTATAAAATATGCTTGTGGTAAGAAAGATGCTGAAAGAATGAAGTTTTCAACTACAACTAAAGAAGATTTGTTGGAAGCTTATGAGAAAAGAAGTAAACATATTGATATGAAACAAGCAGAGGCGGGTGATACTAGACATCATTTAGATCATTTTTTTGGAATTAATTTATCAAGAGCATTGACACTTTCTGTTAAAAACGCTACTGGAATGTTTAAAGTTTTAAGTTCAGGTAGGGTTCAAGGGCCTGCTTTGAAAATTTTATCTAAAAGGGAATTGGAGATTAAAAAATTTAAACCTACACCTTTTTGGGAAATTGAATTAGTTGCTAAGGAATTGAGTGGATGGCATGAAAAAGGAAAGATTAAAGATAAAAAAATTGCAGATGACATTGTTAAGAAGTGTACTGGTAAAAAAGCAGTTGTTGAAAAGATTGAAAGGAAGAAGTTTAAACAAGAACCACCAAATCCATTTGATTTAACTTCTTTGCAAATTGAAGCATATAGGGTTTTTCATATTCAACCTAGAGAGACTTTGCAACATGCTCAAGAATTATATACAAATTCTTATATTTCATATCCGAGAACATCTTCTAATCAATTATCAGATAAGATTGGTTATAAGAAAATATTAGAAAAATTAGGAAAACAAACTAGTTATGCTAAATTTTGTGATGAACTTGTTAAAGGTAAGTTAATTCCTAATAATGGAAAGAAAACTGATGCTGCTCATCCAGCTATTTATCCTACAGGAGAGGTTCCAAAAGGAATTAAAGATCGAGAAAGGAAAATTTATGATTTAATTGTTAAAAGATTTATGGCTACTTTTGCTGAACATGCTTTAAGAGAGACAATGCATGTAGATATCGATGTTAACAAAGAGAAGTTTAAGGCAAATGCAACAAGAACTCTTGAAGAAGGTTGGCATAAATATTATTCTCCTTATGTAAAAAAAGAGGAACTTGTTCTTGCTGTTAAAGAAGGTAAGGAGTTGAAAGTTAAAAAAATCCATAGGCATGATAAGGAAACCCAGCCTCCAAAAAGATTTACACCTGCTTCAATTATTAAAGAATTGGAAAGGATAAATTTAGGAACAAAAGCAACTAGGGCAGAGATAATTGAACATTTGTTTATGAGAGATTATTTGAAAAGAAATGGGAGTATTGAAGTTACTGATTTAGGTTTGGAGACAGTTAAAGTTTTACAAAAATATTGTCCTGATATTTTAGATGAAGAATTAACTAAAGAATTTGAAGAGGATATGGAGAAAATTAGGAAAGGAGAGGTTAAGGAGCAGAAAGTTTTGGATGCTGCTCAGAAGTTTTTAACTAAAGCTTTACTTGAATTTAAGAAACATGAAACTCACATTGGTAAGGAATTAGCTGATGCTTACAAAGAAACAAGAGAAGAAGAAAGTTTTGTTGCGAAGTGTAAATGTGGTGGAAATCAAAAGATTGTTTATTCCCCGAAGAATAGAAGTTATTTTATTGCTTGTAGTAATTATCCAAAATGTACAATTTCTCATTCATTACCTAAAGGATTTTTAGCTAAAAATACTGATAAGATTTGTAAGGAATGTGGTTCTCCTGAGGTCTTGTTGATTAGAAAAGGAAGTAGACCTTGGCCTTATTGTATTAATTATGATTGTCCTAAGAAAATAGAATGGAGAAAGACTCATCCTTTTAATGTAGTAAAGAAAAAAGTTGTTAAAAAGAAAGTTGTTAAGAAAAAAGTAGTTAAGAAGAAGGTTAAGAAAAAGAAGTAAGTCCTTTATCAGTTATTTTAAATTTTGTTTCTTTATTGTTTAGTATCATTTTTCTATTATCATAATGATCTTTTTGTAATTCTATTGTTTGTTTTGAGAAAGTTCTCCATAAATGTGTTGCTAAGGGTTTGTAGGTATTGCCTTGGCAGTAAACTTGCGAAGTTAGTAATATAGGTATATGTAGATCTCTTAGTAATTGTAATTGTTTTATTGTTGGAGGATTAATTACTACTTTTTCTTGTATTTTTTTTCTATAATATTTTGTAAAAGAGTCTATTACTACTAATGAAATGTTTTTTGTTTCTTGTAATTTTTTTACTGCTTGAAATTGTTCTGAATATCTTGTTGCTTTTATTAAAATTATATTATCTAGATTTATTTCTGGATTCATTTGTATTAATCTATCTGGTGTGAATGAATTTTCAGTATCAATAAATATTACTTTTCCTTTAGTTGTTGCTGTTTTTTGTAGACATAATGTTGTCTTTCCAGATGCAGAAGGACCAAAAATTAAAGTTATATTTTTTGGGAATTCAATTTGATTAATCATAATTCTTTGTTGATAGGTTTAAATATATGTTTTTTGGTGTTTTTAGCACAAGTTTCTTTATAAATAATATTACGTAAACTATATAAATGGAATTTTAAACAGGTGCAAATTATGGGTGAAGTTAAACTAAAAGTAATGGAGGCTCTACAAGAAGAAGCTTATAAAGGTATAGTTCGAATAGATGGGGAAACTATGAGAGAGATAGGCGTTAGGGTTGGAGATGTTGTTGAAATCATTGGTGGAAGGACAACTGTTGGTTTGGTAGATAGAGCTTATCCTACTGATGTAGGGCAGACAGTTATTAGGATGGATGGGATTTTACGTAGAAATGCTAAAACTGGTATTGGTGAGATTGTTGCTGTTAGGAGGGCTGATGTTAAAGAAGGGAAGAGTTTGATTATTGCTCCTGCTCAACAAGGAGTTAGAGTTCAGATTGATCCTGCGGTTTTGAAAAGAGGTTTAATGAGAAGGGCTGTTATTAAAGGAGATATTATTACTTTGGGTGGAAGTACAAGAAGAAAAGAAGCTATGATGGATAGTCCATTTTCAGATGATTTATTTCAAATGTTAGATGAAGGTTTTTCAGGAGCTTTTGGTTTGTCGTCATTAAGATTTATTGTTGCTGATGTTACCCCTAATCAACCAGTTATTATTACTGAAGCTACTGAGATTAAAGTAAGTTCTAAAGCTGTAGAAGTAGTAGAAGAAAGAGTTCCAGATGTTACATATGAAGATATTGGTGGTTTGGATGAAGAGATGAAGAAAGTTAGAGAGATGGTTGAATTGCCATTGAAGCATCCAGAGTTGTTTGAGACCTTAGGAATAGATCCTCCAAGAGGAGTTTTATTACATGGTTCTCCTGGAACAGGGAAGACATTACTTGCTAGAGCTGTTGCTAATGAATCTGATGCTAATTTTGTTTTGATTAATGGGCCTGAAGTTGTTTCAAAATTTGTTGGAGAAGCTGAGAAGAAAATAAGACAGATTTTTGATGATGCAGAGAAGAAAGCGCCATCAATTATATTTATTGATGAGATAGATGCAATTGCTTCTAAAAGAGAGGAGAGTTATGGTGAGGTTGAGAAGAGAATAGTTGCACAGTTATTAGCAACAATGGATGGTTTGAAATCAAGAGGGAAGGTTGTTGTTATTGCTGCAACCAACAGGCCTAATGCAATTGATCCAGCCTTAAGAAGGCCTGGAAGGTTTGATAGAGAGATTTATATTGGTGTTCCAACGAAACAAGCTAGACTAAACATTTTAAAGATCCATACAAGGAATATGCCATTAGATAAAGATGTTAATTTGAAGAAATTTGCTAATAAAACACATGGTTTTGTTGGTGCTGATTTAGCTTCTTTATGTAAAGAGGCTGCTATGAATGTTATTAGAAGGTTGTTGCCAGATTTTAATTTGAAAGAGAGTAGAAATATTGATAAGAGTATTTTGGAGAAATTAATTATTACTGAAAGAGATTTTGAAGATGCAATGAAAGTTGTTACTCCTTCTGCAATGAGAGAGGTTTTAATTGAAAAACCAAATGTTAGTTGGAAAGATGTTGGTGGTTTGGAAGATTTGAAACAAGAATTGAAAGAGGCTGTTGAATGGCCATTAAAACATAGTTCTAAATTTAAGAGAATGGGTATAAGAGCTCCAAAAGGAGTTTTGATATATGGTCCTCCTGGTTGTGGTAAGACTTTACTTGCTAAAGCTGTTGCTGGAGAATCAGAATCTAATTTTATTTTAGTAAAAGGTCCTGAGTTGTTAAATAAATGGGTTGGTGAATCAGAGAAAGGGATTAGAGAGATATTTAAAAAAGCAAGGATGAGTGCACCAACTATAATTTTCTTTGATGAGATTGATGCTATTGCTCCTAAAAGAGGAAGAGAAATGGGAAGTAATGTTTCTGAGAGAGTTGTTAATACCTTACTTACTGAGATTGATGGATTAGAAGAGTTGAATGATGTTGTTGTTATTGCTGCAACAAATAGACCTGATATTTTAGATCCTGCTTTGTTAAGGCCTGGAAGGTTTGATAGGATTATATTGACACCTATTCCAGATAAAGTTGCTAGATTAGAGATTTTAAAAATGCATACTAAAAATATGCCCCTTGCAAAAGATGTTGATTTGAAAAAATTAAATGAGAAGATGGAAAATTATGTTGGTAGTGATATTGAAGGTGTTGCTAGGGAATCTGGTATGTTAGCTTTAAGAGAGAATTTAAATGCTAAAGAGATACATATGAAACATTTTGAAGAGGCTTTGCAGAAGATAAAACCTTCAATTAGATTGGAAGATATGAATAAGTATAAAGAAATAGAAGAGAGCTATATTAGAATTGCTAGAGGTGCTGAAATAGGTAAGGAGAACTATTTTGGTTAAAATGGATGTTGGATATACTGAACAGGATAGATTAAATGATTTTATTGCAGATAATATCCTTTGGAATTTAAATAGGGATTTAAGAGAATCTTCTTTTGATATAATAGGGGTTCTTTTAAAACAATATGTAAATAGAGAAGGTTATGTTTTAGATATCTTAGGCTATGCTTCTGAACAAGGAAAGTTTATTGAATATGTTGATAAATTAATTCAAAATTATTCAAATGTTTTATTTGGTGTTGCACCAGAAGTTAGGGAGGATAGAAGCTTACCCCTTGTTTTAAAATCAGATGAGAATATTGTTAGATGGTTTAATGAATTAGTCCCTTCTTGTTAAAACAATTGGTTTGTCTTTAACTAAAATTGTGTGTTCTGCTTGAGATACTAAACCTTTAGATTCCTCTGGAAGTTGAGTGTATTGCTTTATAGCACCTTGATTTTCTAAATTTCTTAATGCAAAATTAGCTGTTGGGAACTTTTCTTGTAACCATCTTTTTGCAAAAGGTAATGTAGAATATTCTTTTTCTATGTAGTTTAATATTTTTTTTGTTGTTGCATCACGAACTGGTTTATTTTGTATAAATCTATAAATAGATGCTGGTTTGCCTTCTGTTATTTTTCCTTTCCCTGTTGTTGCAAATGGTTCTATGGCTATAATCATTCCTTCTTCTAGTTTTGTTGTATTTCCATTATCATAATTTGGAATTGTTAATCCTGCATGTAAATCATATTGTTTTATTTGGTGTCCTGAAAGGTTTTTTATTGGTGCAAAATTGTAGGAGGAGATGACATTTTGTACTACTGCTCCAATTTTTCTTAGTTCAATTCCAGGGCATGCAAATTTAATTGCTTCTTTAAGTGCTTCTTCTGAGGCTTTAATTAATTCCTTATTAGGCCCTATTGTTAAAGCTGTATCTGAAATGTATCCCCCAATATGAACTCCTAAATCTATTTTTAGAATATCTTCTTCTTTTAAAATTAATTTGTCATCTTTTAATGGAGTGTAATGGGCTGCCATATGATTCAATGATAGGTTGATTGGAAATGCAGGTTTTGCTTTTAGATCTGCTGTTTTCTTTTCTATTAATTGAGCTAATTCTAATAAGGATATTCCTGGTTTTGCTTTTGTTTTTGCATAACTTAGTATCTCTGCTCCAATTTTTCCAGCTTTAATCCATTGTTCCATAGAATTTATTTTATCTCTTTGTTTTTAATTTTTTTGGTGAATAAAGTTTCTTGTTTTCATACATATAAGTTTTAATGTTTTGCACTTCTTTTAATATTCTTGCTACTTCTCTTCCTGCTTTTCTGTTTACCATATAATCATATTTAGCATTAATTCTGTCTCTATCTGCTTGTCTATTTTGGCTCATTAGTATTATTGGAGCTTGCATTGCAGCTAAGCAGGATAGAACCAAATTTAAGATTATGAAGGGCCATGGGTCCCAATGATTTATTAATGCTAATGAGTTTAAAGTTATCCATGCTGCAATTAAGGTCATTACTAAAATTATAAATGTCCAAGAACCTGCGAATGTAGTTAAATGATCTGCTGCTTTTTGACCTATTGTAAGTTCTCTAGTAAGAATTGGGTGATTATTTAACCTATCTTTATTATTCCCCTTCCTTTTCATATTTATAAACTATGTATATTACTATATAAATTTTTTGAAATAATTTATAAATCATATATGCTTCTTTTTTAATATGATTGGGTTTATTATTGATGCAACTTATAGAATTAAGGATGGAAGAGCTTATGTTTGTTTATTTGGAAGATTAAAAAATGGAGAGACTTTTTTAACTGTTAATCATTTTAGGCCTTATTTTTTTATTAAAGAAAAAGATTTTAAGAAAGCTTTGAAAGTTGAAAACTTTGAACTTGAAAGAGGGAAGTTTAAGAATTTTGAAGATGATGAGTTAGTTAAAGTTGTTCTAGATATTCCTAAAGATGTTTCTGATTTGAGGAAAGGGTTTGAAGAGGAGGGGATAAAAACTTATGAAGCTGATATTAGGTTTGTTCGTAGATTCTTGATGGATAATGATATTCAAGGTTATGTTGATATTGATGGTTATTTTGAGGAGAATGAAGAGGTTGATAGGTATTATCACGAACCTGAGTTGAAAAAAGCTATTGGTGAGGTAGATTTGAAAGTTATGGCACTAGATATTGAGACAGATATTAAGGGAAGAATATATTGTATATCTGTTGTTTGTAATGATTTTAATAAGGTTTTTATTGATTCAAATAAGAAATTAAAAAAAGCTATTAGTTGTAAAAATGAAGAAGAAGTTTTGGAGAAATTTTTTACTAATTTATATGATTTAAATCCAGACATAATTACTGGATGGAATTTAATTGATTTTGATTTGAAAGTTATTAAAGAAAGGTGTAAGAAACATAACATTCCTTTTAGATTTGGAAAAGATAATTCAGAAAGTAGGATGATTGTTAAAAAAGGTTTCTTTGATAGCTCTACAATGAAAGCTACTGGAAGACAGGTTATCGATGCTATGGAGTTGGTTAAGAAGAGTTTTGTCAAATTAGATGATTATAGATTAGATACAGCTGCTGAACATTTTTTAGGCGATAAAAAAGCTGTTCAGTTTTCTGATAAAGTAAATGAAATTAAGAATATGTATGAGAAGGATCAGCAAAAGTTAGTTGATTACAATCTTAAAGACTCTCAACTAGTTATTGATATATTAGATAAGAGTGGTATTTTAAATTTGACTCAAAAAAGAAGTGAGTTAACTGGTTTGTTGATGTCAGAGGTTGGTGGAAGTATTGCTTCTTTAGATTCCATCTATTTGAAAAAATTAAGGAAAAAAGGTTATGTTGCAAATAGTGTTAATTATACTGATAAGGAGGAAAGGATTACTGGAGGTTATGTAATGGAACCTATTCCTGGTATTTATGATAACATTATTATTTTAGATTTTAAATCTTTGTATCCATCTCTTATGAGAACTTTTAATATTGATCCCTTGTCTTTTGGTAAAAAAGGAATTAAGGCTCCAAATAAAGCTACTTTTTCTAAAGATGGAGGAGTTATGCCAGAGATTATTGAGGAATTGTTTGAAGTTAGAGAGGATTATAGGAAGAAAAAAGATGAGTTAGGGAGGTATGCAGTTAAAATATTAATGAATTCATTTTTTGGAGTGTTGGCTAGTCCTAATTGTAGGTTCTTTTCTTTAGATATGGCTAATGCTATTACCTCCTTTGCACAGTTTTTTGTTAAAAAGACTGCAGTGGAGTTGAAGAATAAAGGTTATGAAGTTATTTATTCTGATACTGATTCATGTTTTGTTCGTTCTACAAAGAAAAGTTTAAAGGAAAGTGAAGTATTAGGTAGGAAGTTAGAGAAAGAGATGAATATTTTCTTTGATAAATTTGTTAAAGATGAGTACAAAGTTAAAAGTTATTTAGAATTGGAGTATGAGAAGACATTTTCTAAGTTTTTAATGCCTAAATTAAGAGGGAAGGAAGGTGGAGCGAAGAAAAGATATGCTGGTTTAGTTGATGATAAGTTAGAAATTACTGGGTTGGAAGCAGTTAGGGGAGATTGGACCCCCTTGGCTAAGAATTTTCAGAAAGAATTGTTGATGAGGGTGTTTAAAGAGCAAAATGTTAAGAAATATGTTAGTGATTTTGTTTCCGATTTGAAAAAAGGTAAATATGATAATGATTTAGTTTATTCTAAGTCTATTAGAAAACCTTTGGATGAATATGTAAAGACTACTCCTCCACATGTTAAGGCTGCAAGGAAATTAAAAGGTTTTTCAGTTGGTAAAATTAGATATGTTATTACTGATAAAGGTCCTGAACCTTTTGAACAAGCTAAGGGAAAGTTGGATTATGATCATTATTTACAGAAACAAATAAAGCCAATTGCAGAATCTATTTTGGTTTTTTTTGATTTGAAGTTTGATGAATTGTTAACAGGGCAGAGAGATTTATTCAGTTATTAATAATTGATTTGTTTCTAAATGGTGTGATTCTGGTTTGAAAATGTAGCAATCATTTGAGTCAAAATATCCACATCTAAACTTTTCTAAAGGTATTCCAGTTCTTTTTGATAGCATTAATGCGTAGAAGTAGACTTGAGTTGATGCATATTTTTCTCTAGATGCATTGGGTTTGTAATCCCAGATCCATATTTTATTATTTTCTATTCTAATTAAGTCAATGTGTCCAGTTAATGGGTTTTTTGATTGAAATAAATTTTCATATATTTCAATTTCTTCTGGTTGTAGCCATAATGGAACTTCTATTGCTATTGTATTTGTATCATTTTCTAACATGAAGAGCTGAACTTTTGAATGATTGCTTTTATATCTTGCTTCGTTTTCAATTAACCCTTGTTTAGTTAGTTCACAAACTTCATGATTGTTTGCAGGTATTAAATTTAAATTGCTTAATTTGAATTTTAGTTTTGAAGATCTTGGTTCTAATTCAAAGTATTCATGTGGGCAGTTTTCAAACATGTCTTCAAGGTAATTACATAGCTCTGGATAAGATTGACAAAGTTCTTCTGTTTTTGGTTGATGAACTCTGTAGAAATAATACCAACCATGTTTGAAAGAAACTTTTTTTATCAGATTAATCACCTCTAAAGAATTTGTATTAGGAAAAGTATTTAAATTTTTAGTTAATAATTTGCAATATGGGCATTAAGTTAACTGATTTGATTGATAAAAGGGATTTGAAATGGGAATCTTTACAAGGTAAAACTCTTGCTATTGATGCTTCTAATGTTTTGTATCAGTTTGTTTCTTCAATTAGACAGAGAGATGGTACTCCTTTGATGGATGATTCCGGAAGAGTTACTAGCCATTTAGTTGGTTTGTTTTCTAGAGTACCTAATTTAATGCAGAAAGGGATAAAGCCTGTGTTTGTTTTTGATGGTAAACCTCCTGCTTTGAAAGATTTGACTCATCAAAAGAGAAGAGAGGTAAAAGAAAAAGCAAGAGAGAAGTATATGGATGCTGCTGTTGCTGAAGATGAGGAAGAGATGGGAAAATATTCTAAGCAGATTGGAAGGATGAATCAGGAGATGTTTGATGAGGCTAAGGAGTTGTTGAATGGTTTAGGCTTGCCAGTTGTTCAAGCTCCTTCTGAAGCTGAGGCTCAATGTGCATATATGTGTAAGAAGAAAAAAGTTTTTGCAGTAGGTAGTCAAGATTATGATACTTTGTTATTTGGAGGACCTAAATTAATTCAAAATTTAACTTTAGCTCAGAAGAGAAAGGTTTCTGGAGGGTTTGTTTTAATTTCTCCTTATTTAATTGAGTTAAAAGATGTATTAGATAAGTTGGAATTAAATCAAGATGAATTGATTATCTTGGGAATTTTAATTGGTACTGATTATAATCCTGGAGGAGTTAAAGGAATTGGTCCTAAAAAAGCTTTGAAGTTAGTTCAGACTGGAAGAAAGCCAGATGATATTTTTTCTGAATTGAATGCTGAGTTCGATTGGAAAGAAATATTTAATACTTTTAAGAAGATTCCAACTACAGATGTTAATTTGAGTTTTAGTGATATTAATATGGATAAGATTAAAGAAATATTAGTTGAAGAACATAACTTTTCTGATGAAAGGGTGGAGAATACTTTATCTAAACTGCAGAAGAAAAGTGATGAGAGTTTGAAAAAATGGTTTTAAGATGGTAGCACATGATATTATTGGAGATATTGCAGTTGTTGGGGAAGATGTTTCTAAAAAAGTTTGTAATGAATTGTTGAAGAAAAAGAATATTAATGTTGTTTTACGTAAAAAAGGAATACATTCTGGTGAATTTAGAACTCAAAAGTTAGAGATTATTTGTGGGGAGGCTAGAAAGGAGACAATCTATAAAGAGAATGGAGTTGAGATGAAATTAGATGTTGAAAGATGTTATTTTTCTCCAAGATTATCAACAGAAAGGATGAGAATCGCTAATTTAGTTAAGGATAAAGAAAAAATACTTGTGTTTTTTTCTGGTGTTGCTCCTTATTGTTTGGTTATAGCCAAGAATTCTAAACCTTCTTTAATTGTTGGAGTAGAAAAGAATCCAATTGCTCATGAATATGCTGTTTGGAATTGTAGGAAGTATAAAAATATTGAATTGTATAATAAAGATGCTAGAGATTTTGAATCTAAAATTAAATTTGATAGGGTTTTGATGCCTTTACCAAAGAGTGCTGATGATTTTTTAGATGTTGCTTTTAAATTTGTTAAGAAAAAGGGAATAGTGCACTTTTATGATTTTTTACATGAATCAGAAATACCTGATGTTGCATTGAAGAAAATTAAAGGAAAGATTAAAGTGTTGAAGATTGTTAAATGTGGTCAGTACTCTCCTGGGAAGTTTAGGATTTGTGTTGATTTCCAAGTGCTATGATATAAATTTCTTTTGAAGAAGGTCTTGTTGATTTAGGAACAAAAGTTTTTACAAGTTTAAAATGAGGTTTCATTTTTCTTATTAGTTTTTGAGTATTTTCACTTTGGAAAGTTTTTACTACAAAGTTTCCTCCATATTTTAGATATTTTTTTGCAACTTCATAGGATTGTTCTGTAAGTTCATAGGATTGTTCTTGATCTAAATGTCGAATTCCAGTTGTTTTTGGTGCAATGTCAGAAAGTACTGTATTGAATTTCTTATCTATTTTGAATTTGTTAATATCTTCTTGTATAAAATTTATTCCTCTCATGGGTTTTATTTTTACAATATCAATTCCTAGAATATATCCCCTTGTTAATTTCTTTACAACTTGTAACCAAGATCCTGGAGCACAACCGATGTCTAAGACAGAATCTGTTGGTTTTATTATTTTATATTTTTGTTGTATTTCTAAAAGTTTATAAGAGGATCTTGCTCTAAATCCTTCTTGTTTTGCTTTTGTATAATAAGAATCTTTTCTGTTGTACATTTTATATCTTTAGGTTTAATGATTTTTTGTATTTCATTGCAGTTGGTGCTTCTCCACCATGCCATGAAAATTTTGGTCTTACTCTCATTGGATATAGCCGTTCTGAATTATCATCGAGAAGTATTGCTGCTCCTTTTTCTGCTGGTAACATATTTAAGTAGCCAGTTAGTGTTTCTCCTAAATAAGATTGCATCATTGAGTTTAATGCATCAACATCTTTTTTTGCTGTTAATCTATGTGCAAGAACAATATCTGATTGGGTCATAACATCGGTGTTAATTTTTCCTGGTTGTTGTGTAATTAGTAGTAAAGATAATCCAGGTTGTCTACCTTCCCTTAATATTGTTACTAATGCTTCTGTTGCTGCTGTTTTTCCTTCTGCTGGAAGCATTTCATGGGCTTCATCAATAATAAACCAGACTAGTGGTTTTTGGTTTTCTTTTATTTCTTCTTCAAGTTGGAAGTAGCTGTATCCTGATTTTATTGCTTCTATTTCTTCTAATTTTCTTGAAATCATTCTTTCTATGAATACTTTTTTTGCTATAAGGCCTATAACTAATGATTTTACTCCCCAACCACCTTCTTCTGTTGCGTAGGCAGATACGTCAAGAACTGAAACTTTTCCACCTTTGATTAGAACATCTATTTTTGTTCCTTGTTCTGAGAATAATCCCCACCTTTTTGCTATTTTAAACCTGTTAACTGCTTCTGTTTTTGTTTCATTTGAAAAATCATGATCTAGTTTTATTGCTCTTATTATTTCATCTATATTAAAATCATCTATTTTTTTTTCTGCAAAATCTCCTAATGTTTTTTCTATTAAGATAGATACTGGATGAGAGGTTGAAAGTTCAAAAGCTAATCTCCAATCTTCTCCTGTTAATTCAGAAGCTTTTATTGCAAATGGTTGGTCTACTGGAATCCCTTGTTCTTTTGCTTTTTCATAGTACCCTATTGGAGCAAATATTGTTATTTTTTCTAATCCTTTTGGTTTTAGTTTCCACTCTTCTAATAAGTCTGCATCTTTTTCATTAGGATATTTCATTGTCCAGTAAATTCCCATTGTGTCTAACATTATAATTGATAGATTTTTTGAGATTTCATCTGGAAGATTAACCATACTCTCTGCTATAACCCCAGCTGAGTAGCTCTTCCCTGAGCCTCTTTTTCCAACGACAAAGATTACATGAGAACGGATTACATCCATGAAAATACTGTTGGATAGAGAGGTTGTTTGACCCATTTTAACATAACCTTTTCCTAGAAAGATAGTTCCTTTATCTCCAAATTTTTTTCTATCTGCTTCTGTTCTACCAATAATTATATCATAAGCCATAATTTGTTGATATTTGTTAGAATTATAAAGTTTTCTTTAGTTAAGTTTTTATATCACTAAAGGTTTAAGATTTTTATGAAGAAAATTTTGATACTATTATTGTTTATTTTTTTGATTAGTGCATGTAGTAGTGTTGAAGATGTTGAACCTAAAATGTTATGGGGTAATGGTATTTGTGAGGATTTGGAGTTTAAAAATAAAATGTGTGTTGAGGATTGTAATGATGTTGGTCAGGGTAAATTATATTTGGGTTTTATGATTCATATTGAAGGATGGGATGATGCAATTGATAATGAAATGCAGTTTAATAGATGGGCTGAATTAACTAGAGAGACTGCAGATATATTAGAAGAGTATAATGCAATAGGTACATTTGAATTTAGTCCTGAGTTTGTTGAAGCGAGTGAGAAATGGGGAGATAATGTTATTTTAGAGATGTATGAAAGAGGACATGGTGTTGGTGTTCATGCTGATTTAGGTTTTCAAGCTGAAAAAAAAGGTTATACACAAGAACAGTTTGTTGCTGATTTAATTGAACAGAAAGAAGATATTGAAAGAGTTTTTGGACATGAAGTAAGGCATGTTTCTGGAATTTGTTCTGAGCTAGATTGGGTTCAAGCTGCAATTGATGCTGGTTTTGAATTTACAACTGGTGGAGTTTCTATGTGTTTACAATCTTTACCTGAAGATAAAAGGCCTAAAGAATATTTGAGTGATAGTATAATTCTTAAGAATTATCATGATATTTATCCTAATGAAGTAAAAGATATCGTTCATCCATGGAGAGTTTCTACTGCAAGAGATTGGTTAGTGAATGATCCAGATGGTGATTTAGTTATATTTTCTTCAGATGGAGTTATTGAAGGATTTTATGAGCAAAGGGTTTCAGGTGATTTTGGAAGAGAAAAAGCTGTTTTTGATGAAAATGATGTTAGTTTGTATATTGATATTTTAGATGAATATTTAGAGTATAGTAGAAATGATAGAATAAATCTTTATTATGTTGCTGAGAGTATTGGTAATAGTATGGATGAAGAGGTTACTAAGGATTGGTTAGAGGCTATAGAACCTTATGTGGAGGATGGAAGAGTTGAATGGAAATCATTCCCTGATGTTTATGATGAATATGTTGAAATGGAAAGTTCGTAATCTTTTTAAAGAGGATTTAGTTATTTTCTAATATGATTGAGAATCATTTTAAGACTGCACTTTTGTTGGGTGGGCTGACCGGAATCTTTTTAGTAGCAGGGTATTTATTGGGTAGTGAAGTTGGTTTAGTTATTGGATTAGTTGTTGCAGTGTTGATAAATTTTGGTTCATATTTCTTTTCTGATAAGATTGTTTTGGCAATGTATAAGGCTAAGGAAGCTGATAAGAAAGAGTATAGTAAGTTGTATTCAATGGTTAAAGAGATAGCTGAAAAGGCTAAATTACCAATGCCAAAAGTTTTTATTGTGCATAGTGCAAGTTTTAATGCCTTCGCAACAGGTAGAAATCCTAATAATGCAGTAGTTGCAGTTACTACAGGGATTATGGAATTGCTTGATCATAATGAGTTGGAAGGAGTTATTGCTCATGAGATTTCGCATATTAAAAATAGGGATATATTAATTGCTACAATTGCAGCTACTGTAGCAGGAGTTATTTCTTTTATTGGAATGTTTGCAAGGTTTGGTGCAATTTTTGGTAGAAGAGATAATATTCTTGGTTTGTTGTTTATGGGAATTGTTACCCCAATTATTGCAGTTATAATTCAAATGGCTATTTCAAGAACTAGAGAATTTATGGCTGATGAAAATGCTGCAAAACTTTTGAAGGATTCTAGGGGTTTATCTAGAGCACTAGAAAAATTACATCAAGGAAATAAAACTCATCCCTTGAAAGGGAATGAAGCTGGTGCTTCTTTATTTATTGTAAATCCTTTTTCTGCTAAAGGTATTGTGAACTTATTTAGTACACACCCTCCAATAGATAAGAGAATAAAAAGACTACAAAATATGCATTTTTAGACTTGTTATTTCAAATATAGTTATTAATAAAACTTACATATTATGGTTTAATTCTTACAATATATGGTTTATTTACTTACAAAGTATGTTTTTTACCTTACAAATAACCATAAGCTTTATAAATATCATTGATCTATAAGAATTTATTAGAAATTTCTTAAAAATGTGTTACTTACATTATACCGTAATGTTTATAAATATTTACTTACATAATATGGTTTATTAATCATGGTTAGTTTAAAAAAAGAGGTAGAGAGTGTAGTAGAGATACTTAGAGGTAGGTCTCAAGCAGAGATTGATACCATTCTTGAACAAGTAAAGCAAAAGTTTAGCAGAAGAGGGTTTCCTATTTCTATTGTAAATGCAAAAGTTACTGTTTTGCAGGCTGTTGTTAAGTATTTAAGAGAAAATAAAGAGTATTCCTTTAAAGAAATTGCTGAGATTCTTGGTAGGAATGAGAAAAATATTTGGATTGCTTATGATACAGCTAAGAAAAAAATGCCTGTAAGGTTTGAAATTGTTTCTGATGAGGTTTATATCCCTTTTGAAGTTTTTAGAAGTAATTATTCTCCATTAGAAAGTGTTGTTGTTTATCTTAAAAAGAAAATGAGTTTGCATGAGATTGGACAATTATTGGAGAGAGATGATAGAACTATTTGGACTGTGTATAACAGAGCTATGAAAAAAGATGAGAAATGAAAATTTAATTAAATGGAATATCGGGGCTATTTTGATAGTTGGTTTAGTATTACTTGGATTTAGTTTTATTGGAAATGTTACATTGGAAGAGAGTGTATACTTTGATTGGGATAATAATTGGAGTTTGAATAGTAGTTTTGTTAGAATTAGTTTAAATGAGGAAGTTTATGATTTAGATACTATTGTTGTTGGTGATCAAGTTGTAGTAGATTTGAGTTTAATAGAGTTTATTAGTATTGGAACTGGTTATGTTGATTTGGTTGTAAATGAGACTGTTGTTGATTCAACTACTTTTGTTGTTGAAGAAGTTGATGAGACTGTTGAGATTCCTTTTAATGATACAATTGAATTGAATGAGACAGTAGAAATACCAATCAATGAGTCTTTTGTTGTGAATGAAACTATTGAAATACCAATTAATGATACTATTGAAGAGATTAATATTACTTTGAATGAAACTGTAGTTGATTTAAATTTAACTTTTGAAAATATTACTCTGTTTAATGAAACTCAATTTAATCTTGCTAATGAGACAATTGAGTTAAATATTACTCTTAATGAAACTATATTTAATGATTCTGAAAGTTTAACTCAATATAATGTTGTTATTAATCAGCAAGTAAGAAATGTTAAAAGAGTTAAGTTGAGTAGTGAAGGTACTTTGGAAGTTGAGTTACCTAAAGAAGCAGAGAATGTTTCCGTTAGGGAAATTATTGGTAATACTCAGTTTGAAGTTTCTAATTCTAAATTGAAAGCTGATGTAGGTAAAGGATTTGTTCCTATAGGGGATACTGATTTGGTTGAAAAACCAGTTGCATTGAGTTTCTTCTCTTTCTTTAAGATATTTGGATTTGCAATTGCTGATGTTCAAGAGAATGTAACTTTATTTATTGATGAAGTGGTTGAAGAGGTTGAGGTTGAGTATTATACACCAGGTCCTATTGCTGTTGAAGAGGAATTAATTAATGGGAAGAGAGTTGTTGTAAGTTCTGATTTTCATTATGAAAATATTTTAACTTTTACAACTATTAAGGATGTTGAACTTTCTAGAGTTAAGTTGTATTGGATTGTTAATGGGAGTAATGTTCCTTTTGCTTTTGATGGTTATGATACTAATGAAGATGGTTTAGTTGATTATATGGAATGGATAACTCCTCATACTTCTGAGGAAGAATTTATTATTGAAATATTGGATGGAACAAATCCCCCAACACATACAACTCCTTTGTTGAATGCTTCAAGTGTTAATAATTTGACTGTGGATAATCTAACTGTTTATAATCAGAGTATTGCAGATGGAGATGGGGATTCTGTTAAAAATATTTATAATTGGTATTTGAATGGAACATCTATTACTTTGTTTAATTTACCTTTTGAAGGTGGAAGTACAAGTGCTACTTCTGCTAATGGAACAACTAAAGATTATGCTTTAGGAAATAATGGAACTCCAGTTTATAATGGCACTAGTGGTCCAACATGGAATAGAACTGGTGGTTATGATGGATTTGGTGCTTATGATTTTGATGGAAAAGGTGATTATATTAGTATTCCAAATGCAAATTATATTGGAAATTTAAATTCTGACTTTAGTATTTCA